>CAMCVE010000004.1 GCA_945881775.1 Bacteriovorax stolpii
ACTTGCCCGGTGTTCGTTATCACACCGTCCGCGGAACACTCGACACCCAAGGCGTCGCGAACCGTAAACAAAGCCGTTCCAAATACGGAGCAAAAAAGCCTAAGGCTTAAAGAGGTATAAAATGGCACGTCGTCGCGTAGCAGCTAAACGAGAAATTATTCCTGATCCTAAGTTCAAGGACCGCGTTGTCGCAAAGTTCATGAACGACATCATGGTCGATGGCAAGAAGTCTGTCGCAGAGAAGATCCTCTACGGCGCTTTCGATATCATCGAAGAGAAACTCAAAGATGATCCGTTAAAGATCTTCAAGAAAGCTCTCAACAACGTCAAGCCCGCACTCGAAGTTCGCTCCCGCCGCGTCGGTGGTGCAACTTACCAAGTGCCCGTCGAAGTTCGCCCTGAACGTCGTCAGTCCCTGGCTTCCCGTTGGATCGTTCAGTACTCCAAAGAACGCCAAGGCAAGAACATGACCGAGCGCCTCGCAAACGAGATCCTCGATGCTGCTGAGAACCGTGGCGGAGCGATCAAGAAGCGCGAAGACGTCCAAAAGATGGCAGAAGCCAACAAGGCTTTCTCGCACTTCCGCTGGTAGTAGGTTTAGTTGTCTTAAATTCCCGCAGGTTTTGCGGTCCTGACCCGTCACCCTCTGCTTTGCAAGGGTTGGCGGGTTTTGTGTTTTTAGCATCTCGCAAAGTTTTGAAGCCTCTCCACTAGACGCTCGCAATGATCTGTGGGATCCACAATTATGCGAATTATTCAAAAAACTCTGTTTGCAGCAACTCTGTTTCTTTCATTCGGTAGCCTGGCCGCCGGTTCCAAAAAACCTGTCACCGATTTCGCAGCAAACTACGTTCTCTATTCAGGCACTTCAATCGAGGATGAGCGTGACAGCGCTGTCGTGTGTCCAGATTTCCTGCAGGTCCGGGCTTTTGAAGGAAAGAATTCTCGCGGCAAAGTTGTTGAGGCTCAGGTGACTGCAGTGGGTCCAAGGGGCGTCTTTATGTCCTTCAACAAAGTGAACCTCGGTGACGTGTGGACGGCTCGGGGAGGCTTTGAAGCGGCCTATACAACCAAAAAAGGAATTATCGGTGAAACGGGTCTCGAGTACCTAGATCCGGGCACGCCAGCTAATCCTCCTAATATGCCCGGTCGCCCCCCAGAACGCCGTAGGCTGATCGAATTCCGCTACGGGATGGACCAGTTCAAAGACCGCTCACTTCGCGTCTGGACCTCGCGTTCGCGCTCTGAGTGTTTCTACGTTTTGCCTCATAGTCGCTAACTCGCCAAGGATCGCCCTCTCCTTGATCCCTTGCTCGATGAGTTCTAAGGTTGTGCCTCAAGATGTCCAGCCCGACGAAACAGTTTCCACTCAGCCAATTTCGCAATATCGGTATCGTCGCGCACATTGATGCCGGGAAAACCACGACCACCGAGCGCATTCTTTACTACACAGGTGTGAACTATAAGATCGGCGAGGTCCACGACGGCCAAGCCACCATGGACTGGATGGAGCAAGAGCGCGAGCGCGGTATCACTATCACCTCCGCAGCCACCACGTGTTTTTGGAAAGACTTTCGTATCAACATCATCGACACCCCCGGACACGTGGATTTCACTATCGAAGTGGAACGCTCACTGCGAGTGCTTGATGGTGCGGTCTGTGTGTTTTGCGCAGTGGGAGGGGTCGAGCCCCAGTCCGAAACCGTATGGCGGCAGGCGGATCGCTATCATGTCCCTCGGCTTGCCTTTATTAATAAGATGGATCGAATGGGTGCCAACTTCGATAGCGTCGTGGCGGAGATGCGTGAAAAATTGGGCGCCCGCCCCGTGGCGATTCACTTGCCCATTGGTGCTGAAGAGAACTTCCAAGGCTTTGTCGATCTCATCGAGATGAAAGCCATTGTTTGGGAGAGCAACGACACTTCGCTCGGCGCGCAGTTCAAAATTGAAAGCATTCCTGCAGACATGCTTGACGCTGCTCTATCGGCGCGTGACGCACTCATCGAAGTCGCTGCCGAAAGCGACGATGCTCTGCTCGAAAAATTTTTCTCTGGCGAGGAGCTTTCAAACGAGGAGATTAGGCGAGGCCTTCGGGCGGGCACCCTCGGAGCAAAAGTAGTCCCCGTTCTTTGTGGATCTGCTTTCAAAAATCGTGGTGTTCAGTTTTTACTCGATGCTGTGACTGACTTTTTACCGAGTCCGCTCGACGTTCCACCGATGCACGGTTTCGATCCTGCAAAGCCAGACAAAGATCTCACGCGCAAAGCGAGTATTGATGAAGAATTCTCGGCGCTCGCTTTCAAGATCATGCACGATCCTTATGTCGGGACACTCACTTTTTTACGCATCTATTCCGGAGTTCTCGAATCCAATAAAAGTGTCATGAATGTCGTCAAAGACAAACGCGAGCGAATGGGGCGCCTCCTGCGCATGCACGCAAACAAGCGAGAAGACGTCACGATGGCTTCTGCAGGAGAGATTGTTGCGGCGGTCGGACTCCGTTTTACAACAACGGGGGACACGCTCTGTTCAGAAAAGCATCCTATTCAGTATGAGAAGATGATTTTCCCCGAGCCCGTGATTTCCATTGCGATCGAACCAAAGACCAAGGCCGATGAAGAAAAACTCAAGAGCTCGCTCGATAAGCTTGCGCTCGAGGATCCGACCTTCCGTGTTTTCTACAATGAGGAAACCGGACAAAATCTCATTTCGGGTATGGGAGAATTGCATCTCGAAATTATTGTGGATCGTCTTTTCCGTGAACACAAAGTCAACGCCAATGTAGGCAAGCCGCAAGTCGCCTATAAGGAAACTGTGGGTCGCGCGGCTGAGGCGACAGGGCGCTGCGAGCGAGTCATTCAAGGCAAGAATCTCTTCGCAAAAGTTGCACTGCGGATCGAAGCGCTTGCTGCAAACGCAGGAACACAAATTATCAGTGAACTCAGTCTGCAAAAATTGCCTCAGGAAATTCAGAACTGTGTTCTTAAAACTCTGCGTGAAATGCTTGGAGCGGGACCCATCGCGGGCTTTCCTCTCACGGATGTTAAAGTCGCTCTCACAGGCGCTGAATTCCACGAGGGCGAGCAGCTGAACGAACTGGCTTTTCAGTATGCCGCTTCACATGGTTTTCAGGAGCTGATCGGCAAGGCTGAGCCCCATCTGCTTGAACCCGTCATGAGTCTCAAGGTTTTTGTCCCTGACACCTCCACGGGCGACGTCATTAGTGACCTCAACGCCCGTCGGGGAAAGGTCCTCTCAATGGACGCTCGCCCAGGTAGCTGGCAGGCAGTATCCTCCGAGGTTCCCATGTCTTCGATGTTTGGCTACTCAACAGATCTCCGTAGTCGAACACAAGGACGGGGCAACTTCTCAATGGAATTCAATAGATATGATCGTATTCCAGCGAATGTGGAGAAAGCTCTCATCCAGCGGCTAACTGGCCTCGGCTGAGGGGTAGGAAAAGGTTCTGAGGGCTGAGCGAGTCCCTTTTGGCTCTTAGAAATTATACTGAAAATAAATCATCTTTTTTGTTTTCTTTCATTCACACCTTGGTATATAACCCCCCAACGTTCGTAAGTTTGTTCTTTGAGAACCTGTGAAGAACTGAAAATTGAGATTGGAATTAGGATATGCGAGTGCAAAAAATTCGAATCAAATTAAAGGCTTTCGACAGCCGTCTGCTCGACAATGCTGTCGTCTCAATCCTTGAGACCGTCAAGCGTACGGGAGCAGAAATCGCGGGACCGATCCCGCTTCCCACTTCTGTGAATCGTTTCACAGTTCTTCGTAGTCCTCACATCGACAAGAAGAGCCGTGAACAGTTCGAGATCCGCACCCACAAGCGGCTCATCGACATCATGGAACCCAACCAACAAACAGTGGATTCGCTGATGAAACTCGACCTCTCTGCGGGCGTCGACGTGGAAATCAAGCTCTAAGGTGATGGACATGGAAACAGTAAAAATTCCAGTCGTAGATCTTAAGGGTAAGCAAGTCGGTGACTTTGAAGCCACGGGCGCGCTCTTTTCGATCGAGCCCAATGAAGCTGCCGTACACTTCGTCTGCGAAGGACAGCGCTTCCGTTTTTACAAAAAGACGGCTTCCGTTAAAACGCGTTCGGCGGTCAACGGCGGCGGCAAGAAAGTCTACAAGCAAAAGGGCACTGGTGGCGCACGTCACGGTGGTCGTCGCGCTCCGATTTTCGTAGGTGGCGGTGTGACTTTCGGTCCGAAGCCTCTTTTGAGACACTTCAAAATCAACAAGAAGGTCCGCAGCCTCGCTCTCGCGTCGGTTCTTTCGGATCGTTTCTCGAGCGGTCAGATTCGCGTTCTCAAGGCAGCCCCCTTGTCGGCACCTAAGACTTCAACTCTCGTAGATCTTCTCGAAGGTCTTTCGTACGGCAGCGCACGCATCGGATTCGTTGTGAGCGCGGCAACCGACAGCGTTCTTGCCAAGAGCGTTCGTAACATCAAAAACGTCGACCTTTTGACCGAAGAAAAGTGGACTACTTTTGACTTCGTTAAGACCGACGGACTCATCTTCTCGGAAGACGCGATCAAGTCGCTGGTCGAGAGATTCCAGGCTTAAGGGTGCAAAGATGAAAACGTTTGCAGATAGAATTATTCAGCCCCTCCTTAGTGAGAAGACCACACAGCAAAGCGAAGCTCTCAACGAGTACGCTTTGCTCGTTGACCTCAAGATGACCAAAGTTGAAATCAAAAAGGCCGTAGAAGATATCTTCGGCGTGAAGCCTCTCTCGGTTCGTACCGTGGTCTTCCGCAAGAAGGTCCGCCGCTCCAAACAGGGTGAGATTCCTACCAAAGCCTATAAGAAAGCCCTCGTTCGTTTGGCCGAAGGCCAGCGCATCGAGATCAAATAAGGGAGTGGAATAGAGATGAAATCTTTCCGACCAACATCCCCCGCGATTCGCCAAAAGACGGTCGAGTCGTTCGACAACCTCGAGAAGAGCCGTGGTCCTAAGTCTTTGCTTGCCGGAGCGGTCAAAGAACTCGCCGGTCGCAACAGCAAGGGCCATGCAACTGTGCGCCACAAAGGTGGCGGCCATAAGCGCGTGTACCGTATTGTGGAGTTCAAACGCAGCCACATTGGTATTCCTGCGAAGGTTGATGGATTCTATTACGATCCCAACCGCAGCGCCCGCCTTGCCCTCCTGAACTATGTGAACGGCGAGAAGTCTTATATTCTAGCTCCTGTTGGCCTTAAAAAGGGTGACACCGTGGAATGCGGCCCCAAGGCTGATATCAAGCCTGGCAATGCTCTGCCCCTGCAGAACATCCCTGTTGGTACGACGGTTCACTGTATCGAAATCTATCCCCAAAGTGGCGCTCAGCTTGTTCGCACTGCGGGCGTAGGTGCCATGCTTCTTGGAAAAGAAGGTAAAGACGCTCAAATCCGCCTTCCTAGCGGTGAAGTCCGTCTGATTAGTCAGCAGTGCTACGCCACTGTCGGTCAGGTCGGTAACATCGAACACGAAGGTCGCGTGATCGGTAAAGCTGGACGCAGTCGTTGGCTGGGTGTTCGCTCTGCCAACCGCGGCGTCAGCATGAACCCTGTCGATCACCCTCACGGTGGTGGCGAAGGTCGTACCTCTGGTGGCCGTCACCCTGTGACTCCCTGGGGTCAGCCGACTCGTGGATACAAGACTCGTAATAACAAACGCACGGATTCTCGCATCGTTCGCCGCAGGGCGAAGGGCAAGAAGTCCTAAGGTTGAGGTGAGATAATGGCTCGTTCACTTAAGAAAGGTCCCTACGTTCACAACGCTCTTGCGGAGAAGATCCAAAAGTTTCAAGGCGCTGGAAGAAAGACCGTGATCAAAACTTGGTCACGTGCTTCGACCATCACACCAGACGCTGTTGGCCTTTCGTTCGCAATTCACAACGGAAGAAAATTCATCCCCCTCTATGTTTCCGACAACATGGTCGGTCATAAGTTCGGGGAGTTCGCACCCACTCGTCAGTTCGGTGGTCACACCTCCGGCGACAAGAAGGCTGTTAAGTAAGGAATATTGAGATGGCGAAAAATGTTGAACAAAATTATGCCTCCCAAGCTTACTTGAAGATGGCAATGGTTTCTCCCCAGCGTTGTCGCTTGGTGGCAGAACTCGTCCGTGGCAAAAGCCTGGATGCCGCTCACCGCACTCTTCTTCTAGAGAAAGTTAAGTCTGCGAAGATTATTCTTTCGCTCCTAAAGTCCGCTTTGGCCAACGCTCAACAAAAAGGCGTTGCCGATCTGGATCGTCTCTTCGTGAGCGAAATTCAGGTTAACGAGGGTCCTCGGATCAAGCGTCATATGCCGCGCGCTCAAGGTCGCGCAGATGTTCGCCTCACTCGCACCTCGCATATTATTCTGAAGCTTTCCGAAAAGACCGCGGCCCGCAAATCGGCGAAGACGAAGAAGTCGACTAAGACTGGAGAGAATTGATCATGGGTCAGAAAACACATCCGATTGGTTTCCGCATCGGCGTCACAAAACCTTGGGACTCCAAGTGGTTTGCAGAAAAGAACTTCGCTCAGTTCCTCAAGGAAGACATCGAAGTTCGTAGGTTCGTCAAAGAGAAGCTCTTTGGAGCGGGTGTTTCTAAGATCGAAATCGAGCGCACTGCTTCGAAAGTTCGCATCAACGTGCACGCAGCTCGTCCTGGTATCGCCATCGGCAAAAAAGGTGCTGGCATTGAAGCCGTTAAGGCTGATGTCGCTAAGCAAATCGGCAAGCGCGTCGATGATGTTTATTTGAACGTCACCGAGGTCCGGAAAGCTGAAGCCGATGCTCAGCTGATTGCTGAAAGTATCGGCAATCAGATCGCTCGTCGTATCTCATATCGCCGCGCAATGAAAAAGGCCATTCAACAGGCCATGAAGTTCGGCGTTAAAGGAGTGAAGATTCGCTGTTCCGGCCGTATTGGCGGTGCAGAAATCGCTCGCTCCGAGAAGTATTCTGAAGGTTCGATCCCGCTTCACACCCTCCGTGCTGACATTGAGTACGGCTTCGCAGAAGCGGCAACAACCTACGGAATCATCGGCATCAAGGTTTGGGTCTACAAAGGTGAAGTGGATATGCGCACCCGTCTCGGACGCGGTCGCCCCCAAGCCCCAGTAGTTCCTGCATAAGGTTTAAGGAGATCGGCAATGTTAGCTCCTAAAAGAGTCAAACACAGAAAAGTCCACACAGGAAAAATGCGTGGTCTTGCTTACCGCGGTAGCAAGCTTTCCTTTGGTGAGTACGGCCTCCAGTGCACAGAGTGCGGCTGGATCACGGCTCGTCAGATCGAAGCCAGCCGTATTGCGATGACCCGTTTCATCAAGCGCGGCGGTAAGGTCTGGATTCGGATCTTCCCTCAAAAGCCCATCACCAAGAAACCTGCCGAAACTCGAATGGGTAGCGGTAAAGGTAATCCTGAGTACTGGGTCGCTGTCGTCAAACCTGGCACCATCCTCTTTGAGATGGAAGGTGTCACCTTGGATGTCGCTCAAGCAGCGATGAAGCTCGCCGTTCACAAACTTCCCGTGAAGACGAAATTCATTCAGCGCTCGACGCAACTCTCTTAAGTAGGTGAAGAAAATGGCAACAAAATCAAAAAAGACCACGGCGACTAAGAAAGCAGGCGGATCCCAAAAGCCCGCTGCCCAAAAGGCGACCGCGGCTAAAAAGAAAAAGACCGTCGCCGCAAAACCCAAGAAGGTTTCTGAGAAGACTTCTGCCAAGAACGTCGAGTTGCAGAATCTGGACCGTAAGAGCCTCGCGGCTCGTGCGCGTCAGCTGAAGAAGGAATTGCTTGCGATTCGTTTTAACATGCAGTCGCCAAGCCTGCGCGACTATCGGAACAAGCGTAAAGAGCTCGCGTCAGTTCTTTCTCGCTTGGGTTCCAACTAAGAGGTGATGTATGTCAGGTAAAGAATTCTCTGGAATAGTCAGTAGCAATAAAATGCAGAAGACACTCGTCGTGGTCGTTGGCCGCCGCTACAAAGAGCGCCGCACCGGAAAGATCGTCTCTGCTCGTAAGAAGTACAAGGTTCACTGCGAAGAGTCGGGTCTCAATATTGGAGATACAGTCCTTTTCACGGAGAGTCGCCCCTTTAGCAAAGACAAAAAGTTCCGTTTCTTGAAAGTTCTCAAGAAAACGGAATTGGCTCTCGAGACGGCCGCGGAGTGAGGTGAGGTATGATTCAGCATCAAACTAAATTGGTTGTCGCGGACAACTCCGGAGCCAAGGAGCTTAAGTGCATCAAGGTTCTCGGTGGTTCAAAACGCCGTTACGCGTCTGTTGGAGACGTGATCGTTTGCTCCGTGAAGTCGGCGACCCCCGAAAGCAAAATCAAAAAAGGCGACGTTGTGAAAGCCGTCATCGTTCGCACGACAAACAAGCTGCGTCGTTTGGATGGCAGCTACATTCGTTTCGATGACAACGCTGCCGTTCTTATCAACAATCAGAAAGAGCCGATCGGAACCCGTGTTTTCGGTCCCGTCGCTCGTGAGCTTCGCGGACGCGCATCGCTTAAGATTGTGTCCCTCGCTCCGGAGGTTCTATGATTAATCGCGTGAAACATCTCAAAAAAGACGACCTTGTTGTTCTCTGGCGTGCGGATTCATCCAAGCGTACAACTGGGAAGGTCCTGGCCGTCGATCACAACAAAGGCATGATTCAAGTTGATGGAATCGGCGGCACCAAGCGCCACGTCAAGCCGAGTCAAACCAATCCCAAGGGTGGCATCGAAGACCGTCTTCGCTGGTGGCCCGCTTCCAAGTTTCGTGTTTGCGACAGTTCGGGGAAGCCCCTCGGTCGCACCGGTTTCAAAGTAACAGATGGCAAGAAAGAACGCGTCTTTTCGAAGAAGCGCTAAGTCCTTAGAGGTGTGCAATGGCTGACAATTACGTCCCACGTTTGAAAGAGCGTTACACAAAAGAGATCGCTCCCAAGATTATGTCGAGCGGTCGCTACAAGAGCTCAATGCAGTTGCCGAAACTGACTAAAGTCAGCATCTCCTGCTCGGTTAAGGACGCTCTCCTTAACCCCAAAGCCCTTGAAGCTCTTGCTGAAGATATTTCACGTATCGCCGGCCAGAAGGTCATGATCACAAAGGCCCGCAAGGCAATCGCAAACTTTAAGTTGCGCGCTGGCATTAACCTTGGTTGTGTCGTCACTCTTCGAGCCGACAAGATGTACGAGTTCCTCGATCGTTTCATCACAATCGCATCTCCTCGGGTCCGCGACTTCCGCGGCTATCCCTCGAAGAGTTTCGACGGTCGTGGAAATTACTCCTTCGGTATCAAGGAGCACACTATTTTCCCTGAGGTCGACTACAACAACGTCGACAAGATCCGTGGCTTCAACATCACAATCGGAACCACCGCTAAGACCGACGAAGAAGCTCTCGAGCTCCTTCGCGCCTTCGGATTCCCATTCAGGAACTGACAGAGGTATTTATGGTGAATGATCAACTTTCAGACTTTTTGACCCGCCTTCGCAATGCAGGCTTGGCTCGTTTGACTAAAGTCGACGTCCTCAACTGCAAAATGAATCGCAAGGTTTCCGAAATTCTCACTCGCGAGGGCTACATCAAAGGCGCAAAGGAAGTCGCTGGCGCTGATCGTCCGACTCTTAGGATCTACCTGAAGTATGAAGGTTCTGATCTGCGCAAGCCTGTCATTCAAGGTCTGAAGCGCGTTTCAAAGCCCGGTCTCCGCAACTATGTCCAAGTGACACAGATTGATCCTGTGATGAATGGTTTCGGTCTGGGTATCGTTTCGACATCGCGTGGTGTGCTGACCGATCGCGAAGCTCGCCAACTTGGAGTGGGTGGAGAATATCTCTGCTCCGTTTGGTAAGAGAGGATTATAGATCATGTCTCGACTCGGAAAACTTCCAGTAGAACTCCCAAGCGGCGTCAAAGCTGTGATTGCCCAAGGACTCATCAACGTTGAGGGCCCCAAAGGCAAACTCAAGATGGAAATCCCAAAGGGGATCGAACTTGTTCTTGAAGGAACAAAGATCACTTCCCGTCGTTCCTCTGATACCGCCGAGCAGAAAGCCCGCCATGGATTGGCTCGCTCACTTCTCGCCAATATGGTGAAGGGTGTTGCTCAAGGCTTCGAGAAGAAACTCTCGATCCAAGGCGTCGGTTACCGCGCGGCCATCAAAGGCCAAGCGATTGGTTTGACTCTCGGTTTCTCTCATCCGGTAGATTTTCCTCTTCCGGTTGGAGTGACTGCAAAAGTCGACGGCAACACGACCATTGTTCTTCAATCCGCCGATAAGGCACTCTTGGGTGACACCGCCGCAAAAATTCGTGCGATTCGCCCTCCTGAGCCCTATCAAGGCAAAGGCATTCGTTATTCCGACGAAGTCGTTCGTCGCAAAGCCGGCAAAGCTGCGGCTAAGTAATTTGAGGTGATGTATGCGTAAAATTCGCAAAAACACAGACAATAAAGTTGTGATCCGGCTGAGCCGCCGTCTCCGTATTCGAAAGAAAGTGGCGGGCACGGCAGATCGCCCGCGCGTCTGCGTAACGAAGTCGAATCGTGCTTTGAATATTCAGGTGATCAATGACGACCTCGGGGCGACTCTCTTTTCGCTTCGGACCCAGAAGGACAAGACCTTGAATAAAGACAACGCGACTCAGTTGGGTCGCGATGTCGCTAAGAAAGCTCAAGAGTTGGGCATCTCCGCGGTCGTTTTCGATCGCAGTGGTAACTTGTACCACGGTCGTGTTGCTGCTTTCGCTGCCGGTGCGCGCGAAGCTGGCTTGAAATTCTAAGGGACAAAGGAAAATTACATGGCAGAACAAAATCGCACCGTAAGTGAAGATAGCGGCCTCATCGACCGCGTGGTCCATATTGGACGCGTCGCTAAGGTTGTCAAAGGCGGACGTCGTTTTAGCTTCAACGCTATCGTCGTCGTCGGAGATCGCAACGGTAAAGTCGGTATCGGTCTTGGTAAGGCAAACGAAGTTCCTGAGGCAATCCGCAAAGCTGGAGAAGCCGCAAAAAAGGGAATGTTCCAAGTTTCTTTGAAGAATGACACAATCCCCCACAATATCGATGGTCGATTCGGTTCAGGTAAAGTGATTCTTCTCCCCGCAGGAACCGGAACCGGCGTTATCGCTGGTGGCACAATCCGCGCTGTCATGGAATGTGTTGGCGTGAAGAACGTCCTAACTAAATGCTTAGGAAGCAATAACCCGCATAACGTCTTGAAGGCAACGATTGCAGGGCTTCGTAAGCTCCGCACGCGTGAACAGTATAAGGCTCGTCTCGCTGCAGAGTGAGATTCTAAAAGGTTTGGGAGTAGATCATGGCTAAGAAAATCTTTGTTCGCCAAGTCCGCAGCACAACTCGGACTAAAGAAGAACAAGTCCTCACGCTAAAGGCCCTTGGCCTCGGCAAAGTGGGCAAAGTAAATATTATTGCAGATAACCCTGCTGTCCGCGGAATGGTCCGCGCTGTTCTCCAATGGGTTGAGGTGAAGCATGTTTAAGTTGAACAACATCAAGTCGCCGGTTGGAAGCAACCACGCACCTAAGCGCAAAGGTCTCGGTATCGGTTCCAAAACCGGTAAGACCGCGGGCAAAGGACACAAGGGTCAAAAGGCTCGTTCCGGAGGCCGTGTGAAGCCGATGTTCGAAGGCGGCCAAATGCCCCTCGCGCGTAAGCTTCCAAAGGTTGGCTTCCGTAGCCCCTTGAAGTCCCTCCAAATTCGCATCAACGTGACAGAACTCTCCCAGTGGGCGGGTCAAGTGGTTACGATCAAAGATCTTGCTCCTGCCGGAAAGGCTTCGAACCCCCGCGTGCGAGTTTCAATCTTTGGAACCAAAGCTCCTAAGACCTGGCCGAAGTCTCTTGAGGCACACAAAGTGGCTCCAGCAGCAAAAGCGCTGCTCGAAAAAAATGGCGTGAAACTTGAGCTGAAGACTTACCTCGACGGAGCTCTGGGTAAGAAGCGCAGCGCCTCAAAAAAGGCTTAGTTTTTCTTGTAGGATTCGACTCTCTTGTGTGAGGGCTGATGACATGGGGCGCCACTCTCTTCGGAGGGCGGCGCTTGTTTATTGTTAAAAAATGACGCAAGAGACATGATGGGGACTCTTTTAGGGTATAGGGTACCAAAGGATTCTCAAGCGAAAGGCAAATCATGGATAGCAACTTAAGAAATCGTTTGTTCTGGCTCTTTGGTCTCTTGTTGATTTATAAGATCGGCGTTCATATTCCCACTCCCGGAGTTGATGGACAGGCGCTCTCGGAGTTCTTCCAAGAACGTGCCTCTGGAACGGTCTTTGGCCTCTTGAATCTTTTCTCAGGCGGAGCCCTTGAGCAACTTTCTCTTCTCGGTCTAGGTATCGCGCCCTACATTTCTGCGAGTATTATTATGCAGCTCGCGACGGTCATGAGCCCCAAGATCGAACGTCTCCAAAAGGAAGGCGAAGGCGGACGTCGTCAGATCAATCAGTTCACACGTTATCTCGCAGTTGGTATTGCCTTGGTGCAAGGCTTCTTTATCACGGCAAGCCTTGCGGGTCTCACGAGTCCCGTCACAGGGACGCCCGTGGTGTCAGATGGCGGGATGGGATTCCGCTTGATGGCGATGATTCTCCTTTCGGCGGGCGCCATCTTTACGATGTGGCTTGGTGAACAGATCACCGACAAAGGCATTGGTAATGGCTCATCGTTGATTATTTTCACAGGTATTGCTTCATCACTTTTCCACGGAGTGGGGTCTCTCAAGCTTTCCCTGGATAATGAGACGCTGAGTTACGGACAAGTGCTTTTGCTTTTGGTGATCATGGTAATCGTGATCGCAGCGATCGTATTCTTCGAGCAAGGCAACCGACGCGTGCCGATTCAGTATGCGCGGCGAATGGTTGGACGAAAAGTCTATGGAGGACAGGATTCACACCTACCTCTTAAGATCAACGCTGCAGGCGTTATCCCTGCAATCTTTGCTAGCACCCTGATTCTGTTTCCTGCGACTGTGCTCTCGTTCTTTGGGCCAGAGTGGGCCGCAAAGGGTCAACAGTGGTTCACGCCAAGTGGTTTTGGCTACAATATCGTGTTTGTGCTGGGGATCGTATTCTTCTGCTTCTTCTATACCGCTGTGAGCACCAACCCGAACGATCTCGCCGAGAACCTTCGCAAGTTCGGTGGCTATGTGCCCGGTATCCGCCCAGGAAAGCACACATCAGATTATTTCAATTCTATCATCACTCGTTTGACGTTTTCTGGCGCAATCTATCTCTCGATCGTCTGTGTCTTGCCCACCATTCTGATTTCGACATTCAACGTTAACTTCCATTTCGGAGGCACGACGCTTCTCATTCTTGTCGGCGTTGCGCTCGATACCATGAGCCAGCTGCAGTCTCACCTCATCAACCAAAACTACGACAGTTTCCTCAAAGAAGCTCGTCTGCGTGGTCGTAGGGCCTGATAGCGATGTCCAAGATTCCCGTTATTGTTCTCTTGGGTCCCCCCGGATCGGGCAAGGGCACCCAAGCTAAGGAACTCCAGGATTCGCACCCGGGCTGGGTGCACGTCTCGACGGGCAATCTGTTCCGAGCTGAAATTAGCTCCGGTTCGGCCTTGGGCCTTTCGGTAAAAGATATTTTGGCTCGTGGCGAGTTGGTTTCTGACGACGTCACCAACAAGGTCTTTGAATCTCAAGTGCTGAAAATTCTCGACACCACGAAGGTTGATGCTCTGGTGCTCGATGGCTATCCCCGCACGCGTGGCCAGTCCGTGTATTTGATTGGCCTTGTGGCACGTGAAAGTCGCCTGGGACGTCCGGTGCCCGTGGAGCTTAAAGTGAGCGAGGCCGAAGTTGTGGGCCGTCTGGCGGGTCGCTGGGTTAATCCTCGCACTGGCCGTGTTTATCATGAACGTTTGAACCCCCCCAAAAAGGCTGGTATCTGCGACGATGACGGGCAGATGCTCGCTCAGCGTTCAGACGACAAGCCTGATGTCATCCGCTCCCGTTACAAGCTCTACATCGAGCAAAGGGATGGGATCGTGGAGGGTTTGCAAGCCGGAGATCGTCTCGTTGGAATTCAGGGCGAAGGTCCTTTAGACCAGGTGAGTATCCGTCTCGAGAAAGTGGTTGGGGAACTCCAGAAGGGAGCCTAGACACGGAGGCCAGGAGGCCACTTAGAGAGAGCTGGAAAAATGCTCTGTTGCGAGAGTGGTTTTCGGGTTGACTCGGGAAAAAACAGTATTAGAAATCTGGGGACTAAATTTTAAGGTCGAAGTTTATACATTTTTTTAGGTGAAGTCATGAAAGTAAGAGCATCCGTAAAGAAAATCTGTGACAAATGCAAAATTATCCGTCGCCAAGGCACGGTGCGCGTGATTTGCGAAAATCCGAAGCACAAGCAGCGTCAGGGTTAATGTTTTTAGGTCTGAGAAGGTAAAGGAAAAAATATGGCTCGTATTGCCGGTGTGGATATTCCCCGTAACAAACGTCTCGACGTAGCTCTTCAGTACGTTCACGGTCTGGGTAAAACCGTCGTGAAAAAAATGCTTGCAGACCTTAAGATCGATCCCGCTCTTAAGTCGGACCATCTCGATGAAGTCTCCGCTTCGCGGATTCGGGACTACTTCGACGAAAAGGGAATCGCTGTTGAAGGTGACCTCCGTCGTAACGTCGGTCTTAATATCAAGCGACTCATCGACCTTCAGTCGTACCGTGGCATTCGTCACCGCAAAGGTCTTCCTGTTCGCGGCCAAAGAACGCGTTCGAACTCCCGCACCCGCAAGGGTCCCCGCAAGACGGTCGCCGGTAAGGCATCCGTGAAATCGCTGAAGTAATGAGGATTTGAAATGGCTGCTGTCGATACCGCTAAGAAAAAGAAACTCGCAAAAAAAGTTCCTTCGCAAGGCGTTGTTCACGTCTTCTCGAGCTTCAACAATACGATCGTCACGATTTCTGATCCCGCAGGAAACGCCCTCTTCTGGTCGACCTGCGGTAAGAAGGGTTTCCGTGGCGCGCGCAAGAGCACTCCTTTTGCCGCTCAAGTCGCTGCAACGGAAGTCGCTCAAGCTGCTTACGATGCCGGTATGCGCACCGTTGCTGTTGAAGTGAAGGGCCCCGGCGCAGGACGTGAGTCCTCCCTGCGTGCCATGGCTTCTGTCGGACTGAGAATCTCTCAGATCAAAGATGTCACGCCGATCCCTCACAACGGTTGCCGTCCTCCGAAACGTCGTCGCGTCTAATCGCTCCGATTGTTTCTCGTGTCCTGCTCGTTAATGCTGATTATTTCTCATAGGAGATAAGGAAACTCATGATTCAAGAAAACTGGACCACACTGATTCGCCCCAAAATGATCGAAGTTGACCGCTCGACCCTGACACCCGTTTATGGTCGCTTTGTAGCGAAGCCATTAGAGCGCGGATTCGGTCACACGATCGGAAACGGTCTTCGTCGTATTCTTCTGAGCTCCCTACAAGGTTGCGCTGTTACCAGCGTGAAATTCGAAGGCGTTCTGCATGAGTTTTCCACTCTCAACGATGTCACTGAAGACATGGCAGACATCATCTTGAACCTTAAGGGTGTTCGTCTCCGTCTTGATGGCGTTCAGCAAAAAACGATCATCGTTGATAAGAAAGGTCCTGGAGCTCTTACAGCTGCTGATCTTTGCACCGATGATTCGATTCAAGTTCTCAATCCCTCGCACCATATCGCGACCCTCGGCAAAGACGCCCACATCCGTGGCGAACTTGTCGTTCGTTGGGGTCGTGGCTACGTTTCTGCGGATCGTAACAAAGCTGAGAACAGCCCGATCGGCACCATTGCCATCGACAGCATCTTCTCTCCAGTGACCCGCGTGAACTACTCCGTCTCAAATGCTCGTGTTGGTCAACACACCGACTACGACAAGCTGACCGTCGACATCTGGACCGATGGAAGCGTCTCTCCTGAACAGTCGCTCGCTTACGCGGCGAAAATCATGAAGGACCAAGTTTCGATCTTTATCAATTTCGACGAAGGCATTGAAGTCGTTGAAACCAAGAAAGACACGAAGTCTTCTGACGTCAACGAGAACCTCTTCAAGTCCGTCGAAGAGCTTGAGCTCTCTGTCCGCAGTGCAAACTGCCTCCAGAACGCCAACATCCGTTACATCTACGAACTCGTTCAAAAAACTGAATCCGAAATGCTTCGCACGAAGAATTTCGGCCGCAAGTCTCTGAACGAAATCAAAGACATCCTGAACCAGATGGGTTTGGGTCTTGGAATGAAGCTTGATCTTTCACCCGAGCTGATCTCCGAGAAAACCAAGGAACTGAAACAAACTTCTGAAGTCTGATCTTCGAAGTTGAGATGATTGAGGTAAGAGACCATGAGACACCAAAAACGTAGACTGAAATTGGGCGTGAAGTCCGATCACCGCTTGGCCATGATGAGGAACCTGACTTTGGGACTCGTCGAGCATGGTCGTATCAAGACCACTCTTGCACGCGCTAAGCGCCTGCGTCCTTTCATCGAGCCTATCGTGACTCGTCTCAAGGATCCCACCGTCGCAAACATCCGCACTGTGCTCTCTCAGCTCGCAAACCGCGACGCGACTCTTCGTATCGCTAAAGAGATTTCGCCCAAGTTCAAAGACCGCACGGGTGGCTACACCCGCATTCTGAAGCTCTCCAAGCCTCGCGCTGGCGATGCGGCTGATATGGCCCTCATTGAGTGGGTGGATGAGTCCCTTGTGACTGCTTACTCGGGCATGGTTGCAGCTCCTAAGGCTAAAAAGTCCGCTAAGAAGCCTGCGAAAAAAGCAGCTGGCGAGAAGAAAGCCACGAAAGCCCCTAAGGCTGCCAAAGCTGACGGCACCAAGAAGAAAGCCAGCACGGCTAAATCCGCAAAGAAATCTGAAGAGTGAGGTCGGGCCCTAAGGGCTCGTCGTACGGCTTCTTGAAGGACCCGAGGTTGTCGCAACCTCGGGTTTTTTGTTATAGGTTCCCACGCATGACCAAACTCCAGTGGATCAAGCTCGTGGTCCTCATTTTGATACCCACCATGGGGGCGCTTTACGCCTATCAGTTCACGGGACAGGCTCGGGAAGAGATTGTTCCGTTTAAGCCCTTCAAATCCAAATCGCTACAAGTTTACCTAGGAGAAGGCGGCGGGAAGAGTCTCGAGGGCCTTGATCTTCCACTGAAAGCCCCTGTGACTTTAGTTAATTTTTGGGCCACCTGGTGTCCTCCTTGTGTCGAGGAGTTTCCGGCGATGCTGGAACTTCAACGGCGACTCGAAGGCAAGGTCGACGTTGTTTTCGTGAGCATCGATGAAAAATGGGAAGACGTGGACGCCTTCTTTGGGAAACACGGCCTCGAGGTTGCTCATGGTCGCTTGTTCTGGGACCCTAAGCGCTCCTTGGCGTCGTCTTGGGGCTCAGAGAAGTTTCCCGAGTCCTACGTTGTTCGAAGGGATGGATGGGCCGTGGAGCGCATCGTAGGGCTTCAGCAATGGACTCGCCCGGCTGTGGTCGATTACTTTGAAGATCTCGCAAAACGCTTTGCGGAGATCAAAGGTGAGCTTCGCCGGTTTGAGGCTGCGGACCCTTCAACGGAGAAGACTCCCGTTGATAATTGACGGCGCCGAGATTCTTGAAAACATTCGGCTTCGCTCTTGACGGAAGCGGGGCGAACCATTAGCTCATTAAAGTCCACATTTACGCAAAAATACTAGAGGTCCAGAATGGCAAAATTGAGTGTTACCCTCCGCAACGAAAAAAGAAAAAAAATGACAGCTCAGCACTTGAGCAAGCGCGACGCGCTTCGCGCCGATGCGAGCGACCAATCAAAGAGTTTCGAGGAACGGGCTGAAGCTCAAAAGAAGCTGCAAGCTCTTCCCCGCAACAGCTCGGCAACACGCGTGCGCAGCCGTTGTGTGATGACCGGCCGTGGCCGCGCTGTCTATCGCAAGTTCGGCCTTTGCCGTATCAAGTTCCGCGAACTCGCGCTCGAAGGAAAAATCCCCGGCGTGACCAAAGCTAGCTGGTAATTCGCCCTCGCTTCGCTTGCGAAGCCTGTGCCTAGGATCCACTAAGAAAGCCCTGTGATTTCGGTCACGGGGCTTTTGAGTTTTCTGGACTTGGGATATGAATGCCCGATAGGACTTGGACCGGACCCCTTTCATGAAGGCGCCCGATTCTCGGCGAAAGGAAGATTGTTGAAATGGTAGACTTTTGGTTGTTGGCAGCCCCTGTGTTGTCCGTGTTGTCGTTGTTGGTCGCTTTCGGATTGTTGCTGAAGGTTCGAGCTTTGCCCCCCGGCAATGCACGCATGGTCGAGATTTCCGGTTACATCCGCGAAGGATCGATGGCCTTTCTCTCTCGCGAATACAAAATTCTTGTGATCTTCGCGATCGTTGGTTTTGCTGTTCTCTGGTTCGCGCTGGGCGCGGCTACGGCTTCCTCATTCTTGCTCGGGGCTTTCCTGAGTCTCGTGGCAGGATTTATCGGCATGAATGCGGCGACCTCAGCCAACACACGCACGGCTGAAGCGGCACGTGGCCAAGGTAAAGGTGCTGCGCTGATCGCCGCCTTTGATGGAGGTGCCGTCATGGGTCTCTGTGTGGCAGGTCTGGGCCTTCTTGGGATGAGCCTCCTCTATCGTTTCTATTCTACGGAAGCGAGCTTCACGCATATTATTCACGGCTTCGGCGCTGGCGCTTCTTCGATCGCGCTCTTCGCGCGTATCGGTGGTGGTATTTACACCAAGGCTGCCGACGTGGGCGCGGATCTCGCAGGAAAAGTGATCGCGGGCATCCCTGAAGATGATCCTCGTAACCCCGGAGTCATCGCCGACAACGTGGGCGACAACGTGGGCGACGTCGCGGGTATGGGTGCAGACATTTTCGAAAGTTACGTTGCGGCTTCAGTGGCAGCGATTGCCATTGCGGCCACGGCACCTTCTTCGGACATGATGCGTCTCATGGCCTCAGAATCGGATCCTGGTACACTCAAACTTTTTGGAACACTGATCCCCGTTATTTTTGCTACTTTAGGACTAGGTATCTCTCTCTTCTCAATTCTCGTCTTCCGTTTCTTCAAGAACGCGGCGCCTGCTGTTGCGCTTCGCTACTGCTTGTTGCTTCCCCCAATTGGTTTCATTGCTCTGACTTGGCTCGTGGGTGACATGCTGGGACTTTCGACGGGTGTTCTTTGGACCGCGATCGCGGGTGCTGTCGGCGGCGGCATCATCGGAATGATCACCGATTACTACACCAGCGCAGGACCTGTGATGCGTATTGCGAAGAGCTCACAAGAGGGCGGCGCAGGAACGAACGTGATTTCTGGTCTCGCTGTGGGCCTTGAGAGCGTCATCGCTCCGATGCTTGTGATCGCGATCGTGGCTGGTATCTCTCACCACTTCCTCGGTCTCTATGGCATCGCACTCTCAGCGGTCTCGATGCTCGCTGTTACTGCGATGGTCATGACCATCGATGCCTATGGTCCGATCTCTGATAATGCGGGCGGCATCGCTGAAATGAGCGAGCTGGGTTCCGAAGTGCGTGCGATCACAGACGAGCTCGACGCTGTCGGTAATACGACCGCCGCTATTGGTAAGGGCTTTGCGATCGGTTCGGCGATTCTTACGGTGATTGCGCTTTTTGCCGCTTTCAAACTGGAGATTGATTTCGTCCGCACGATGAAGGGCGGCTCTCCTCTGACGTTGGATCTCACAAACGGCATGGTTCTTATCGGAATTCTCCTTGGCGGTATTCTTCCTTGTGTCGTCGGTGCAAGCACCATGACGGCTGTGGGTAAGGCTGCTGGGCAGATCGTCCTCGAAATTGGACGTCAGTTCCGCGAAATTCCTGGGCTTCTAGAAGGCAAGGAAGGTGTGCGTCCCGATGCCGCTGCGTGCGTCGATCTCGCGACCAAAGCCGCTCTCTCGCAAATGCTGCTTCCCGGACTCGCTGCGATTGTGGCTCCTCCCGTAATCGGATTCCTGCTCGGTGCGGAAGCTCTGGCAGGTGCGCTTGCCGGTGCGATGATTGTTGGCGCTGTGATGTCGCTCTTTATGGCAAATGCGGGCGGTGCTTGGGACAACGCCAAGAAATCAATTGAGAAAGGCGCTCTGCCCGGTGAGAAAAAGGGCTCAGCGGCTCACAAGGCTGCTGTGGTCGGCGATACGGTTGGGGATCCCTTCAAGGACACCTCGGGTCCTGGCATCGCAATTCTCATCAAAGTGATGAGCGTAGTTTCGCTGATGATCGCCCCACTTCTAGCTTAATTTAGCTGGTAGCTATGGCTGATTTCTGGAAACCGAGTGCGCAGCAGATCGCCAAGCGCGTTGTTCTCGAAGGACGCGTTCAGGGGGTCGGCTGTCGTGCTCAGGTGCAGGAATGGGTCGAGTCGATCGGACACATCTCGGGCTATGTGCAGAATCTGGGCGATGGTCGAGTTGAGATCTGTCTCAAGGGCGACAATTGGCGGATTGAGCGACTGATTGGTATTCTGCGCTCGAAGATGTATCCCCCCGTAAAGATTGACCGGGTTCTCGAAGAGGACCTGGATTTTGCCTCCTGTCAGATCAACGAAGGCTTTAAGATTCTTAAGTAGATTGGTAATTGACTCAACAGGTCATGAATCCTAGATCTGCTCCCGTGCTAGCGAGCAGGACTTGGTATTTTGGCCGCAGCGGCGGTCGGGGCTTTCTCCGACTCATCCGCAGACTCGGGGGGATTTTACTTCTTTGTCTGAGTCTTGCGTCTCGCGGCGAAGGGCGCCTTCCCAACTCTTATCGAGACGCGCTGAGAAGCTTCTTTACGCGCAATCCGCCGCAGATGAATGTCGGCGTGGCGCACATCCACAAGTATCAACTCTCGCCCCGTGATCAGCCTTTTACGGTGTCTGTTGTGGTGCCTGCCTTGCATCCAACCGAGCCCTCAGATCTTGCAGATCTCGCACTGCAGGACCCCAAGCGTCCCTGGCCCGAGCGTTTTGTCATCACAGATGGCGATCCTGCCGCTCAGATGATTCTTGTCGATCAGCGGCCAGGCTCTGTTCTCGCGAAGCAGCTCGATGCCATCGTCGTGGACATGGAGCAGCGCGGAGTCAATCTCCAGCAGACCGAGGCTGTCCTGGGGGAGATACGCGATCACACAAAGGATTACTACAGCCGCTTTGAGTCGAATTTTTTACGAGGAACTCGTGAGGGAGTGCTTCGGCTTGAAGAGCAGGTGCTGAGCCCAGCAGCTCAACGGGTCTTCCAGAACTTTATCGGGAAAGAAATTTCTGGGAACATTTGGCCTACTGATGACATGAGACCTTCGTTGCCTTTTGAGCATTATTTGGCAGAGCCTTCGAATACGATGTGCTTTCACAATGCCATGCTCGCAAGCCTAGTCTTGCAACGGGTGGGTGTCGCCCACCGCTTGCGAACGGGATTTGCCAGTTTCAACAGTCCTTCCTACCTCAACACAGGGCACACGGTGATCGAGCTCGTCGATGGGCGATTTTTGGATCCCACTTGGGGCATTTTGAAGCCCATCAAGCGACACTCCGAGCATCCCGAATGGATTTCGGGCGGCGCCTGGTGGTGGACGCCGCATGCGCACTATCCCTATCTTGTCTTGGACTGAAGCTTGTGGGCCCTCCGGGGAGTGTCGTATGTGTTGGAAAACCGGGGCTTCGGGCCCTTTGCGATTGAAGCGACTCAGCCTAAACTGGTGAGAGTGAAGGCTCCTGAAATTCATCTCGATCTGGAGGCGCTCAAAGCGAATTTCGAATGGCTTGCGCTTGCTTCGAGCGCATCAGGAACTCGCTTGCCACTCATGCCGGTGGTGAAGGCCGATGCTTACGGACACGGATCGGTTCTTATCGCCAAAGCGCTTGAGTCTGCTTTTGATGAGACTCGCCTGCCGTTCTTTTGCGTGGCACGGTGGGCGGAGGCCGCAGAGCTTCGTAGCGCTTCAGTGAAGACACCAATTCTCGTGCTGAGTCAGTACCTCGCCGAGGAAATTCTAGAGACTCCGTTGGACTCGATTTCTTTGCTTGTCTCGACGGAGCAAGACTTGCGCAGCCTTGAGCGCCTGCCAGCAGGTGCGCTTGTGCGCCTTAAGGGGGTGCACGTTCACTTTAATACGGGAATGAACCGTCTTGGGTTTCCCTATTCGATGGGGCCCGTTGCGCTCGAGAAAATTCTATCGCGAATTCTAAAACTCGGACTGAGCGTCGAGGGATTTTCCACCCACTTGGCCAGGGCCGAAGAGGACCCTTCTGTTCTGACTCATTCACAGCGTTCCCGCTTTGAGGCCGCTTTGGCCGACGCCCGTGCCTCATGGCGGGCGGAGTGGGGCGTTTTCCCGAAATGGATTCACGTGGCCAACTCGGCCGGACTCTTGCGCGATATGGGGTCACAGGTTACGGCCGCACGTCCTGGACTTTTCCTTTGGGGAGTCCATCAAGATCTCGAATCAAAGGATCGGCTTGAAGGCGAGTTCCCGAACCTTAAGCTGCGTGCGGTACTCGGCCTGCGCTGCGCTCTCAGAGAAGTTTTCGAGGTCCAGAAGGGCGAGGGCGTTAGCTACGGGCATCGTTGGATTGCCCCTTCGCGTCGAAGCGTAGGCATTCTCAATTTCGGTTACGCCGATGGACTCGCTAGAGCGCTCAGTCGCCGTGAGGGTGAAGCATCGAACTTAAAATTTTGGATTGAAGGTCACCCCGTTTCGATCATCGGAACTGTCACCATGGACATGGTGCTTGTGGACCTTACGGAGCACCCTCGGAGTGCTGAGATCGAGGCGCGCGTGCGCAGCGCAGAAGAAACGGTGTGGGCGCAGTGGATTGGTCCTGAGCAACCTGTCGAGAAACATGCGACGACGCTCGGTACTATTAGCTACGAGATTCTCTGCGATTTATCTCGACGCGTGAAACGTGAGGCCAAACGTGACTAAGCAACTCGAATCACTGGGGCGCTTTTCGCTTTTTGTTTGGAACTCTTTGCTCTGGCTTTTCCGTAAACCGTATCGTTGGAGACTTATCACCGACGAGATACTTTTTATCGGCAATGAAAGTCTCTACATCGTCTCGTTAGCTGCGTTCTTTACGGGAGCTGTATTTGCCTATCAGAGCTGGTTGGCTTTTGTGATGGTGGGTACCGACTCAATGGTCGGAGCTACGGTGTCGCTCGCTCTGGTGCGAGAGATGGGGCCCGTGATGACGGGACTCGTTGTTACGGGGCGCGCAGGTGCTGCGATGGCTGCTCAGATTGGCAACATGCGAGTGACGGAACAGATTGACGCCCTTGAAGTGATGGCGGTTTCACCGCTGCAGTTTTTGGTTTCGCCAAAACTTGTTGCAGGCACAATCTCGTTGCCACTTCTCACAGCCATTTTTGGAATGGTGGGCAATCTCGGCGGTTATGTCGTTGCCGTCTGGGTGTGCGGCGTAGATCCGGGTATTTACATTTCAAAATTGAAATACTTCATGGATCCTTGGGATTTTTATCATGGCCTCATTAAATCGGGGTTCTTCGGATTTTTGCTCACCGCAATCGGGTGTTACTCGGGCTATCGAGCCAAGAACGGTGCTCAAGGGGTTGGAAAAGCGACCAACGACGCCGTGGTGAGTGGCTTCATCGTGATCTTGGTCTTGGATTATTTCTTAAGCATCCTGGTCCCAACGGGTGTGCGGGTGCAGTGAGACAATTCTGATGAATGATCAAGACGTAGCCCTCGAGTTCAAAGAAGTCTGGAAGAAGTTCTCTAACTCTGCGACACCGACCTTGGCGGGCATGAGTTTTCAAGTCCGCAAAGGCTCGATCCATGTGCTGCTGGGGCACTCTGGAGCAGGGAAGTCGGTAACCCTGAAGCACTTTCTTGGGCTGATCGTTCCCGACGAGGGGCATATTTTTGTTAAGGGTCAAGATATTGGCAAGTGTGGTGATGTTGAACTGACCCGGCTTCGTAAAACATTCGGAATGCTGTTTCAGAACTCGGCACTTTTTGACGGCTTGGATGTTCTCGAGAATGTTGCGTTTCCCCTGAGGGAACACCGTCGTGAGATGAGAGAGGAAGAGATTGTTCGCCGTGTCGAAGATCTTCTTGAGAGCGTCGAGCTGCGCAATATTGTGCAAAAAATGCCAAGTGAACTCTCCGGTGGCATGCGAAAACGGGTTGGTCTCGCGAGGGCGATTGCCTTGGGCCCAGAAATCTTACTTTTTGACGAACCCACCACGGGTCTCGATCCCGAAACCGCGCGCGTGATTGATGATCTGATTGTCTCGACGACCCGGCGACTGAAGGCGACATCATTGATTATTTCCCATGATATCCATGCCAGCCTACGCATTGCGGATTTTGTGAGTATGATATGGGAAGGGCGCATCATTGAGACTGCGTCACCAGCGGATTTTGTAAAAAGTAGAGATCCTGTGGTGAAACAGTTCCTCGAGAGCGCTGGAGTGACAGCGGTATCGAACGCAGGGAAATTATGAAGACACCAGCAAAGGGAATATCTCGAGAGCTCCAAGTCGGATTCTTTGTATTCATTGGCTTGCTGGTTGTGGCTGCTTTTTCGTTTCGAATTACCGACACGCCTGTTTTCTACTCAGGGACTCGGGTCACCGCTTATCTGGATGATGCCACTGGACTCTTTAAGAAGTCTAAAGTGAAGATGGCCGGTATTGATATCGGCTTGGTGACGGATATCCGCCTCAAGGATGGACGCGCTGAGATTGAACTCACGATCAACAAGGGTGTGGACATTCCGGCGGGCGTCCAAGTCGTGCCGCGACCCCTTGGTATTTTGGGCGATAAATACCTTGAAATTTCACTTCCAAAGCGCGACGCCACGACCCCGAAACCGGCCTCTCCGGCTTCGGATCTTGCTCCTGAAGACGAGGCTGTGGACGAATCATCGTGGTTGCGTCGTTTGCCTGGACTCGTGTTGCCATCTGCCTACGCGCAGAGCTCGCGGAAGTCCGATCAGAAAAAAGCCGCAGGCAAAGGGCTTTCAGAGGGTGATGTCCTGCCTGCCGTAAACTCGGGTGCGACAATCGACGATCTCACCAAGCAGATGAGCGACATCGGCAATGACATGAAGATTATCTCGTCGAGTATCCGTAAACTCGTCGAGGGTAAGAAGATCGATTCGCCCTTAGGGCGGACTTTGGAGAACACCGAGCAGTTGACGGCCAACCTCAATAAAGTCGTTGCCGAGAACCGCACGGACATGAAAAAAATTACGAAAGCGCTCGCCAACTTGGCGGAGTCGCTTCAGGACGTGACGAGCGACAAGTCTAAAACCAATCTTGGCAAGGACATTCAAAAACTAGCTCGCTCCGCAGACAAACTTGCGGAGACGGTTAAGAACATCGAGAGTATCACGGGTAAGATTGATCGAGGTGAAGGAACCCTCGGTCGGCTTGTGAATGATCCGACGGCAGCTTCCGAGTTCAACAAGACCTTGATCACGCTCAATGCGGCACTCGATCGAGCCGAACGCACGCGGATCTTCCTCGAAGCGGTGCCTGAGTACAATCTTAAGGCTGAAGAGATGAAAACTTATGTGGGGCTCAGACTCGCTCCTCGTGACAACACTTCGTATATCGGTCGAGTGATTGTGCGTCCCGAAGGCACGTCTTCGACCAAAATCACTCGCACCCGTGTCAACGGGGGCCCTGAGACCGTCACCGAAGAGATCGAGCAGAATCCCGCCGGGCTTGCTTTTTCGTTTCAGTACGCAAAGCGTTTCTGGGATACGGCCTTTCGTGTCGGTCTTTTTGAAAGCACGGGTGGTCTCGCTTTGGATCAATTTGTTTGGAAGGACAATTTGCGCCTGAGTGCCGAGATTTTTGATTTCGAAAAAGGACAAAACCCCAATCTCAAGCTGACCATTGCCGGAAATTTCATGAGTATTTTTGTTGTTCAGGTCGGCATGGAGCGGAGCCTCGGTGGTGAGTCTTTCGGTTTTGTGGGAGCTGGCCTGAGCTTCTCCGATGAGGATCTGAAGACCGTTCTTCTTTTTCCTGGAGTACCCTGATGTCATCCAAGAAATCGGACAAAGAAGAACAAACGGAATCTCAGGAGATCACAGGGACGCTTACAGATTTAGGGTTTGAAGTCAGCGATGCGGATTCGGAAGCGACCTTAAAGAAACTCCTGGGCTCTCGCTCTCTGAAGCCCCAATCAAGAAGATGTGTTCTGCTCATGCCCGAAAAGCCTTCTTCGCGTGCTGGACTCTTTCGCTCCGAGAAGATTGATGAATCGCGCACTTCTGATCGCGCCATTTGTCTTCTTGGCCCTTACGACATCGAGACCTTAAAGAAACGAGTGCTCGATGGACTCTTGCGTCGAGGAGACCGAGTGCTGTTCTCCGGAAATCGCTGGAAGCCTTTGCTCGAGGAGTTTCCTGATTGGGCTCCTCACATTCCAGGGAGCGACGAATTCAGTCGCACTGTAGAAGTGACGCAGACTGATACCCTCACAACCGAGGGACCTCACGATGGCATCGAGGACATCGAAGATCAAACGCAGTCGCCTGCAGGAAGTCTCGAGCTTGAGGACGTTGTCGAAGAGGCTCCTCAGTTTAAGGCGGCTTCACCCGCTGTGATTGTTTCAAAAAAGGGCCCCGAGGTGAAGCAAATTGTTCGTAGTCCTGAGCTCGAAAAAGTTGAGTCTCCTGCGCCGAGGTCCTCTGATGCTGCGAAGTCGTCGCCTCATCTCGTGAGTTCTGGACTGGGCCCGATCCAATTGACGCTGATGATTGCCCTTGGTGTGGGTGCTGTCGCTTGGCTCGTAGGAAATCGTAAGGAAAAGAAGAACTCCGAACCCGAGGCTGTGTTTTCCTCGAATGTGATCGAGACAAAAGTTAAATCCAATCTTGAGTGGCCCCAGTCTCTTCGGCCACGTACGCTCGAATCACTTTATCAAGATGAGAACCCCATGTTACGACGAATCCGCCCGGTGCTCCAAGCCTACGAAGCGGGTGTCACGGCGCTCAACCAAAGCGACGAGCTCTTGTTGAAACGGTATTCCGATCCAGCATCAGCCAATTGGGAAGCTCGAAAGCTCGCTTCAAATCAGTTGGCTGTTTACATGATGGTTCGCTCAGATCTTGAAAAGGCCCGGGGTTTTTTGGCTCCTGTTCTCCAGGCCGATGCAGGTGATTTTACGACTCTCCTCAACCTCTCGCTCCTGGACATCTGGGAAGGTCGTTTGCCTCCAGCGCGGGAGGCTTTGAGGGTGGCCTCTCGGATCAACGGTGACATGCGCTGGCTCACACTTTCTTTGCTCGGTGTTGTTGAAGGACATGCCGATCGTTGGCAGGCGGCTACTGCGAGTTTCGAGGACGCCCTTAAGGCACAGCCCAACAACCCTTATATCCAAGGTCTTTGGATGCAAACTCTGCTTAAGAAGAGCAAGGGAGCTCGTTTTCAGGTTCAGAAGCTCGTCGTAGATGCTCTTTGGGGCGATCCCGACACGCTCATCGATTCGCCTTTGCCAGCTCCGATCGCGTCGCACCTGATCCATCTGGAGGTCTTGGATGGACTTCTGCGTGGAGCCGAAAGTTTGGGGAGTCCAACTCTCAGCGCCGGACAGCTCGCCTATGTGCGTTGGCTCAAAGGACGCGCCACGGGTTTTAGCACTTCGACTCCTTCGATCGCGCAGGTCTCGGTCGGGCTCGAGGCTGAGGAGTCTCTGCAGTCTCAAGTGCTCTATGCCTACGCACTCAAAGAACAAAGTCGCTACGATGAATCGGCGCAAGTGCTCGCGAAAGTCTTGCCACTCATCGAGAACCGCAAACTGACTGAGTCTTCCTGGCCTTGGACCTTGGCGGGTGATGTCGAAGCCGCTCGAGCCCGCTTTGATCAGGCGATACTTTTTTATCAGGGTGCGCTCAATCGAAACAATCTCGACTACGCCGCCGTTTATGGACTCGCAATGACGCTCAGGGATCGCTCGCATTACGTGGAGTCGGAGCAAAAGATGCGCGAAGCCTTGTCGCTTCAGCCCTCATTTATGCCGGCGAAATTGCGCATTTCCCGTCTTGAATGGCAAGGACTTGCTCGGAGTCAGTGAGACTTTCACGGGTAATTCGGAGACGAGAAAACCCTCCGCACGAAGAGCCGTGCAAAAGAGTTCCAGCAGGTGCTGGCTCTGGTGCAAGAGTTCTTGTTTCCAAATGGGATCATCCAAATCCAGCATGAGTGTTTGCTCGCCCGCGGCATTCCTTTGAAGGCCGTGAAACTTGGCTTTCGCACCAAAAATGGGTCCTGCCGCTAGGCGCCATGCGCGAATGAGCTTAAGCGCCCTCACGTCGCCCATGAGATCTCCAATGCGAGGGGTTCCGCTTTTGCTCATTGACTGAACCCTAGGGCGCATTTCATAACCTAGCAAGAAGGACTTCCGGAGGGCTAGGGATTGAAGACCACGTTCATCAAGCGAGTTCGAAGTGCTGCTTTTTGTTTTGTGGCGCTTTCTGCTTGCTCGTGTGCCTATAAATTGCGTCGAGGCAGTCTCAATCGAGGCGTCGGAGATGTCGAAAGCGCTCGAGTCTTTGTGCCGATTGTCGACAATCTGAGTACGGAAGTTGGGCCGGAGGCTGTTCTAACGGGTGCCCTGCGTGAAGCCTTGTCGACACTCCAGGGTATTGAAGTCGTCAATTCCGAATCTGACGCACAATTTGTCCTTCGCGGTCGCGTGAAGGAATGGGGTCGTCGCCTTTCAAGTCCCACGTCGCTTTCGACGGCCGAAGCCGAAGCTCGTGGGGGCCTTATCCGCAATCAGACGACAGCGGCAGACATCAAGGTTTCCATGATTGCCGATTTCGAACTCCTTGAAGTCCATTCCTCCACGGACTCGGCGCCCTCGGTGAGTCGGCGACTCTGGCAGCGGCAATTCTCCTCAGAGGGCACCTACGAAGCCTACAATCGATTCGAGGAGCTCTCGGGTTCTTCTTCCTCCCCTTTTATCAATCGCTCTCGAGAGCGTCTCCAGTTGCGCAAGATGAGCGACAGCATGGCTCGGCAGATCATTGACCAAGTCTCGCAGGATTTTTGAGGTGACGTCGCAGATGCTCGCTCCCGACAAACTTTTTGAAAGTGCTCATGCCGGCAAGTGGCCGCGCGTTCTTAATCTTCAGGGAAACGACGACTTTCTTCGACGTGAACTGCGCGATTTATTGAAGGCGCAAGGCTTCGATGTTCAATTCAAAGACATGAAGCGCAAGGGTCCAGAGAGTGTTGATGAAGATCTCAGTTGCTCGACGTCCCTCTTTCAGTCTCGAAGTTTCGTGTGGCTCGAAACACAGGCTCAACCCGAGCGTTGGAGCGAAGAGTCCAGGCGGGTTTGGGCTCGCATGGTCGAGCGCGCCGATGGAGAGAATCTCGTGCTCTGCGTGCACGTCTCCAACGCTGACTTGGAGAAGAAGACTTCGAGTGCCAAGCCGACCAAAAAAGATGTGACAGAAGTTGGGGCCGTTTTCCGCTTTGAAGTTCTTGAGGGAGAGAAGGCCACCTGGCTGTCTCGCATGAATCGCAAGCGAGGCGCCAAGCTTGGCAAACCTGAGCTCGAGCATTTATTGGGGTTGGATTTAGATCTCATGAATTTGGATCAGCTGGTGGAGTTGTGGACGCTAGGGGGTGACACGTGGGCGCGTATCGGTGTGTCGTATGTGCCCGGTGAGCGTCAGGCTCGAGAACAAAGCGTCGCAAACCCTGCCTATGCGTGGGTGGATAGTTTTCTAGAAGGCAATCCCGAGAAGGGCGTGAAGATGCTCGGGCGTCTGATCTCAGATGGGCAAGATCCACTCCCCCTGATTGGGCTCTTATCCAAAACTCTGCGGATCTGGGCGACACTCGAGGCAGGCGGCACTCCACGTGGAGAGGCCCCCTTCCTGGTGGATAAAGTGCGGCGCGCGCTGTCGAGCTATCGACCAACAAAAAACCCCTCGTCGGCCAGGGGCCAACGAGGGGTCGATACGAATCGTGGGGCCCGGATTCTGCAAGCTGCGGCTCAGGTCGATGTTTGGCTGAAAAGCCGCCCTGTCGATGCCGAAGGGCTTCTTGTTCGCCTCACAACCTTGTCGGTCTGAAGTCACGCAAGAGGCCTCGCGGAGCTTACTTTTTAGCTGAGCTGGCTTTGTTGGCTTGCTTGGCGAGACGTGAAGTCTTGCGAGCTACCGTGCGCTTGTGGAGCGTGCCACGAGCGCTGGCTCTTTGTAGAGCGGAGACGGCTGCTTTAACAGTTCCGCCAAGATCTGCGGCCTTGGTGCTGATCGCTTCGCGAGCTTTACGCACAGCGGTTTTCACTTTGCTGCGGGCCATGGTGTTGACCGTCGTCTTTTTGGTGGTCTGACGGATACGTTTCTTCGAAGATTTTTTATTTGCCATTCAGAAGCTTGATAGTGAAAGCAAGGGCTTACTGTCAAGGACCGCGCGTCTTTGCTTGCTGCCAAAGAGCTTCTTTCTCGCTCAAAGTGAGTTCTTTCCAGATAAGTCCTTGGGAGAGCGAGAGGGATTCCATGGCCCGGAAGCGTCCGAGGAACTTGCGGTTGGCCTCGTCGGCGACTTCTTCAGGTGGCAAACGAAGGTGGCGGGCATATTGGGACAGACTAAAAAAGAGGTCACCCAGCTCTTCTCGGCGGTTTTCGGGGCTTTGGGCGCTCTCGAGCTCGGCGAATTCTTCGCAGACTTTTTCAAAAACGGCTTCCGCAGAGTCCCAATCGAAACCGAAACCTTCGGTCTTCTTGCCGATACGTGAGGCTCTTTGCAAGGCGGGAAGGGTGCTTGGAATTCTCTCAAGTTTGTCGCTCATGCTCTCGCGGGCTTCCTCGGGCCTCGACGCGAGCCGAGCCTCTTTGAGTTTGAGCTCCTCCCACGCGCGTCCCGCCTCCTCAGCGCTCGCAAATCGACCGTGAGTGGGGTCGAAGACGTGGGGGTGACGCCGTTCGAGTTTTTGGACGACGTCTTGGCAAAGCTCCTCAAATCCCACACCGCTTTGCTCTTTGAGAAGAGTGGCATGGAGAAGAACTTGAAAGAGGAGGTCCGCGAGCTCAGACCGTGCTTCGGGTGATTTGGGGCCCGTGGCGAGAACTGCTTGACGGTACTCGTGGAGTTCTTCCACGAAATAGGGGTAGAGCTCGTCGAAACGGCGGCTTGAAAGCCAGGGGCAGCCTTTTTCAGGCGATCTTAAGGTTTCAAGCATTTGGAGCGCAGCGCAAGCTGCGGAGGCGGGAGCGGGTGATTTAAGGTTCATCAGCTCTAAGTGTTTGGCGTGAATAGTCCGAAAAATCAATGAGAATGTCTCACCAAGGGGAAAGCCAGCTCAGGGATCTCAGGCCTTCCAGGACTGCGCGACTGCGGGTCCTGTGGAGACGGTGGGATCGCGCGCTGCACCTGAGTGAGACGGCGTTTGCCTTTGGACTCGTTGGATTTGTCGCTCTCATGGTTCAAAGTCGACTGAGTCCGCGCAATCTCTTGCTTGGAACCGGATCAAGCTCGCTTTGGGTCGTGGCGGTGATGGCCGTGACGCTTCTGAGTCTCATCATTTTTGTGAAACGTCAGCAACCCAAGCTCGCGCCACGCACCAAAGACGGTCTGGTTGGCATGCTCGTGCTGCTCACGTCGATCGCAGCCTTCAAGCTCATGCTCATTTTCCAGATGGATATTTTGGCGGGATACTTCGTCGGCATTCCTTCGGCTTTCTTCTTGTTTCTCACACCCGTCGCGGCACCCGCCATGGTTCTTAGGCTTCTGATGAAACCCGCTCACGTGATTTTCTTCTCGGTGTTGCACGCGCTTTGTATGGCCTTTTTGCTCGAGAAAGCTTTTCTCTTTGGCGCCTACGTGATGGTGTCGTCAATGGCGGGAGCTCTCTTCATTTCTCAGGCAACGACGCGTAGCACGCTCCATCTTGCGGGATTCAAGACGGCCCTCGTTTCGGGCGTGATGGGTCTCCTCGTGGCCCTCTCCTGGGGCGGAAGTTTTCCAATTCTTTCGGTCATGGATCCGCGACTGGCTCTGCAGGAATACTCAATCATGGAAACCGGACTTTGGTGTTTGGTGGGCGCGATGATGGGGGGGTGGCTTTCCTCCGTGGTCGCTTTGACGCTGACGCCGCTCATGGAAACTCTGCTCGACTACACGACGGATCTGAAGCTCCTAGAGCTCGCTCGAATGGATCATCCCCTCCTTCGTGAATTGGTGCTCAAGGCGCCAGGAACCTACCATCATTCGATTATCGTGGGTTCGCTCTGTGAGGCGGCTGCAGAAGCGGTGGGCGGCAATTCTCTCTTGGCACGAGTGGCCTCGTATTACCACGATATTGGAAAAATCGGCCGAGCTGAGTATTTCGTAGAAAACCAGACCAATGGCAAAAATCCTCACGACGGAATCAATCCCCACCTGTCTGCTAAGATTATTATCTCGCACGTCAAAGAGGGCAAAGTGCTCGCCAGGGATTATAAGCTCGGCGAAGCCATCACAGATTTCATCATGCAACATCATGGGCGCTCCATGGTGAGCTACTTCTTCAACAAAGCTCAACAAGAGGCCGCGCAGCCCGGTTCGGGCACGAATGCCGAAGGTGTTGCGGAGGAAGATTTCCGCTATCCGGGTCCCAATCCCAAGACGAAGGAAACGGCGATCATGGCGCTAGCTGACTCCTGCGAAGCTGCGACTCGCTCTCTGGTGGATCCGACTCCTGCTCGTATCGAGGCGATGGTCCATAAGATCGTCAACAAAGGTCTCAACGAAGGTCTCTTAGATGAGGCGGATATCACGCTTCGCGAAATTCGCCTGGCGAGCAAAGCTTTCATTCGTATTCTACTTGGGCTACATCATCATCGTGTGGAATACCCCGATCAAGAGCGTGGCCTGCCCAAGCACAACAACGTAACTCCTCTCAAATCCAACAAGGGATCCTGAGTCGTGCGTGTTTTGCTGAGTTGGGCTGAAGGGCGCGTGGCGTCTGAAGTTCCCTTGAGCGCCGCCGAGATCCGAAGTCTCTTTAATTTCCTGCATCGAGAGTTGCGCTCTACGACGTTGTATCGGAATGCCCTCAAGGATCTCTCCGCGAGAGCGGTGGGAAGTGTCAGCCTGCACTTTTGCGATGACGTCGACATGCGCGCAATGCAGAAACGTTACCGGAAGCTTGATCGTACGACCGATATTTTGAGTTTCCCGACTCGGGAAGTGCCTGGCGCGAGAGAGATGCTTGCGAGGCTTCCGTCTCATGAGCGCTCCTGGGGAGATTTGGTGGTTTCGATGCCGACGGTTGAGCGTGGTGCTCGGCGCGGGCGTCGGGCCGTGAGTGTCGAGCTTGCAGAAGTTTTGGTACATGGTTTTTTGCACCTTCTCGGAATGGATCACATTGTGGGACGGGGTATTACACCTCGACATGCGCGCGAGATGAAGGCGCTGCAGAAGAAGCTCTTCCGTGCGTGGAAGACTTCGCATTAGGGGTTTTTGGGAAACTGAAGTTTCGATTCGGGTTCGATTCTGTGTGTCCGTTAAGGGAGTGCCGGTAAACACCTTGTCTGCGAATGTGGGCTCTAGACGAAACCCGCCGCAATAAGTCCAGGAGTTCTAGGAATCAATCCTCGTCGGAGGCCTTCTTGGATCTCCGAAAAGATCTGCCGCGCAAGAGAACGAGAAATGCCCGCCATCTCCGTGGAATTTATCCCAAGGTAGCGTGCTACGTTTCGAAGTTCGCGACCTTTGCTGACAATGCGGGAGAAAGGGCGCGCATCCCAAAATCCTCGCTCAGCGCCCGTTCGCGTTGCCATCTGAGCAATACGGCCGGATATCGCCCGCAAGAAGGCTGACAAATAGTCTCGAGAAGGAGCTTCGAGGAGAAGATGAAGGTGATTGCCGGCGTTAGCGACCTGCAAAAGTCGAATGTGGTGCCGATCACTTTGCTCCGAAAGAATCGAGGCAATACGGCGGGAATGACGCAAAAGCGAGCAGGCGCCCTTGGCCTTCGAAGACTTTAAGACGACGTGTAGCGGCAGTTTGGGATTAAAGACACGTTTGGTTTTCGGGTGTGAACCTTTGAGTAATGACCCGCCGAAAGCAAAACGCGATTTGGACCAAGTTCCTGGGAGAAGAGATCGGCTCATGAAAATGTTATGGTAGCGATGGGTAGGAGACGCAAGAAGATTCGATGATTTTCCAATGACAACGGTCAATTTTCCCCCTAGCTTTCACCCATGGAAATCGTGTTCGGAAAATCAGACCCCTAGCTTGTGCGGAGAGACTGTTAAAGGCACGTCATCCAAAGGCACGTCATCCAAAGGCACTTGTTGCGTTTGTTGCGTTTGTTGCAGGAAGTATCGTGGGCAAGGGAGTGACGTCCAGTGATACGAAAGCGATGAAGGCTGTGCAACTCAAGATCTCTTGGAAGTGGACCACGCTTCAGGCTCAGAAAACGTAGCCGATGTTCCATTTCAGAATAGGGATGTAGCGATGGACAAGGTAGCCGATCGCGCTCCACGAGGGTGTGTTCTTGCAACCCAGCCCGCGCACGACGAGCAGCTCCGCTCCGAACGATGAGGTCCAGCGATCTCCCATACGAAATTTCTGGTAGAGACTAGTCTGGGCTGCAAGTTCTGGGCAGGTATACAAAAGTAACTCTTCTCCTGAATCGTACGGAGTGCCATCGGCAAAAAAGTAGCTTGGGCTTCGGTGCCCTGCCACGTGGCCCCCGCCAATTTTTATGGATCCGAGAAGCCCATCCGAGACTTCATACTCGAGCCCGACGAGTAGCAAATACTCTTTGTAGTCTGTGAAAGTCCCGTGATTGTCGCTGCGGAAGACGAGGTCAGTTGACAAGGTCGATGTTGCTGAAATGTTGAAGGTGACATTGAAATGAAACGGCAAAAACCACCCGGCATCGGATCCGCCGAGAACTTTGGAGAGAACGGCTTTTTCTGCAAGCTCTCCGACATTGAACGAAACCTCGCCCCTAGCGCTCGCTAGAACGGGGAGGGCTTAGAAAATCGTCAGCAGGCTTTAGCTTCATTGGGCAGGCAGACTACCCAAGCCCGGGGCGCTTGCAAGGTGTTCTCGACGAAACTCGCAGCGGTTAGTGCTCGGCTGGTCTCGGTCCAACTTGTCGCGCGCACCCCTTGAGATTCGGAGGCCAATGCCCTACAGTTGGCCTCCATGGAACTCGCCCAAATCCCCCAGAGTCCTCGCGAGCTACTCGTCTTACTCAATGAGATGAAGCAGCAGATCGAAGAGATCTGGAGGACGCTTTGACGTCGAAGGCAAACGACGTCGTATTTCTGAAATAGCAGCACTCGAAGAAGATCCTTCTTTGTGGTCGGACAATCAGAAGGCCGCCAAAGTCCTAAAAGAAAAAAAGGAACTCCAACTCACGCTTGAGCCTTGCGATCAAACCCGCCGCAGTCTCGACGATGCCCTAACTTTGCTCGAATTGTTCCGCGAGGGAGGCGATGTGCTCGATGAGGATTCCCGTCGCGAAGTGAATTCCTCGATCATCAATGCTGACAAAGGACTCAAGGCCCTCCGACTCAAGAAGATGCTGAGTGGCGAGCTCGATGCTTCGGACGCCTACATTACTGTCCACGCGGGGGCAGGCGGGACCGAGGCCTGCGACTGGGCAGGGATGCTTGCGCGGATGTACCTGCAGTATTCCAAAAGCCAGAATTACAATATTACGACGACCGACTTCACCGAAGGTGACGGTGCCGGCTATCGTTCGATCACTTTCGAAATTTCTGGTCCCAATGCTTACGGCTATCTCAAGGCCGAGAACGGCGTTCATCGCCTTGTGCGAATTTCTCCTTTCGACTCGAACGCGAGACGCCACACCAGTTTTGCCAGTGTGTTTGTTTACCCCATCATCGATGACACGATCGAGATCAATCTCAAGATGGAAGACGTGCGTGTCGACACCTACCGCTCCAGCGGTGCCGGAGGCCAGCACGTTAACAAGGTCGAGTCTGCCGTGCGCATGACGCACAACCCGACGGGTATTGTGGTTTCGTGCCAACAAGAACGCTCGCAGATCCAGAACCGAGAAAAATGTTTGAAGATGCTTCGCGCGCGTCTCTATGATCTCGAGATGCAGAAACGCCAGGAAGAAGCCGATAAGTTGAACGCTACGAAGAAGGGTATTTCTTGGGGATCGCAGATTCGTAACTACGTCTTCCAGCCCTACCAGTTGGTCAAAGATGTGCGCACGGGTGTTTCTACGAGTGCGATTCAAAAAGTGATGGATGGAGATCTGCAGGATTTTATTGAGGCTTACCTCATGCAATCGTCTGATGGCACTCTCGGACAGCACGCCTCGGGCGGCGACGACGTCTGATTGCGGACGCGATTAGGCGCCTTTTAAGAATCCGTCTTCTTCTTTTTTCTTCGGATCAAGGAACATGAACACAAAGCGTTCGAAGAATTTCGGATCGAATTTCTTGTTGATGTTCTCGCGCATGAGTTTCAACGCGGTCATGGAGTCTTTTGACTTGGAGTAACTGCGGTTGGTCGTGAGCGCTGAGAAGGCGTCTGAAAGCGAAATGACTTGCACAGAGCTATCCAGTGAAGATGCGATAATCCCTTTGGGATAGCCCATGCCTTTGAGATCTTCGTGATGAGCTTCTGCACAGAGCGAGATGATGGGACTGAGGTGTTTGTGCAGTCGCAGAATCTTGCCACCCTCAGTGGGGTGAGCCTTCATGGTCTGCCATTCGACCTCATTGAGGGGACCTGCTTTGTTGAGAATTCCGGGGTCGATCACAGATTTGCCGATGTCGTGCAAGAGCCCCGCGAGACCAATATCCGCGATTTGCTGCTTGGACCAGGTCCCCATAGACTGTGCTAGGGCGACGGCGTAGGCAGCGACACCGACAGAGTGTGCGTAAGTGTAGTGGTCGTGGCTTGAGAGTTCTACCAGATGGATAAACGCATGCTGACTGCTTGCAATAAAGTTCACACACTCTTTTGAGAAGTTTTCGGCAGACTTAATGGCGACGTGCGAGCTTGGATCACGCATCATCTGATCGACGATTTCAACAGCGTAGTCCGTGAGAACCGAGGCTTTCTCGCGCAGGCCGTAATTCGGGCTCTTAATGATGGAGGTGACGCTGTTTTCGAGGGAGCGGAAGTACGTTTCTCGTGACGTGTGATGAATGTAGAGGTAGGGGAACTTGCCCCAGAATCTTGACATGAGCGAGGGCGAGAGCTCCATGCTCTTGGGCTTCACCATAAAAAACGCGTTGCCAGCACGGACATAGAGTTCGAGATCTTTGACGAAGCCTGTTGAAAGTCCTTCCACCGAAATTGGAATGTATTCCCCTTTGGGATCGCGGTGGTCGACGTCGTTAAAGTTCTTGCTCAATTGAGGAAGTGCCATTTATTAGGTCTCCAAGACAGTTTATCGGTTCTCCAGGGGGTGCGCTTGATATAGTTCTTAAGTGCTCGAAATTGTTCAAGAGTCTAGGCGATTGTGGCGGGAGTCGGGGGCGATCTAAGTCTTCGAATTGAGAGGTCAAGTTGCTGTCTGACGGCGCCGATAAGAGAGATGTGAAAGAACGACTGCTTGCGCGCGTTGCAGCTCTCAAAGAGTCTGTTCGCTTCGCAAAAAAAAGATTTCTCGTGCTGTGGTCGGACAACGACAGTGCGCTTCTGTTCAGGGCCCTGACGGGTGTGGTGCTCTTCGTAGCTGGAGTGCTTATGGCCAGCGGCGTTGCCGTTTGGAAGCTCGCGCATCCCCATGCGGCCGAGATCGAGGTTGAGATGGCTGAGCATCCCGCACCTGCAGAAAATGAAACGAGTTCCGAAGCAGAAGCAGCTGCCGCTCCGGTTATTGGGGTGCGTCCGATTCCTAAGGAAATTTCAAAACGCCAGGACGGAGTCCCCGAAACGGACAAGGATCTCGTTGAGCCTGAACTTAGGACGGGCCGTGGAATGGCTTCGATTACCACGGAACAAGAAGCGCCGACGGCCCCCTACAACCCGTTCCTGACTTACCAGGACATTTTAGGAAGCACCTCGGAGCAAGGCTCTCAGTTGGGGCGCCTTGCGGTTGATATTTCCTTTGAGGTCGACAGCTACGGTGCAATGATGGAACTGCAGGAACGCGAGAAAGAAGTGAAATTCGTGATCGGTTCGCTGATCGGAGAACTCACTTACGAACAGCTTCGACAAGATGAGGGACGAGCGAAACTGAAAAAGAGAATTTTTCAGGAAGTAAACTACCTGCTTAAAAAAGGCAAAGTCCGCGACGTGCTCTACGGCAGCTATGTGATGCGTTAGGGGCCGAAGGTGTGCATCTTTAGGTTGGCCTCGACATAGCGAACGCCGGGTGTGGCGCGGAGTCCGGCAAGAATCTTTTCAGGTCCAGACTTTTCGGACACCTCGATGAGGTAAAGCGGTGTCGATCCCACTTTTTCCAGTTCTTTCACGCCCCATTTCCTAAAAAGATCAGCGCGGGTCGCGTCACTCACGGAAGCTTCGAAAGAAATAAGATACTCGCCGGGCACGGAGGGTGATCGAGGGGTTTCGCTCATTGTAGGGACTCCTACTCGCTCGGGGACGGCTTCCTCGCTTTTCTTGGCTCCGAAGGAGTGGCTGAGAGGGCCAAAGAAAAGTGCTGCGAAGAAGACGATCAAAAAGCGTTTCATGCTCTGATCCTAGGTCGAGTGCCCGAAGCGTTCAAGCCCACGCATTGTCTGCGCCAATGCATTCAGTCGAGCACCTCAGATGGTTGACCCAGGCCGCCGGCGGTGGGAGAACCTGACAGGCATGATGGGTCACTTTGTCGATCGGATTTGGGACGCTCTCGCTTCAGTAAAACTGACGATCGTTATTCTTGTGGGGCTTTTAGTTCTCGCGGTTCCGGGTACGGTGGTTTTGCAGTACAATGTTTCCAACGTCGATCCTGGTCTCCAGTACGGGTACAATTTTTGGGCCTTCGGTCAGGCGATTCAGCTTTTCACCGCTTATCACTCGGTTTGGTATGTCGCCCTTGTGGTCCTCCTGAGTATCAATCTCATCGCATGCTCGGTGAATCGCTGGCCGCAAATGCTGAAGCTCGCCATCGCCAAACCCGTCCTGTGGAGCCAGGAAACCTTCGCTCGCCAAGAACCGACGCACGTCCACAAATGGAAGACCTCACTCAGTGCCGAGAAGTTTCGTGAAGAGGCGTTAGCAGTTGTCGCTTCGCCTTTTGCTAGCAAGCCCACGGTTCTGAAGGATTCCTCAGGCTCTGTTCAGATTTTTTGGCAAGTTGGGCGATGGTCGCGCATCGCCAACTATCTCGTGCACACCTCTCTGCTTGTGATTTTCCTCGGCGCAATTGTGAGTGCACTTTATGGCTTTGAAGGTGCAGCCAATATCCCCTCGGGCGACGCTGTCGACACCTTGATCGTCTTTAAAGAGGGCAAAGAGAGCGGTTTGCAACACGCCGAAGGTGGGCTCGTCAACGAGAAGCTTCTGGGTTTTCGTTTGAGAGCGAAAGATTTTCGCGTGAAGTTCTATGACGATTTCCCGGGAAGGCCCGAGGCATTCACGACACGTTTGCAGGTTCTCGAAGACGGCGTGCCAATGAAAGAGCAAAGCGTCACTGTGAACGAGCCTCTCGAGTACAAAGGCATCCGCTTTTATCAAGCGAGTTACGGACGCATGAACAATTACGAGATTCAGCTGCGTGCGATTCTTCGCGATCGTCCGCTTGAGGGACAGGTCTTCAAGAAGGTGCGTCTGGGTGAGCCCTTTTCTTTGCCGAATATGAAAGCAGACCTCGTAGCGCTGCAGGCGCTCGGAGATGTTCAGGGCTTCGGTCCTGGCGTCCAGTTTCAATCGCTCAAGGCGGGCAAGCCCGATGGGAAACCTTTCTGGGTTCTCAAAGATCACCAAAATTTCGATTTCGATTCCCGCAAAGAGAGCTACGGACTCGTGCTCGATGAAGTCCGGGAGATGTTCTACACAGGTCTGCAGATTGCTTACGATCCCGGTGCTCCGATTTACTGGTGGGGTTGTTTCGGCATGCTTTTGGGGACCTTCTACGCCCTCTTCATGACTCATAAAAAATACTATCTCAATTATGACAACGGCGAAGTGCTATTTACGGGGACAATTCATCGTCTTCCGTTTGGATTTGCGCAAGCGCTCGAACGCAAGGCGACACATTTACGCGGACAACTCTCCGCAGCTCCGGATTCTCAGGCGAAAGGATAGGCATCGTGGACAATCTTTTGGAATGGACAATCAAAGCTCTCAACACTTCTGCGTTTTTGTATTTGGGTGCGTGTTTTGCATATATCATCAGCATGTCGCGCTCGAATGAGGGGCGTATCCGACAGTGGGCCTCGAGGGCCGCTTGGTTGGTCTATGTTGCATTTGCGCTGCACACGTTCGGACTCTTCGGCCGCTGGGTCGTGGGTGGGCTCGACCGTCCCCCATGGACCAATCTCTACGAGTCACTCATCTTCTTCGCTTGGGGAGTGAGTCTCGTTCAGGTTTACGTCAGTCGGAAGTGGAAGCTGCCACTGATCGGTGTCATCGCAAGTCCCTTGGTCTTTATCTTGATGGGGATGAGCGTGATGACGCCCAACAAATCCGTAGAGCCCCTCATCCCTGCGCTGCAAAGTTACTGGCTTAAAATTCACGTAATTTTTGGGATGCTCTCGTATGCAGGATTTACCATCGCGGGCTGCCTCGCATTCTTCTATTTGATGAGGCGTGGAACTTCGCTTTCAAAAATCGGGAGCGGTATCTGTCTTGTGATGCTTGTGAACCTCTCGATTGCCGGAGGCAAAGAGGCATTCTCGACCGGGAAGTTCTTCATGGCGAGCACGGCGACTCGCACGCTCCCCAACGGAGAAGTTATTCAGACAAAAGATACGTATCGCGAGTTCGAGGGCGGTCCCGTGATCACCCGCCTCGAGGAAGTGCCGCATGCTTGGATTGGTTTCTGGGCCTCATGGGTGCTCTTCCTAGCGGGATCGGTGGTCTTTTGGCGTGTGCGTCGTAAGGAGAATGATTCCTTTGAGGACCCAGGCGAAGAGCTGACTCCAGAGCAGGCGGTGAAAAAGGGAGGTGATCTCCTGCCGCTGAGTGTGTGGACTTTCCGAGCGGCGCTCGTGGCATTTGTGGCCTTCGGGGCGAATGTCATGTGGGCCAAAAATCTTTCACCCACGCTTAGCATGGCGTCGAATCCTTACCTTGTCATGCTTCTCTTGATGAGCTTCTTTTTGGCGATCGTTTATCTTGTGGCTCAGCTGCGCTACCTGCCTTTTCTCAAGAGTCTCCCGAGCGCAGGACGCCTTGATGAACTGGGCTACAAGAATATTCTCTTTGCCTTTCCGTTCCAAGCGCTTTTGCTCGTGACGGGCGCCGTATGGGCTTACTCAGCTTGGGGCCGGAGCTGGGGCTGGGACCCTAAAGAGACCTGGGCGCTGATCACTTGGTTCTCTTATTTGATTTATTTGCACGGACGTTTGCTGCTCCGTTGGAAGGGCAGCACGCTTGCCGTGATTTCCATCATTAGCTTTGTGCTCCTGATCTTTGCGTTTCTTGGTGTGAACTTGGTTCTCAGTGGTCTGCATAGCTACGGCGCTGCCTAGTAGGAAGTTGGAAAGATCATGGGACTCGGCAAATCGACTTTGAGTTTTACAGTCCTCGATGCAGCCCGAGTGCCCGATGCGACCTGCCCGCGCTGGGCGGTTCTGGGGCGCTCCAATGTTGGGAAGAGTTCACTTCTCAATGCCCTCACGCATCCACACAAGTTCTTTCGAACGGGTGCCAAGCCGGGTGTTACGACAGGGCTTGTGGGTGTCCGCGTTTTGCTCGGGAAGTCAGAATTGTCGGCTCTGGAGCTCGTCGATTTGCCGGGATTTGGTTACGCCAAGCATTCGCGCAACACGCTTTCGAAGTGGGATGAGTTGATCGTTGCTCTGCGGGAAAAGAGTGAAGCTCGGGGACTCATGTGGGTCTGGCTTGCTGATCCCGTGCGCGCTCCCGCCGAAGAAGAAGCGCAACTCATGCAGTGGCTGGGTATGTCGCCTTTCATGCTAATTTTCACCAAAGCTGATCAAGTGAAAAAGTCTGAGCGCGCCGCGAGTGAGAAAAGATGGGCTTCGGTTGTGGCGCGTTCCACGGAGGGGCCCTACTGGGTCAGTGCGATGAAGGGTGAGGGCTTCCACGAAATCGAAAAGTCCGCGCGCGCCTTTGTTCGCGTCAGCTCAGAAACATCGGGTAAGGCGTGATGATTTTTCGGCTTCTTGCAGTGCTAGTAGTGCTTTGGGCCGGAGTTGTGCCTGCTGCTGAAAAAAGCGAGGACTCATCCGAGATCCGCATTCGTATTCTTGCGCGCGTTGGAGATACGTCCGTAAGTAGCCGTGAGATTTTGGTCGAATGGCTCTTGAAGAACCCCAAGTCCTATACTCCAGGACGGCGGGATTACTACTCTCAGGATCTCGAGCGTCAACTCCTTCAGGAATACGTCGTCCAAGTGCTGGTGGATCAAGAAAATCGCCTCGTGGGTAGCGAGACTCTTTCGGCGACGTTGGTCGATCGTGAATTGCTTGCGCTTCGCAGAGTCTTTGGTCCTCGCTGGAAAACTTTTCGAGAAGATTTTGGAATTTCTGAATCAGAGATTCGAGTGCGTTTGTCTCGAGGGCTGCTTGCCAATCAAACATTGGAGACGCGTCTCAAGGATTCGCTACAAGGATCAAAAGGCGCATCGGACGCTGTGGCCCTTAAGAAAGCCGAAGACGCCCTACAAACGTGGCTTCAACAACTACGCTCACGCTATAAGGTACAGGTCCTACGATATGACAATCTCCCCGAGCCCAAAGTATCTCCATGAGATTGAGCACTCTGGACTCGCCCAGACTGCGGGTCATTGGAGTGAAAAAGATTATGTCGAGGAGCTTGCCTCTGAGCATTCCAAGATGTTTTACATGCCGGCACCAACAGAAGGATTTGTGCTTTATCGTTTTGTGGCAGGTGACATCGAGATTATGAATCTTGCTGTACGCCAAAAAGGGAGAGGACACGGAAAAGTTCTCTTGGACGCTTTCCTGGCCTTGCCTCTGCTAGGCGCCTCCTCCCCTAAAATTTTTCTCGAAGTGGCAGCTTCCAACGTGGCCGCTCGCAAGCTCTATGGCCGCGCAGGTTTTGTAGAGACGGGACTTCGTCGGGCTTATTACCGGAGCGGCGAGGATGCCGTCACTTGCCTTTTAGAGGTTTCACATGAGAGCGTTTAAGGCTCTCAGTGTGGTTGAGCCCTGGGGTGAGTTTATTGCCTCCGGCAAAAAAACAATCGAGGTGCGGCGGTGGAAGTCCGAAGACCTACTGCCGAGTGAAGATCTCTTGATCGTCCAGAACAAAAAGCGGCTCCGAGCTGGAGACCTTCCTGACCCTGAGGGTCGCGCGATGGCGCTTGTTCGTGTGCTTGAGGTGCGACCCTTTGTTTATGCCGATCGAGCGCATGCCAAAACTGAACGTTTCGAAGAGGGTTGCTATGCTTGGGTGCTTGGCGATCTCCGTCCGATAAAAAAACGAATCCAAGTTGTGGCCGATCGAAAAATTTATAACGTCACGCTCTGTGAAGCGGACCTGGAGTGAAAGATGATTGATCCCGAGTTTTTCAGTAACTACGCGGGCTCCGGCAAGGCTTACTCGAAGGTCTGGAGGCAGTACTGCTACTTCGATGAGTGCTGCGCTTTGTTTCGACAAAAAGATGCACCGACGCTTAAGTCGATCTGCGTGCTTGGTACTGCGAGCGGTGAAATTCTTGAGGGCTTCGAGCGAAAATTGGGTCTTAAGCCTTATGGCTGTGAGCTAAGCCCATGGGCTTTTGCACGCATTCCCGGCTCGTATCGGCGACGGATTAAATGCGAAGACATGCGCTCCTACGTGAAGCGAGCTGTCGCAGACGAGAAGCGTTTCTCGCTCGTGTTTTCAAATTCCTTTATTTACTTGCCCGAACAGCAGATCTCCCCGTTTCTAAAGGAGCTGGCGCTTTGCACGGAGTTCCTTCATTTTAGATCGAGTTTTAGCCGTGTCTCATGTCCAGATCCGTGGCGCCGCACGCTGAGGCCCTACGCCTGGTGGAGCGAACGACTCGAGGCCGCGGGTTTTGGCGCTATTCGGGGAGCCCGGGGGACTCGCACCTACTTGTGGAGAACGCCTTTGGGGCACTCGCGCGCGCGCTAAAAGCGAAATGTAGATCTGCTTCTCACAAAAACAGCAAAGGGAGGGGTGCTTTACGGCACCCCTCCCTTTGCTGTTTTTGTGAGTGTCTCTAGCTTTTCTATTTGCGGGTCTGTTGCTTGGGTCCCTTTTTGTCGGCTTCAGGGACGGACGGCCGAGCACCTTCGTCAACCAAGGGCAGGGTGGGGTTGAGCTCGATCCCGAGTGCGATCTTCAGAACTTCGTGCATTTCTTTGACGAAGAAGAAGCTCATCGTCTTGCGCAGTTCCTCGGGAATGTCCTCGAGATCTTTTTCGTTGCGGTTGCACATGATGATCGTCTTGATGCCTGCGCGTTTGGCCGCAAGCACTTTTTCTTTGATGCCTCCTACAGGTAGCACGGTTCCGCGAAGCGTGATCTCTCCTGTCATGGCGAGTGTCGGATCGATCACACGTCCCAGGATGAGCGAGCTCAGAGCCGTGAGGATTGTGATACCCGCCGAAGGGCCGTCTTTGGGGACAGCTCCCGCTGGGAAGTGAACGTGGTAGTCGTAGTCGGTGAAGGCATTGTCTGGAATACCAAGCGGGCCGGCCATGGAGCGGAGCCAGCTTTCTGCTGCTCTGACGGATTCCTTCATCACGTCGCCGAGCTGGCCCGTTGTGATGAGTCCGCCCTTACCCTTGAAGCGTGTGGCTTCGATGAAGAGAATATCTCCGCCCACAGGTGTCCATGCGAGTCCCGTCGCGACGCCCGTGCGAGCGGTGCGTTCGGCGACGTCTGAGAAGGCCTTGTCTTGGCCGAGGATTTTTTCGACATCTTCGACGTCGATTTTGCGACCTGTGCTCTTTTCGGCTGCAACATCACGAGCAACGGCGCGAGCGATCGAAGCGATTTCACGTTTCAAATTGCGGACGCCAGCTTCGCGCGTATGCGCGTTGATGACCTTCTGCAGGGCGCCGATGGTCATGTCGAACTGTTCGGTCTTAAGGCCATGTCCTTCGCGGCTTTCGGGTACGAGGTAGTCGGTTGCGATGTGAAGTTTCTCTTCCTCGGTGTAACCGGGGATGGAGATGATTTCCAATCGGTCGCGGAGTGCAGGTTGGATGTTTTCGAGCATGTTCGCCGTCGCGATAAAGAGCACATGCGAGAGATCGAAGGGAACATCCAAGTAATGATCCTGGAAGGTGTGGTTTTGTTCGGGGTCGAGCACTTCCAGAAGCGCGGACGACGGATCGCCACGCGAATCTGCGGTGAGCTTGTCAATCTCGTCGAGAAGAATGACGGGATTCTTGGTCTTCGCCTTTTTGATCGACTGGATGATACGGCCAGGCATCGCGCCGACATAAGTCCGGCGGTGTCCGCGGATCTCGGCATCGTCACGCACGCCGCCTAAGGCGATGCGCACGAATTCGCGACCGAGAGCATTTGCAACCGACTTTCCAAGCGAAGTTTTGCCGACGCCCGGAGGGCCCGACAAACAAAGGATGGGTCCCTTCATGTCTTGTTTGAGCTTAAGCACCGCGAGGTACTCGATGATACGTTTTTTGACTTTCTCGAGACCGTAGTGGTCTTTATTGAGAGTGGCTTCGGCGTTGTCCAGCGACATGTTGTCGGTGGTTTCCTTGGACCATGGGAGCTCAGCGAGAGTTTCCACGTAAGTGCGAATCACGCCGTGCTCGGCGGAGTTGGGCGACATGCGCGACATCCGGTCGAGTTCCTTCATGGCGGTTTTCTCGACGTCTTCAGGCATTTTGGCTTCGACGATCTTCTCTTTGAGTTCTTCGACTTCGTCGCCTTCGTCTTTGTGTCCGAGTTCCTTCTGGATCGCTTTGAGCTGCTCCTTCAGGTAGTACTCGCGCTGGTTCTTGACGAGTTCGTCTTTGATGTCGCCTTGAATTTTTTTCGAGAGCTCAAGGATGTCGATCTCTTTGTTGATGAGGCGCGTGACTTTCTCGAGGCGCTCTTTCACGTCACCGGTCGTCAGGATGTCCTGCTTTTCGGTTTCATTGATGTTCATATAGGAGGCGATGAGATCGGCGAGGTAGTCGGGATCAGTGATGGATTCGATGAAAAGTGCGGCCTCATCGGGAATGCTGGGAGAGAGAGAGATGATTCGGCGACCGAGAGACTTGATGTTTTTGACGAGGGCTTCGACCTCGATGCTCGAATCGCCTTCGAGTCCATTGAGGACAGCTTCGAGCTTTGCAGCCAGCGCACCTTCGAGCTCGGACTCGCTGACGGCTTCCGTCAGGCGGATTCGGGCAAGGCCGTGCACGAGCACCGTGAGGGTGCCATCGTTCATTTTCTGGATCTTTTCGATGCGGGCAAGGACACCATGCTCAAAAAGGTCTTCGAAGGCGGGTTCGTCGACCGTCTTGTCCTTTTGAGTGACGATGGCGATCAGGCCTCCTTCGGAGGTCTTCAGGACTGAGGCCACCGAACGAGGGCGTCCCACCGAGATAGGCATTTTCATCATGGGGAACAAAACCGCATTTCGAAGCGGCAGCACCAGGGCCTGGGAAGGAATTTGGATATCGGCTCTTGTCTCGCTCATCGTTTACCTCTCACTCCTTAAGAGTATGGGTTCGGGTCTTTCAGAGTCAAGACACGTATCGGGCTAATAAAGTGAAATCACTTGGGGATTTTTTTCTTAACACATTGAATCATAATCCAGTTACAATGAAATCTAAATAAATCCTTAAAGATCCCGATAAGACACTTAGGAATTCGAACTTAAGAAGGGGAATAACATGAGTTCTGCGGCACACGCTTACGACTGGCAAGACGAACAACCGTCGCCTGACCTAGGGAAAACTTTGATGGTGATCGAGGATGATCCTGATCTCCAGAGCATCCTCACTTACAACCTCCAAAAGGCTGGCTTTAAGGTTCGCTGCTTCTCGAAAGCAGAAGACGTCCTGAAAGTCCTTGATGCGGCTCCAGATAGCACTCCAGCGGCCTTCCTCGTGGATATCAACTTGGCTGGCAACATGAACGGTCTGGAACTCACCAAGTTCCTGCGTCAGTCCAAACAGACTTCAAAGCTTCCGATTGTCATGCTCACGGCTCGCGGTGAGACAAATGATGTCGTCACAGGGCTGCATGAAGGCGCCGACGACTACATCCCCAAACCCTTCGAAATGGAAATTCTCCTCGCTCGTGTTCACAGCTGTCTGCGCCGCGCAGAAAGCAACCCTGGCCCGATTAAAGGGGGTCGCACCAAACTCTCCAGCTCAGGTATCGATGTTGATCCTGTGTCTCATAAAGTCATCGTGGACGGATCCGATGTGCAACTGACGGCTTTTGAATACGGTCTGCTTACGAGCTTCATGTCGCGTCCCAACGAAGTCCTCTCGCGTGACGATCTCCTTCTCCGCATTGTCGGACCCAACAAGGTTGTCACCGGTCGGACCATCGACGTTCACATCCGCGCCCTTCGCGCGAAACTCGGAACCAAGCGCGCTGATCACATCACGACTGTTCGTGGTTTCGGTTACAAGTTCGTTCCCGGCACCTATTAGAAAGTAAATGGTTCCCGTTTGGATTCCAAAACGGCTCAAAACATTGTTCGGGAGAGCGGCCTTGAGCCAGCTCTCCCGTTCCTAATTTTTGGAGAATCCACTGAGCTTCTGTATGTGAATACGCGCATGCGCGAGATGCTCTCGCCGTCTGGCACAGGCGGGATTCCAAAGGATCTCCTGGAACTCGAAAAGGTATGGCCCTTTTTCAACGAATTCCAGGGCGCTCCCGCATTTTTGGGGAGCATCTCTAAAACAAAACCCTCGAAGAAAACCGAGGTGTTGTACGCCGAAGCCTATCTGAAAACTTTCCGTATCCACATCGCCTTTCACAAGAGGCAGCAAGTGGTTGTCGCTGAACTGGTGCGTTCGGGCGATTTGCTCGAAGATGTCGAAGCTCGCCAGGTTCTGTTTCGATCACTCTCGCATGAAATCCGCACAGCCGTGATGGCACTCATGGGTTACACCCAGATGGTTGGAGATAAGGCTCCGGATGCTCGTCTCGAGCTCGAGGGTATACGCAATGCGCTTTCTCGACTTGAGGGCGTGGTTCGTCGTTTGGACGACTTCAAAGCGGAACTCAAAGTCTTGCAGGAAACCGAAAAACCCGTTTCGCGTGGCACCGCCAAAACTGCTTCTAAGGGCGGCAAGAAGTGAGCGTCGCGAAACTTGAAATTGAACTGATCTCTTCGAATGGCGAGGTTTCAAGATTTGAAGCCAAGTCTGGCGGCCAAGTCTCGTTGCTCGAGTTGTGTGAAGACGCGGGGGTGAATGCGCCCTTCGGATGTCGCGTGGGGACCTGTGGCACTTGCGTCGTCCGTGTTCTGGAAGGGCTCGAGCTGCTTCATCAAGCTCAACAAATGGAAGAGGACACCTTGGCGCGAATTTCTGAGCCTGTGGGAGCTCCTCTGAGGCTTGCGTGTCGTGCGACAGTTAAAGACGGCGCGCGAGGCCTGATTCGACTCGAAAAAGTGCTGATTCGCTGAGGGGGTCTGTGCGCCGTCTCAAAGTCTGCTTAAGAAAAGAGCAAGTTTCTGTGCGGGTACAAGGTCCCCGAGAACCGTGATGACGAATCTCAGGCTCTCCCACACACAGGCCTTCGATAAAACCTGGATGGCAGGGCATGCGGAAACGAACCCGAAGTTTTACGCAGGTCTGCGATCAAATGCGGCTTCGCTCAAAAAATCAAAGTAAAAATATTAGGACAAGAAGTCCTAGCAGTGCCACGCCGTTGGCCTGAACGCTCGCACGATGCAAGAACTGGAACTGCTCCTGCGCCGCTGGGTCGGGAACTTGGGCATAGAGAAGAGGGCGCAGCGAATTGAGTTCAGGAGTGATCCACCAAAGACTGATTGCGTACACGAGCATTGCGAGCAGAGTGAGAGCCATCGCAACTCGAAATCGGATTGTTGAGAGCTGGCGCGTGCCTGCGCCTGGGTTCGTGAAGAGTTCGCCGACGATACCCCGAGAATTGGAGGTGATCGGGCGGACTCCAAAACCTTGAGTCGCGACGAGGCTCAAGAGAACAATCAACCCGCAAAGCAGTCCGGCTGTGTAATAGGCGGGGAAAATCGAGCCTTGGAGTTCGGCGGCCATGGGACGCGGCAGGATCGTGAACACGCGTGGCGCAAAGATGGCGATAAAAAAGAGCATCTGTCCAACCCAGAAACAGAGTGCGATTTTGCGTAAATAACAAAGCAGGCCGAGAACGAAATTCACCTAGGCCTCCGCCATAATAAGAGACCTAAAGAAACGAGGATCAGGGCGCTTGGTGGGCGAGTTCTTGACGAAGTAGCTAAGGTCGTCGACGAGGGCACCCAGTCGTTTTTGAAGCAGAGGCTTGGCGGCGGGGGGCGCTTGTTCTGCGATCATTTCGAGTGCCTTACGGAATTTGTCGGTATCAAAACGTGCCACGCCGCGAGTCCAGTCTTCGGCTGTTAGTGGACGTGCATCGAGCGCGATGTCGGTCGGCGTGTCGCTGAGCGATTGCTGACGGAACACAAGTGTTGCGAGGCGTGCGTAAGCGCTTTCACCGGGTCGAAGCGGATCAGCTGTAAACCGTAAGGTGGCTTCGAGGCTTTCGAGGAAGAATTTTTGTACCCAGCCAAGACCTGCGAGGCGCTCTCCGACTTTAAGGACAGACTCGAGCTCTTGAAGGGGGCCTACTTTGAGTCCGCCGCCGATATCTTGGGCCACGCGCGCATCAAGTTCGGGATGGCGGACTTGAAGCGATTCGATCAGGATGCCGTCGATGTCTCCGAAGAATCGGGTGTGAACGTTTTTGACGAGTTGCTTTGAGGCTTTTTGAAGATCTTGCACCACAAGCCAGCCAAGACGGTAGACGCTTGAGAGGGGTTGCGTTTCGAGCCACTGAGCCCCGCCTGCGGCGCTGCCTTGAGCAAGATACGCAAGTCCAAGGTCGAGGTATTTGCGCGTGCGAGCCGTGGCTTTGCTGATTTCCTCCAAGTCGGAGTGAATGAGGTGATCGGCCGCTAGAGCTGCGTTGACAGTACGAATGATCTCTTGGAGGAGGACCTCTTTGAGAACGGGGCTTTGGATTTCGGCGAGAGCCTTGGCGAGGAAGCCATCAGCTGCCATCGGCTCAGAGATGACGCTGGGCCACCATTCCTCGGGCATCAGGGGTTCATGGTTCTCGTCGGCGTCGTCCAGGGAGCGGACACGTGTTTTCTGCGATTTTGATATAGGAGCATCGCTGAGTTCCTTGCGGAGTGCAGCGGCTGTGCCATGGGCATAGAGGGCCTGCGCTTCGTGGGCGTCGACAAACCCCATATCTTCGAGGCGACCCTTCTTGATTGTGTAGGCAAATTCTTCGAGGTCGCTGATCTGCTCCCACTTGCAAGACTCAAGATGGCGGCGCATGACGTCGAGACTTGCAGCCGAAAGCCGATTGAGCCACTGAAAGAGTGCTTCACGAATCTCAGGATTCTCGGTCTTTAGGATGAGTGCGTATTTTGAATCAGGGCTGAGGAGATATTCATTGTCGGGACGATCCAGAGGTTCTGTGGGAAGGAAGTCCAAAACTTCGCAGACACCCATGAGAGTGCGCACGACGATCTCCGAATCCAGACGAGTCATGTATTGCAGGAGTTTGCTTGGAGAAAGCTGGCAGAGGGATTTGAAGGTGTCCTCAGCGCGTTCTTGAAGGAACTCGGGTCCATCCCAAGCTTCGAGATCCATGAGGCCTTGAACTTGTTCTGGGAGGGCGTTCTCGTAGAACCACATCGCTGTCTCAGCATCTGCAGCCTTGAGTGCAAGGAAGAGAGTCTCGACGGGGAGTTCATGGAGAATTTCAATCTCCATGTCGGGTTGGACCTGGGGAAATCTCGGCAGAACGGGACTAACAAGTGAGCGTAAGCTCATCGTGCAAGCTCCGCAGCCTTGAGCGGATTTGTATTCGCCAGGATGCCGAGCGTTTTGATAATTTGGTCGAGCTGCTTGTCGTTGTTACCTTGCATGTAAGCACGGATGTTGCCGATCTGATCGACCAGTACAAAGTGTTCTCCGTGCGTGACTTCCATGAGGTCCATCGTCATCTCATTTTTGGAGGGGGCCACAGCTTTGCCGTTTGCGTCGGCCACGACGGTCGGCGCTTTTTTGCTGGGGTCGAGCTTGGGGTTGTCCATGGCGACTTTGAAGCCTCCGACGATGGTGTCGTAGATCTGCATGAGATCACCCGTGAGGAAGCTCCAGCTTGAAAAACGCGCGTTGAATTTTTCGCCGTAGGCTTTGAGCACAGCAGGCGTGTCGGTGTCTGGATCCACAGAGATCGAGACCATGCGGATGATAGGCGCTGCCGTAACCAAGCGGGATTGGATTTTTTCCATTTGCTTGGAGAGGAGAGGGCAAACATCAGGACAGCTGGTGAAAATGAAGTTCACCAGGAGTACGCCACCGCGGTATTCGGTGTTGTAGGTGATGGCGCGGCCCTCTTGATTGACGAGTTTGAAATCAGGAACCTGTCCGAGGATAGGAGGGAGCTTCGGCTGAGGGCTTGTGAAGCTAAAGTACAGAGGAACCGCGAAGAGCGTGAGGACGATGAAGATCCAGGCGAGGGGTTTTTCAAAAATGACGCTGATAGAGTTTTTCTTTTGGACCATGCCTTGGAGGGTTTAGGCCGCCCTGGTGAGGGCGTCAACGAAACTTCGTGGGCGAGGCGATCGGGTTCCTCTCAAAGGAAACGATCGCCTCTTCCAATAGAACTTAGGGCTGTTGGCTACTGGAGTTGGTCGCGGCGCTAGACGCCGTGCCGCGTTTTTCTTCCAGGGCATTCATGAACTCGGCGCGGGTTTTCCAGTCCCATTTCAGCTTCTGGAGCGACTCGACGTAGTAAGCCAGCGCCCAAAGGTTCTTTTCATCTTCGACTTTGTCGCCGGTCACGGACAACATGCCTCGCCATGCGGGCATGGTGGTTCCGTTCACGCCCAGAACCAAACGGCGGTAGATTTCCGGGCGCGTGCGCGCACTGCGCAGGTGATGGCGGGTCAAATCGGGTGGCATGTAAGAGTGTCCGTAGCTTGAGCCTTGTATGACAGAAAGATGGGGGTTCTCACGGATCGAATCGACTCCCTGACCCGTCACTTCCTTGGAATAGGCGCTGATCTCGGGGGTGCTCGCGTAGGAGGGATGGCAGGTGTAGCACTGTGCCAGGCCATGATAGATCTTTCGACCTTGCTCAATCGCTTGGCTGGCGAGCTGGGGTCCCCAGGGATCGTCGGTCCATTCGAGCGAAGTGCCCGCCTTTTCGGTCTGCCACTTCGGTGAGAAGGTCTTGATGTACTGAACGACGGCATCGAGGCGTTCGTCTGAAATGTCCCATGGAAGCATCGGGGTGCCGTTGAGTCCTTGGCGGATGATATGAGCTAGATTCTCGTCTGTGGGCAATTCTCCCAAAGAAACGGTTCCGAACTTGAAGAGGCCCGACTTGAAGTTGCGGGGTGCTGGAACCATACCCTGCGCTGCGGGCCCGAGGCCGTCGCCCAGGACTCCATGGCACTGCATGCAATAGTTGTTGTAGGTCTCCCAGCCGAGGTTGAGCTTTTTGGCCGAAACCCACTCGCCTCCGAGTTTCTTGGGAGCGTCAAATGGCTTCTTGGCGCAGGACGCAAGCGCCACAAGTCCAAAGAGAAGCGTCATGTTGAAAATCCGATTGTATTGCACCGTCACCGTGTCCTCCGAAATATCTTTCAGTACCAAACTAGAAGCAAATAGGTGAGAACCCACACCAATCCCAAGAAATGCCAGAACCACGACGTGAGTTTGGGGGACTCTGAAGTGGGGCTGAGGCTGGGATTTGCGAGCTTACGCGAAATCCAGAGCAGCGGCAGAAAAGCCACGATCACGTGCAGCCCGTGCACGATGATCAGAGTGTAGTTGATGGAAGCGAAGGGTCCCTTCGCGACGCGCAGACCCTGATCCCACATCTGACGAAGAAACATGACTTGCAGGCCCACAAAAACCAGACCCAGAGCGAGGCCCGCGTTCCAGTAGTGGCGAGCCGATTTGCGCAGGCCTTCACCGAAATACTTGACCGAGAAATGCATTGCGCCCGACGACAGCACCACAACGAGTGTGCTCAAGGTGCTGAGTTGCTTGCCGAGGGGCTCCGTGCCAATCGGGGGCCAAACGGATTGGCGTGCGCGGATGAGAAGGTAGCTCAGCAGAAGCGTCGAAAAAAGCATGGTGAACGACGCGAGCAAGACAAACATGCCCAGCTCCGCGTTCGTAAGGCGCTTATTCGGTTGCGCTGCCAAAGCTTCTCCCATCAATTGATGCTCCTCTTGATCAGCCGTTTTTGTGGCTGATGCCCTCGATGTATTCGTCTTGGCGGATGAAGTCGCGGTCAGTCACCTTGGGGTGGCTGAACTCGTGAGGCCCGTTGTAGACGGTCGGGATCTTGTCAAAATTGTAGTAGGGCGCGGGTGAGGGAATCGTCCATTCGAGAGTGCCGAGATACCATGGGTTGGGACCGCTCACGGAACCCTTTTTTCGCGAGACGAAGTAGTTGTACACAAACACGAGCTGCGCCGAGAAGGCGATCGCAACCGCGATACCGATGTACTGGTTCAGGCGCAGGAGATGCTGAAGGTAGTTGTACTCGTAGGGGTTGTAGATACGGCGGTGCATGCCGGCATAACCCGCAACCATCATCATCATAAAGATGTAGACGATCGGCAGGAACGAAGCCCAAAAATGAATTTGGCCGAGCCGCGTGTTCATCATGCGTCCGTACATCTTCGGGAAATAGAAGTAGATTGCTCCGTAACTCGCGAGCAAACTCGATGCTGCCATCGTGAGATGGAAGTGACCGACTACGAAGTAGGTGTTGTGTAGGAGCAGGTTTGTGGACACTGCCGCAAGGTGCAGGCCCGTCAGCCCCCCCAGTCCGAAGGTGAAGACCATGCCCATCGCAAAAAGCATCGGCACCGTGAAATGGATCGAGCCGCGCCAGAGCGTGCCAAGCCAGTTCAGGAAGAAGATACCAGAGGGAATTGAGATCAGGAGGGTGAGGGTTGTGAACGCGGAGGTGAGCAGCGGAGAGAGGCCTGTGGTGAACATGTGGTGGCCATAGACAACTGCAGAAAGAATGGAAATCGCGGTCATTGAGATTGCGGTCGCCTTATAGCCAAACGCCGGCTTGCGCGAGAAGAAGGAGAGGAAGTCCGAGACGAGTCCCCACGCAGGAAGAATGACGATGTAAACTTCAGGGTGTCCGAAGATCCAGAACAAATGCTGATAGAGGATCGGGTCGCCCTGGGTTCCGGCTTCTGAAATCGAGGCTGCGAGGAAGAAGGTCGTTCCAAATTCACGGTCGATCAGAAGAAGTAGAAGTCCTGCTGTGAGGACGGGTAGGAAAAGCGCGTTGAGGATCGAAGTGAGGAAAAGACCCCAAAGAGTGAGGGGCAAATCTCTCCAGCGCATGCCGGGAGCGCGCAAGCGGATGATGGTGGAGATGTAGTTCACGGCGCCCATGATGCTGGCCGTGCCCGCAAGGAAGAGTGAGACCAGCCAGAGTGAATGGCCCGGACCATTGGACCACTGACTGTGCGCGAGGGTAGGGTAAGAGGTCCAGCCCACCGCGGAAGGGCCCATCGGAACAAAGATCGAATACATGAGCAGAGCACCCGAGGCGACCGAGACCCAGAAGCTCGCCATGTTGAGCCATGGGAAGAGCATGTCGCGTGCACCGATCATGAGAGGGATTGAATAGTTACCTAGGAATCCGATGATGATCGGCGTTAGCGCAAAGAAGATCATGATCGTTCCGTGCATCGTAAAGAGCGCGTTATAGAAGTCTGGAGGAATCACGCCGTTCGACGAGGGGAAGAGCAGGTTGCCGATGAGAGGGAAGGGTTGGCCAGGCATGGCAAGGCACCAACGAATCATCACAGACATCAGCGCACCGACGAAGCCCCAGAAGAGGCCGAAGATCAGGAACTGCTTCGCGATCACTTTGTGGTCGTAGCTGAAAACGTATTTGGTCCAGAACGACGTTGGCTCCGGATGGAGGTGGTCGTCGTGGTGAGAGAAGAGACCCTGCCCATGGTGGGCGTCGTGATTGTTGTGGGTGGTGTCGATGGTGCTCATTTCGTCTTCCTCTAGTAACTTAAAATCCAGAAATCACTTTTGGTTGAGGGCCCAGTTCCAGCCCCATTTCACCGAAGGATCGGCGGGATCGAAGGCGGCCTTGGACCAGTCAGAAGCTTCTTCGCTCCAACGCTTAAAGTCGGTTTCTTCCATGACTTTCAGGAAACCCTTCATCTTGTAGTGGGCCGTTCCGCAAAGGTGCGCACAGGCGATCTCATAGTCGCCCACAGTGTTCGCATCGAACCAGAATTTCGTGATGCTGCCGGGGATCGCATCCATCTGAGCGCGGACGTTGCTGATGAAGAATCCATGGATCACGTCGCGCGACATGATTTGAACCATGACAGGTTTACCCTTGGGCACCCGCATGTCGTTGATCGTGGTGATGTCGTCCTCGGTGCCAAAGGTGTCATCTTTTCCGGGATAACGAAAGTTCCAGACCCATTGCTGCGGCATCACCTGGACTCGGACGACCTCTGGTCCAGCGGGGTAGTTCCAGATGAAATCGCGAGTGTGAATGTAGCTCGAGCCGATAAGGACCAAGTCGAGAGACACGAAGACCGCGAGGTCGAGCAATTTTGGGGCCCATTTCTCCGATGCTTTGGCCTTTCCATGGGTGTAGTAAGCCTTGTGGCCGGGGCGGGCACGGTAGCGAATTGAGAAGTACACAAGTGCCACCGTCATAATGAGGAAGAAGATCGCTGCGACCCACGAGGTGTACTCAAAGAGCCAGTCGAGGCGATGCCCGTACGAGCTGATGCTCTTGGGTGGGGCCCAGCTCTCCAAAGCAGAACGAGTTTCGACAATTCCATGGGCGTGGACTTGGTCGTTGTTATTGTTCTGTTTGTGGAAAGTCTCTTCGGTCTGAGCCAACGCTGAAGGGCTCATAACAGAGACAGACGTGCCCAGGCCAACGGCCAGAACGAGTCTAAAAATGGCTTTGATGAGAGAGTGTCTGATCATGTTGTTATTGCCCCACATAAATCCCAATCCAATGCTGTAGTCTTTGATCGAGAACCCACATTCCTAGAACAATCGGCAGGTAAGCCAATGACCCAAAGAACGCGGTTCGAACCCATGGTGAATGCTGGCCGTCCCGAAGTCCAAGAAGGCAAGGAACAAGAAAAGCCAGGCTGAGAATTGTCGCCGCGCCAAAATAGAGTGGGCTGGCAAGATTAAAGAATGCAGGAAGAACACTGACGATGCCGAGCACTCCCGTCCAGAAGATCATCTGAAGTATGGCATTGTGCGCGCCCAAAGTCCCAGAAACTGTTTTGAGTCCGGCGTTGTCGTACTCTTCTTGGCGGAAGAGAGAAATGGCAATGAAGTGAGGCAACTGCCAGAAGAAAAGAATTCCAAAGAGGATCCAGGCACCCAAATCCAGATCGTTGCGCACGGCAGCCCATCCCATCAGCGGCGGGATAGCGCCGGGAATGGCTCCCGTGAAAAGCGCGCCCATGCTTCGACGTTTCATGGGCGTGTAGATGGCGACATAAGAAAGAAATCCAAGGAATCCGAGCAACATCGTTTTGAGGTTCAACTCTGCAAGGAGCACGAGCGAAGAGGTGGCGAGGACAAGAGAGAAAGCCAGCGCTCGAGCAGGGTGAAGTTGTCCTGTGACGAGGGGACGCTCGCGTGTTCGCTCCATGAGAGCATCGACGTCGCGCTCCAAATAACAATTGAGGGCATTGGCTGCGCCCACGATACCGAGTGTTCCCAAAAGAAGAAGCGCCCAACTCACGAGTGTAAACGAAGCCTCTTTAGGTGCCACGGCCGCGCCGCAAGCAGCCGTCAGCAAGACGAGCGAGCTCAAGCGAAGCTTCATGAGCGAGAGGTAGGGCGCTAAGGTTTGTTTCATTTCGGCGTCTTGTTTTCTTTCACGTCAATGTTTCGAGCAAAGCTCGATCGATTCTGACTTGGAGGCAAAACGTAGTCCTCCGACCCAGGATTGGCAAGCGACTCGAAACACCCCCACTCTAAGGCGAAATCCGTAGAATTCCTAGGTTCCTTCATCCTTCGACAAAGGGCTTGTTAGGGGTGGTGTCGCATTGCGTAAGGACGGAGAATTTTTAGCGAGACGTTCGGCGGACGAGAATGTTCAGGCTCACAAGTGCAGCCCAAAGCAGCGCCGCAAAAAGCAGATGTGCGGTCACTCCGTGGGTTCCGATGTAAGTGTAAACCGTGAGGATTCCGAAGCCGACTTGGGCGAGGACGATGAGGTGGGACCAGGAAGCGATCTTGCGGACAACTTTGACGCCATTGAGGCGTCCCCATTTCATCAAGGGAACTGTTCCAGCCACGATCACAAAAACCATCAGGATGCCGAAATAGCGGTGTAAAAGGTGAAACTGTGATTGAAGCTGGCTGGGCCACCAGGTCACGCCTCCGGTTTCTGCTTCCATGCAAAGGACCGAGTACTGGGGCCCCAGTCCGCACGCCGCTCCTGCTCCGGTATGACGGACTGCCGCACCGAAAATAATTTGAAGGTAGAGAAGCACAGTTGCTAGCCCAAGAATTTTGAAAGTCTTGGGTGATGGCCGCGGCGCACGGTCAAGCGAGGGGTAGCCCCCCGGGCGGCTTTCGAGGAAGAGGTAGACTGTTAGAGCAAAAAAGAGCTGGCTCAGGCCGAGGTGGAACGTCGAGACCAGCGGCGAAATCCGCAGCAGCACGGTGAGACCACCAAGAACTCCCTGAAGGATCACCGTCAAAAGACCGATAATGCTGGCTTTATAGAGGCGAGGAAATTGGCTGCGGAGTGGTCGTCCAAGCACAACGAGAACGATGCTGAGCAGCCCAACGAGGGCCGCTAGGAGGCGATGCGAATGCTCGATACCAACCGCTCCTTCCATCTTTGGGAGCACCTGACCAAAGCAAAGAGGCCAGTCGGGGCACGCAAGTGAAGAGCCCGTGTTGTGAACAAAACCACCAAGAGTGATGAGGCAAAGAGTCAGAAGCGAATTGAATCCTGCGACGGCATGAAAGGTTTTTGTGCTAAGTGTCATGAATCAAGTTCCTTTGGGAAGAAGGTCTGGGATGGAGAGGCTGGGTTGCTGGAGTGAAGGATCGATCCATATATAGAGCATGAAATAGACAAGCACGCCGGTGATGGAAACGTAGACCCAAACGGGCCAGACCCAACGAGCGAGGCGGGCGTGCTCTGCGTAGCGCCCTTTGAAAGCCAGAAAAACCGTGCGAAGGATGAAGGGCAGGTTGGCCGTCGCGAGGATGATGTGTGTGATCAGGATGAAGAAATAGACGGGTCGTATCCAGCCTGAGCCTTGGTAACGAACCGAGGCGTAGTGGAAATGATAGTAAAGGTAGGATGCCAAAAAAGCCGCTGAAACTCCAAAGGCTGCAAGCATCACCTTTTTGTGGAGATCTCTACGGTCCTGTTTGATCGCCCACCAGCCCCAAATAAGCAGCAGCCCGGCTGAGCCGTTGAGGATCGAGTTGACGGTCGGAAAGAAGAAGTTCGTCGGGGCAAGACTGTCCATTCAACCTTCGGAGTTAGTCCAGCCTCAAGGTGGCTTCAAGAAAGTTCCAGAACTCTTGAAGATTCCGCGTCCGGGTTCTAACTTGTCGGGGATGGGTACTTCTACAACTGACTCGCACCAAGACTACGCGGGACCCGAACGTCCTCGCAAAGAAGATATTTTCGGTCGTGCCTCGCACGGCAAAATTGGCATGTGGCTCTATTTAGCCACAGATGCCATGACCTTCGCGGGCTTTTTGCTCGGCTACGCGATGTTGCGTGCTCGTATTGAGACTTGGCCGCGCCCTTCGGACATCTTGGGCATTTCTCTTGCGACGATTATGACATCGATCCTGATTGTCTCATCGGTGACGCTCGTCGTCGCCCAGGCCAAGGGCGAAGAAAAAGACCGCAAAGGCATGATCAAGTATCTCGCCTTCACGATTTTGGGCGGGTTGCTCTTCCTGGGTCTCCAAGCCTACGAATACTCCCACCTCATGCACGCATTCGGGATGAGCCTCGCAAACTTCACGGGGGGGCCTCCCCAGTTTGCCTCGACTTTCTTTGTGGTGACGGGGTTCCATGGTCTTCATGTGCTCGTGGGTGCAATTTATCTCATGATCATTCTCGGACGAGCCCTTGCTGGTAAATACGACAGCGGCAACGTGAACGAGATCGAAATCGCCGGGCTCTTCTGGCATTTCGTCGATTTGGTGTGGATCTTGGTCTTCACATTTATGTACCTGATCTAGGGAGAGGATGATCAAGATGTCGCAAACAATGAGCTACCAAGAAAAAATTAAGATCTACATCCGCGTCGCAGTGATTCTTGCCATCGTCACGGTGGTTGAAGTAGGTCTCACGTTTATTCCTCACAACGAGCAACCCATGAAGACGATCGTGACCTTGTTGATCGTGGGTCTCTCGTGTTCGAAGGCGTTTTTCGTTGCCTACTACTACATGCACCTCAACCACGAGCACAAATGGACCAAGATCGTGGCAGCCTCGCCTGTTGTCATCCTGATTTATGCCGCTGGGCTGATCTCAGATACTCCAAACCGTCCTGTGGATGTGTATGTCGGTGCGCCCGCGCGTGGGGTGCTCTATCCCGACACGAAATCGGCCGCTGAAGCTCATTCTAAGAAAGCTGTGGAAGTTCCTTCAGCCGAGGCTCTAGATGACGAAGCTGCGGATGGTTGGGAGTGAGCTTTTGTTGCGACTGATTCATGCGTTTGCAGGCCTTGTCGCCTTGAGTGTCCCTCAAATCGCCCAAGCCTGTCCCACTTGTGGACAGGCCTTTGCTTTTACACCCAAGCTCTTGGTGATCAGCACAGCCTTTTTTTTGCTTCCGATCACGATCGTCGGATTTATCGCGTGGAAGGTGTGGAAGGGCGACCAGAATCCCTCTAAAGAGAAGCCATGACCCTCGCCTTTGAAGTCCGCGATCTGCATTTTTCCTACAAGCACGACACCGAAGTCCTCAAAGGGCTCAGTTTTGGGGCGAATTTTGGTCGCATTACGGGCCTGCTTGGGCCCAATGGCAGTGGAAAATCCACAAGCTTCAAGATTCTCTCGACTCAGATCACCCCCTCACGCGGCGAGGCTTTCGTCTGTGGAGTGAACGTTGTGAAAGAGGCCTCGATGGCGCGTCGGCGCTTGGGGGTGACTTTTCAGTCTCCGAGTCTCGATCCGATGCTCACGATTGGCGAAAATCTCGAAATCTACGCAGCGCTGATGGGTCTCTCGAAGAGGGAGGCCAGGTCCCGCATCGAGCGTCGCCTGAAGGATCTCTCGGTTTGGGATCGGCGCGATTCACGCGTGAAAGAACTCTCCGGGGGATTGGCTCGACGCGCGGAACTTGCCAAGACACTCGTGGCTGATCCGGATGTCCTACTTTTGGACGAACCCACGACGGGGCTGGATCCGTCTTCACGCCGTGAGTTTTGGCGCGTTCTGGGAGATCTGGTTTCACCGAAAACTGCGATCCTTGTGACGACGCATCTGATGGAGGAAGCAGAACTTTGCCAGGATCTTATTTTTATTGCGGACGGAGCGGTGGCGGCTCACGGAAGTCCCGAATCACTCAAACAGGATTTTGGAGCTGAAGTTTTGCTCCTTGAATGCGCTGATCCCGCAAACCTTCATTCGGAACTGGCGCGTGTTTTAGGTCCTTCGGCGAAGATCTCTCTTCAGGGGAACGTATTGCGCGTGGAAGGCTCAGGTCTTGCTGGAAACTTCGAATCTGTCCGAGCTCGCTTTGCAGCACAATTGACGGGATTTCAGTGGAGTCGAGGCACGCTGGCGGACATCTACTTCCGCAAGACCGGCAAGGAATTGGTGGCTTCATGAGTGCTCTCTTGGCTCTGTACAAACGTGAAATCCTCCGTTTTCTCAGACAGCGCAGTCGTTTGATCGGCGCGCTTCTCACTCCTCTTTTGTTTTGGTTTATGATCGGCGGGGGACTTGGTGATAGCTTCCGCAGCCCGGGCGTTGGCGGCGGGACTGAGGACTACTTCCAGTTTTTCTTCCCTGGAGCACTCGCGCTCAGTGTGCTGTTTACGGCGATCTTTTCGACGATCTCGGTCATCGACGATCGGCATCAAGGTTTCTTGCAGGGAGTGCTCGTCGCGCCAGTTTCGCGTTGGGTGATTGTGGCCTCAAAGATTCTCAGTGGCGCCAGTCTCGGCGTCTTGCAGGGTATTTTGCTGCTTTTGGTGGCGAGGGTTTCTGGCTTTCATTGGGGACTGGCGGCGTTCTTGGAGTCCTTGGTGCTCCTGTTCTTTATGGGTGCTGCGCTCACGGCGCTAGGATTTGTCTTCGCATGGAAACTTGATTCTGTGCAGGGTTATCACAGCATTATGAACATGGTGCTCATGCCAATGTGGATCCTCTCTGGCGCCGTCTTTCCTACGGAAGGTGCGATGAGCATTTTCCGCTGGGTTTCGCTCCTAAATCCCCTGAGCTACGCCATGCGTGGTCTGAGAGATGTCTTGTCGAAGGGCGGCTTGGCTGAGTTGTCGGCCACGCATTTTTCGCAAGGTCTCTCGGTGATGCTTCTCATGATTGTGGCCTGTGCCAGTGTTTCGGTAGCGCTCATGGGTTCTCGCAAGCATGCGGACCTTTGATTCAAAGCACATACCCGTGCCTCGAGGCTATGAGGGATTTCGCTTTCCCTCTGGGTTTTCGTCGTTCGCCTTAGAAATTGGTGCGGGCGTTGGGTGGCACGCGGAAACTTATGCGCGCTCTAACCCGAAGCACTATCTACTCGCCGTTGAGCACTCTCACGAACGCTTTGCAAAGCTCTCTCGCCGCGTGGCTCGAGCGAAGCTCGACAATATCGTTGCGATTCAGGCCGATGCCGAATCCTTTGTCGTGCACTCGGTGCCCGTACTGAGTCTGGAGCGCATCTTGATTCTCTATCCGAATCCGTACCCTAAAGCGGCACAATCCAACAAACGCTGGCACCGCATGCCGTTTATGCAAGCCCTTCTTGCGACGCTCAAGCGGGGTGGGGTTTTACAGATGGCGACGAACGAAGATTTCTATGCCGCCGAATTCTTTACTGAGATGCAGGAGATTTGGGGTCTTTCGCTCGTTTCGAACGAGCGAGTTTCTAGGGCCGCGGATCCCCTCTTTTCACCTCGGACGCATTTCGAAAAGAAATATTATGAGCGCGACGAACTTCTGCATTTGATGGAATTCCGTAAGGTCTGAAGAGTCCATGCGGAGGCCCGCTAGCTTGTTTTCGGGGCAGTTGAGGATCGCCTAGACGAGAATCGGGCTGCGGAGTAGATCAAATCCATGGCTAAAAACCTCGAATCCCGCACGTCAGAACTTGGACGCAAACTTTTTGAACTTTCCAGCGAAAGTTCGATGAACCTTTTCGACAAAGGGTTCTGGTCTGGAAAAATGATGGACTGGTCGATGCAGAACCACGACTTCAAGGTTCAGATGTTTCGATTCGTTGACGTGCTTCCGGTGCTCAATGATTCCACCCAGGTCACCCAGCACGTCAAAGAGTACTTCCTCGATGACGAGGTTAAAATTCCTTTGCCGATGAAAGCTGCGATGAACGTGGCTTCGACCGGGGGCCTTATCGGTAAGATGGCGGCGGGCACGATCCGCAAGAACGTCGAGTCGATGGCAGAGATGTTTATTGCCGGAGAAAATTCGGAGAAAGCTTTGCCCTCGCTCGAAAAGCTCTGGAAGCAGGGTCTTTGCTTTACGGTTGATATTTTAGGAGAAGCCGTTGTCTCGGCTGACGAAGCCGCAGATTACCAAAGGCGCTATCTCGAACTCGTGAATGGACTTGCTGAAAAGGTTCGTCCTTGGACTCATCAAGAAGCTCTTGAAAAGACAGCGCTTGGGCCGCTTCCACGCGCGAACGTCTCTGTGAAGTGTTCGTCGCTCTATTCTCAGATGAACAGCTTCGCGCATCGCGCTTCGGTGGACGGCATCAAGGAGCGCTTGCGCCCGATTCTTCAAGCTGCCGTCGATAAGGGCGTCATGCTGAATCTGGATGCCGAGCAGGTCGACTATAAAGACATTATTCTGAGCGTTGCGGAAGAAATTTTCTCAGAGACCGCCTTTAAGTCTTACCCTTACTTTGGCGTGGTGGTGCAGGCCTACCTCAAGAGCTCGATCGCAGACCTTGAGCGCGTGATCTCGTTTGCCAAAAAACGTGGCGTGCCTCTCACTGTACGGCTTGTGAAGGGGGCGTACTGGGACCACGAGGTCATTAAGTCTATCGAGAACGATTGGGAGATTCCCGTCTTCACTCAAAAAGCCGAGAGTGACCAGAACTTCGAGCGTTGCACGGAGAAACTTCTCAACGCTTATCCCCTTGTTCTTACGGCCTTAGGATCTCACAACATCCGCAACCTCGCTTATGCGATGGCTTATGCTGAAGATAAAAAGATTCCTAAAGAGTCGCTCGAGATACAGATGCTTTTTGGCATGGCTGATCCGTTTAAGAAAGCCGTGCGCTCAATGGGTTATCGTCTGCGGGAGTATGTCCCAGTTGGTGAGATCCTTCCGGGGATGGCGTATCTCGTGCGTCGCTTGCTCGAGAACACGTCCAATGAGGGCTTCCTGCGCGCGAAGTTTGTTGGCGGAGCAGGTCAGGACGAACTGCTGAAGAATCCCACCGATCGTATTGTCGACAAGAAGCCGACAAAAGTCGGGAGCGCTTCTAAAGACGGATTTAGCAATGAGTCGCCGCGCGACTTGGGCCTGCCCGAGAATCGCAAGCGCCTTGAGAATGCTTTGGCAAAAGTCTCAAAGCTTTTCCCCATTAAAGCCTATCCTGTTGTGGGTGGTACTCGCCGGGAAAATGTCGAACTTGTGACGGAGCACTCTCCCAGTGACCGCTCTCAAGCGGTGGCCAGTTGGGCTCGCTCAGGTGTTGAGCTTGCAGATGAGGCCGCACGCACGGCAAAAGCGGCGTTTAAATCCTGGAATAAAAAGCCAGTCGCAGAACGCGTTGAGCTTGTGAAGAAGCTCTCAGACAAGATGCGCGAGCGTCACGAAGACCTGATGGCGATCATGATGTATGAAGTGGCCAAAACGGCTTCTGAAGCGGACGGGGACGTCTGCGAGGCGATCGATTTTTGCGAATTCTACTGTCACGAGATGCTGCGTCTGGCGGAGCCTTCTCGTCGAGCCGAACTTCCTGGAGAAAGCAACCTCTACAGTTATCAGGGGCGTGGCCCGGCACTTGTGATTGCCCCTTGGAACTTTCCGCTCGCTATTTTGTGTGGCATGACGGTGGCGCCGCTGCTTGCGGGCAATCCCGTGATCATGAAGCCCGCCGAACAAGCATCGGGTATCGCCAAAGTTCTCTACGACATGATGCTCGAAGTGGGCTTCCCACGCGACGTCGTGCAGTTCCTTCCAGGACGCGGCGAAGATGTGGGCGCTCATCTGGTCAGTCACGCCGACATTCACATCATCAACTTCACGGGCTCGCGCACTGTGGGGCTTAAGATTCTTGAAGAGGCCAGCCGTGTGCGTCCGGGTCAGAGACACATCAAGAAAGTTGTTGCCGAGATGGGGGGCAAAAATTCTATGATCGTCGACGATGATGCCGACATGGATGAAGCTGTGCTCGCTTCACTCAGGGCCGCCTTTCATTTTCAGGGGCAGAAATGTTCTGCGCTGTCGCGACTCATTGTGCTCGAGAGCAACTACGAGCGTTTCCGTGACCGCTTGGTGCAGGCCTTGAAATCAATGACCCTTGGGTCGGTCCTGGATCCAGCGACGCGTGTCGGAGCCGTCATCGACCGCGAGGCACAAGAGCGCTTGCTAAAGACTATCGAGCGAAACAAGTCGAAGATCATTGCTCAGGTCGAAGTGTCGACGTCACTCATGGAGAAGGGGAACTACGTTCCTGCAACGCTCTTTGAGGACAACGATTTTGCTAGCGAGTTGTCGCAGCAAGAACATTTTGGTCCCCTGCTTGCGATCTACCGCGTGAAGTCGCTTGATGAAGCTATCGAGCGTCTCAATGACACCGACTATGCGCTGACGGGCGGGATCTTCTCTCGAAGCCCCAAGAACATTCGTCAGTTCATCGAGCAAGCAGAAGTGGGCAACGCCTACATCAATCGCGGTGTGACGGGTTCGATCGTTTCTCGCCAACCTTTTGGAGGTTTCAAGCTTTCAGGAGTTGGGGCGAAGGCCGGTGGACCCGACTATTTGCTACAGTTTCTTGAGCCTCGCACATTCACCGAAAATCTCATGCGTCGGGGTTTCACCCCCGAACTCTAGGGCATCTCCTAGAGTCAAGAATCTGACTTGCTCTCGGAAAGTGTCGAATATTTAGACACTTTCCGAGTCATAATTTAAGGAATAACACTTTCCCTCTGTGTAAAGAATCCGTTAAACTGTAGGTTGGGGGAGATATCGATGCGTCGTGTTCTGTTGGGAGCCCTGTTGGGATCCTTTGCTCTGCAAGCCCAGGCGGTCACGGATGAGACTGTCTACGATTACCTCGTAGACCGCTCGGATGCGACGCGCGAAGACATCAAACAAGACGAAGCCGATCTCATTGCCGAGATGAGCGAGGAAAAAACCTCAGTCTCCCGCGATGAACTCACAGGCCTCAAAGAAGAGATGGCCGCTAAGGAACTTGAAGTTGCCTTTGCGCAGTATCTCCAGACGAGCGTCCGCGGTAAGCTCTCCTCCAGAACGGACTGGGAAAAGCGCCTCGATGCCGAGACGCTCACGTCCTTTGAAACCAAAGTGAAAGAACTTGATCTGGCGAAGATCGAGCTCAAAAAGGGCGACTCCAAGGTGCTGGAAGAGAAGACGTTTGCGGTCGACAAGGATTCTCCGTTTCAAGTTGTCCAAGAACTGAGAGTTATGAAGAAGGGCGACGGCGACCATAAGATTGTCGTCGGTTACCGCATTAAGCTCGACGAGGGCGTTCCACGTAACACGTGGCCTTCTGCGATCAAACGCAAGTTTGAAAAAATGGACAATGCCGCGATCACAAAGTTCATGGAAGATGAGCTGAGCAAGGGTCTTGAAGAAGACAACTTTGAAGTGGGCAAAGCCGAAGAACTCCAAAAAGATGAGACCAAGCGCATTGCTACCTTTAAGGGACTCGCTAAGGACGTCTCAAGCCACGCGAGTGTTAAGGTTTTCGGAGCTGCTCGTACAGCGAGCATGAATACGGTCCTTGCAGCTCGAATTGAAAAACTTGGCTCTCGCAACAAAGACCTTTCAGAAATTTGGAAGATCAACGAACAGATTTCTCGCGAATCTGATGAGCGTGGCCGCAAGGAAAAGCTAGAAGACTTGCGCGCGAAACTCGATATCGCAAAAGCGCTCCGCAACAACCCCAAGCTTGCCGCCAGCAAGGATCCCTGTGAGGTGATCATTGGTGTGATCGGAAAAGATCGTTTCCAAAAGCTCTCGACTGCAAGTCAAATGGACTGCGAAAGCCACATTAAAAAAGAAGAAGTGGCCAAAGAAGAAAGCCAAAAAGAAGGCGAAGCTGACATCAAGGCTCAAGCCGAGCAGAGTCAGCAGGCGCTTCAGTATCACAACCAATTGCTAGCGCTCGCCCAGAGCTGCATGGCTCGCGCGCAGCAGATGGGCAAAACCAACGACACCAACTCGCCTCAGATCACGCTCGTGCGTTCGCTCTACAACGCGCTTCTTGCGCGCGGTGCGGGCTGCACCTACTTCGGCGCGATGATGGGCGATGTTGTGAAAGACAGTCTCTCGGATGATGCTTTCAGTGCGACGCTTTTTGGAGCCAATCCTTTCCTGATGGATTCGGGTGTCGAAGACGGACAGTACAACGAGAAGGCCAAAGAAGTTGTGAAGCGCCAAACGCCACCGGCTTCGAGTGGCGTCGAGAAGCTCCTTAAGCAGCGCGAGTGTCTCGCAAAAATGGAGTCGCTCGCAGGCATGTCGCTGCAGTCACTTTCCATGTTTTCTTCGAACGGCGGATTGCCGCCCGAAGCTCTGCAAGACTCCAACGTTCGTCAGATGATGAAATTCCAAGAAGCCTCAAAAGCGCTCATTGGAGCCATCGACGAGGAACTCATGTTACGCAATCAGACCGGCGCCGGCGGTCTTAAGGCAATGTCTGCAAACGCCTCCCAAGGTCAGCCGCTCAGTCTGGGCGGTATGGGCGGTCGCGGAACTCCAGTACGTATTCGCGAAACGGGCAACACGCAAACGGAGCGGGGCTTGTCAGGGAATGGGACCAACAACCGAATGGATTCGGGTACGAGGACCAGAGGGTCTGGAACTCAGCCTCCTCCAAACTTCTGAGGACGACGGGGGTCGTCTTTAAGAGGGAAGGGGAAAGTAAATGTCGGGGGATCTAAAAGTCGTTTCTAAGAAACTGTGCCGAGGCCTGAGTGGGCTTGGGTTCGCGCTCGTTTCCTACGCTGCTTTGGCGAGTGACTACACCAATACGACTAAGACCTTCGTTGACCAGCTAAGCTACCGCTCAGCTCAGCAAGGGGCTCAGATCGGTAGCATTATTTCGGAAAAAGACCGCATTACGGACTCCAACGACATGCGGGTGATCGAGGCCTACTATAACCAGCTTCGAGTTTCTTACATCTCCGAGCCCTCGCGGCGTATTGTGATGAGCGCCAATCCCGTAGGTGCCCTTGAGAACTATGTGTCTAATCTCGAAGGTCTCTTCCGCAGCTCGAGTTCCAAACTCAAGCGCGCGGAAGTTAACAAAGACAACGCCCAGTTTGACGAGCTCGATTTCAAAGAATGCGTGTCGAACTCTGTGAACCTTCCGAACCTGAGTTCAAAAAAAGAGCAGGTTCGTAGTTCTCTCATGGCACTACAGCGCTCGATGGAAACACCTTACATGTTCCGCTCCATGGGCTACGTGGCAGAAACTCGTTGGGAAGGGAAGACTTCCCTGAGCGATGGCCTCGCCGCCTTTGACCAAGATCTCGGCGGCATCGTGCTACGTTGTTGTCGTGATGTGGAACTCGACTCGGGAAAATGCGAAAACTACCAGTCTCGAGTCGCAAATGTTCAAGAAGATCTCGGCAAGAGTTTCCGCAACGTGGACTATCCTCCCATCCAGTTCACGCCCAATCCGCTTGATGTTCAGCAACTCAGTGGCCAGGACCTCGCCGAGATCATCTCGCAACGCCGTTCGCTTCTGACAAATCTTCGCTCGAGACCGACTGAAGAATATGCCGATGAACAAGATGTGTTTGAATCGATGGCGCGTTGTCGCGTGCGCGCGAAGCAGTTCCAGGACAACCGTCAGCCGATGTCGTTCCAGGCGGCCTTTGCCGCGGCCAAAGCCGTGAAGTGTTCGCTCTTGCCTGCTTATGCCTCGCAGAATCTCGAAACTCAGTGGGCCAAGCTCTCTGTGGCGGGCGTCGCTGTACCGATCGAAGGAAAGGGCTGGGATATTAACTGCTCCAAGAACGAAGCCGAGGCCTGGAACACGATCATCGATCAGAGTCGCGATCCAAGCGTTTGGGGGCTCGATCAGATGGCCAATCCTCCGTATATTCAGAGTTTGCGTTCGATCCCACCCGTCTCGACGGGACTTCCCATGAATGGAATCACTGCAGACGAGTACCTCATGCTCACTCCTACCCCTGGTTTGGACAGCTATAGCGTGGCATCGAACGGAATGCGCACCACAGGTCGTCCCACCAATGCGGACTCGGGTCCGCGACTCGGAAACCGTTCTAGTGGTTCCCAGGGCGGAACAGTATTCAATAAGGTGTCTCGCTCGAACTCGGGTGTCGAAAAAGGACAGCAGCTCGTGAGCTCGGTGCGCAGCGCAAGCTCTTCAATTCGCAACAACGACCGATCAAGCTACTACGCCAACCGTCTCAGCATGGGCGCTAAAAGCACTCTGGGATTCTTGCAGACCGGAGTTTCTCGCTCAAAAGTTCTTGGCACTTCATCTAGCGCAGCGGAGACCGATGGCGTGCGTCGTATGGTGCTTCGCACGGCCGCGACGGGTGCTTCGCGTACCACGAGTGAGGGTATTCTTGGTTCACTCAATGGTTCCGGAACGACGACGACAACCGGTAACAGCGGGACGGGTTCGATCACTGATATCGGCGCGAAGAACGAAGCCGTAAAATCTCAGGTGAAAGTCATGGTGGAGAAAATGCTCTCTAACATCGAATACACTCGTACGAAAGCTGATGCATCTCGAATCGAAGCAATGCGACTTGCTTCGGAGTTCGACACTGCCTACGGCGAAATGCGCCTCAAGGCTGCCAACCAGCCTCCCAAAAAGATTCAGCAGGCCATCAGCGAATTCATGACCCAGCAACGCGATCTTATCAATCGTGGTGCTGTTAAGCGTGCCGAGTACGATGCTTACCAGGCTGCGATCTTGGAGCAGTCCTCTGCGCTCTCGCGGCTTGTGACCTTTGGACCGATGAACGGTGAGATCAATGCCGACGCCGTTGGCGGTGGTCGAGGCACGACGCGTGGCACGTCGACAAGTAGCGGAAGCACCATGCCGGGTGGACTCGACACTTCGGGCCGTGGTTCAACTCGCGGCGCCTGGAACACTCCTAAACCCGACGCTCTGGACAAGCTTTGGTCGATGCTCAACCCGATCGCCTCGGCATGGGCTGCGACCGCAGCAGCTGCTTCGGACTTCGAGCTCTACTATGCTAAAGAGTGGAAGCGCTTTGTGAGCCAGTTTGGCGACTATGTCGAGGCTTTGCGCAAGGCCGATGCCGACAACGCCCGCGAAGCTGCCCAGCTCATCGCTTCGCGTAAGAAGTCCATCACGCTCGAGAACTATGCGGTGATCGACTCCGACACGATGACCACCATCGACATGTTCCTCTCGGAACTCGAGGCTGAGACGGACTACCTGCTCGAAGGACAGCGCAGTAAGCAGCTCAAGCTCAGCGGAGAGGTTTTGAACAAGGTCCAGCAAGCGCGTCATGACACGCTTAAAGCGCGCGACGCATGGGGTGAAGCTCAGGTGGCGGCTTTCCGTTTGCAGCCCAAAGCTCTCGAAGATGATCCCTTCGTTTGGTGGGGATTCCTTCCAAGCATCGTGCTGCAGTAAAACCTAGAGTGCCGCCGTGCCTGACTGCCTTGATAGAAGGCAGGACTCACCCTAAGATGGGCGCATGTCGGTTGAGCTCAAAGATATCAAAGCGGCGCGGACCCGTATCGCCCAATACATCGTCAAGACGCCACTTCGTCGTTGGGAGTATGGGCGCCGTTTTGTGAAGCATGCCTCGCCTCTTTTTTTGAAGCTTGAAACTTTCCAAAACACGGGCTCTTTTAAAGTGCGTGGAGCGTGCAATAAAATTTTGCATCTGCGCGAAACAGCTCCGACTGAAGCTCAGCATTTTATTGCGGCCAGTGCGGGCAACCATGCCCAAGCCGTCGCTTTCGTTGCCGGACGCCTTGGAGTGAAGTCGACCATCGTGATGCCGGAAGGCACGCCGCTCGTGAAGTCTTCTGCGACGGCAGACTACGGCGCCGAAGTGATTCTCCATGGAGCTCTCTACGATGAAGCCTATGCGCGCGCGATCGAAGTGCTAGAAAAAACACCCGGCGCCGCCTACGTGCATGCTTACGCCGACGAAGACGTGATCGCGGGGCAGGGTACTGCAGGTCTCGAGATCCACGAACAGCTCCTTGAAGAGGGGGTCGGAGTGGATTCTCCGCTGCAAGTCATCGTTCCTATTGGAGGCGGGGGACTCATTAGCGGCGTTGGACTCGCTTTGAAGGCACTTCGCCCGGGCGTGAAGATTTTTGGAGTGGTTGCTGAAGTCGCTGACGCGATGGCGCTAAGTCTTGACGCTGGAGAAGTTGTCAAATCGCGCGCGTCTGCTTCGCGAACTCTGGCCGAAGGACTCGCTGTGAAGAGCGTTCACCCGCTCACGTTCGCAATCATCCAGTCGATCTGCGAAAAGATTGCGATTGTCGATGACGATGAGGTTGCTCATGCGATTTTTACACTTATGGAGCGCGGAAAATTGGTGACCGAAGGCGCTGGTGCCGCTGGGATAGCGGCCCTCTTTTCGCGAAAGCTCAAACTAGATCCCGATGTCCCCACGGTCGTCGTCCTTTGTGGGGGTAATATCGACATGAACAAGGTCTCAACAATTCTCGAGAAGGCTCTGGTGCGCAATGAGCGCTGGTTGAGTCTTGAGGTTGTGGTCGATGACAAGCCAGGTGAACTCGCACGACTCACGAGCCTCTTTGGGAGTTTGCGGGCCAATGTTCTGGACATCGTTCATGACAGGTTGAGCGAGTCTTGTCCGGTGGGATACACGAAGATTCGTTGCCGCCTCGAGACGCGTGGACCCGAACACGCGCGTGAAGTGGCGCAGAGACTCAAAACTGAGGGCTATTCTGTGAGGTTGTTGTCGTGAACAAGCTTTTCTACTTTCTACTTTTTTGTTCTGTAGCGGGAGCCGGCGTCCTATGGTGGCTGATTAATTCCACGGGTGAGAACAAAGCCCCTGTGCCTGTTGCGACGATTGAGTCTCCTAAGGGGCTCGTGATCGAGGATCGTCCTTCGATTCCAAAGGATGCCCAAGTCACTGACGCCACAGCCCCCAAGGAAGACTCGCACTCAAAAGCGCCCATCGAAGGCGCCAAAGCTTCGATCCTTGCGATTAGCAGTCAGCCCGAAGGAGTGACGGTGCTCATTGACGGTAAAGACGTTGGCAAAACACCACTCGAAAGAACCCTCACGTCCAAGGTTCAGAAGTTTCGTTTCGAGAAGAATGGTTTTGTACCCGTCGAACGTGAGGCACCCGCTGAAGCTCATCCCGAGGGAGCCTACATGAGTTGGCGTATTAGCATGGTAGCCAATCAGCTTCCTGCCGCCAAGAAGGCGCGTATTGAAGACGAGGGAAGTTTCTTCCTAAAAGGAGTGTCGGGTCCCGTATTTGTGCAGATTAAGGCTCTGTCCTCGGAGCTGGAACCGCGTCCTGCGATCGTAAAGCAAGTTCAAGATATTCGTAAGAAGCTTCGCGAAGACCGCATTTTCGGGTGTGAAGTTTCTCTGGGTGCCAAAGGGCTTTGGTCGCGGATTCTTGCGGGACCCTTTATGTCTCGCGAAGAGGCTCGTAAGTCGCTCGAGTTTCTAAAGGAAGGCCTCAAGGCCGATGATCTTTTTGTAACGGGAGAGCAATCATGTCTTTAGAATTCGTTTTTGTAGCCGCTCGCCGCACACCCTTTGGAAAATTCGGAGGCTCGTTTGCGGCTCTCTCGGCTACGGATCTTGCAGTCGAAGCTTCGCGCGCTTGTCTGGAGCAGAGTGGTCTCGCTCCCGAAGACATTCACTCCTCGGTTTTTGGAAATGTGATCCAGAGCTCGCCTGACGCCATTTATCTCGCTCGACATGTGGCGCTCAAGATCGGCGCTCCGGTCACGACACCAGCGCTTACCGTTAACAGGCTGTGTGGTTCGGGTTTTGAAGCCGTGGTGCAAGGGGCTTACTTACTCGCAAGTGGCGAGGCCGAGTGCGTGCTAGTGGGCGGAACTGAAAATATGACTCAGGTGCCGTACGTGCTTCGTGATGCTCGCTTCGGATATCGAATGGGCAATTCCGAAATTGAAGATGCTCTGCACACGGGCCTAGTGGATTCCTACACGGGTCTTCCGATGGCAATCACGGCAGAGAACCTGGCTGAAAAATATGGGATTTCGCGTGCTGAGGTGGATGCCTATGCACTCCGCAGCCAGCAGGGTGCCGCCGATGCTTGGAGCAAGGGACTTTTCAAGGAGGAAGTGGTGCCTGTTGTTCTCAAGACCAAAAAAGGTGAAACCCGTGTTGAGAAAGACGAGCATCTTCGGCCCGAGACGACAGCAGAGGGTCTCGCGAAGCTGCCTGCGCTTTTCAAGAAAGACGGGACGGTCACGGCAGGCACGGCAAGTGGCATCGTCGACGGTGCTTCGGCTCTCATCCTGACGACGAGGACCTTTGCTGAGAAGCGTTCGCTAAGAATCATGGGCACGCTCAAGGCTTGGGGCTCTTCGGGCTGCGATCCCAAGGTCATGGGTATCGGTCCGGTTTCAGCGACTCATAAAGCGCTCAGGCATTATCAGCAGCTGACCGGTAAGGCCATCACGGTGAAGGACTTCCGACGCGTTGAAGTGAATGAAGCTTTTGGTGCTCAGTATCTCGCCGTCGCCAAAGAGCTCGGCCTGGATTCCGCGAAGACCAACATCAACGGAGGCGCCATTGCTATTGGCCATCCACTCGCTGCTTCGGGCGCACGACTCACGACTCATCTGCTCTACGATCTCAAGCGACTCGGCGGCGGTTTAGGCCTCGCCAGCGCTTGCATCGGCGGCGGTCAGGGAATGAGTCTGGTGGTGGAGGTGGCGTGAAAACGTCGAGGTCCTTTGTTCTCGTCTGCACAGTGCTTCTGAGTTTCTTGGCACCGAGTCTTAGGGCTCAGCTAAGTCCTGAGCTCACGAGTTGGAAATGGGCTGCGCTCAGAGAATCCGGCACACCTGAGGCGGCTGTCTTAGAGCTATGTCGAGAGATCGATGCGCGCTACGCCAAGCTCGGTTGGAAAAAGTCTCGTTGCTCGGATTTTCCATTTAAAATTTTTGGATGGTCGGTCGAGAACCGACCGCTAGTTTACTGGGATGCGCCAACGGAGAAGGTCAGTGACAAACTCACACTTCTTCAATGTGGAATTCACGGAGACGAAGTCACCGCGATTCCGATGTGTCTGATCATGCTTGGTGAGGTCTTTGATCGTAAACGAGAACTCCCAGCAGGGCTCGGTTTTGTCGTGCAGCCGCTCCTTAATCCGGATGGCTTTCTGGCTCCCAAAGTGCAGCGTCCAAATGCGCGCGGAGTTGATTTGAATCGTAACTTCTCGACTCCCGAATGGGAAAAAGAGGCACTCGCATTCTGGAGCTCAAAGGACCGCAAAGATCCGCGCAAGTTTCCAGGGAACTCGGCAGCCTCTGAACCTGAAGTGCTTGCGATCGTCGAGTTTATTCGTAGCCGCCAGCCTCAGAAGATCATCTCGATTCATACGCCCTTAGGCTTTCTGGAGCTCGACTCGAAAGGCGACCGCGACACCGTTCGTCGGGCCAAGTTCCTGGCCATCAACATGGTTGAGAATGCGAAAAATCTGAACTTTAAATCCTACGGTATCTGGCCCGGTTCTCTTGGCAACTATGCGGGTGTGCATCTGAAAATCCCGGTTTACACGATGGAGCTTCCTCCTGGAACGTCTTTGAGGGCCAAGATGCATCACTGGGACTCTTATGGATTTAGTCTCTGGCGAGCGATTCAATTCGATCTAGATTCAGGCGTTTTCCGAGAGGACTAGCGCGACTTCTTCTGCCGCAGCAAGTGTGCTAGAAAGAAGCCATGTCTGTCGTCGTCAGGTTCGCTCCATCACCCACGGGAATGCTTCATGTTGGAGGTGCCCGCACGGCCATTTTCAATTATTTTTTTGCGAGGGCCCACGGGGGTCGCTTCATTTTACGGATCGAAGACACGGACACGGAACGTTCCAAACAAGAATACACGGATGAGATTCTCGATAGCATGAGATGGCTCGGGCTCGACTGGGATGCGGAACCGATTTACCAGACACAGCGTTTTGACCTCTATCGCTCTTATGTTCGCAAGATGCTCAACGCTGGCACCGCCTACAAATGTTGGGCGACGGCGGCCGAGATTGATGAAATGAGAGCCAAAGCCCAGGCCGAAGGCAAGAAGCCTATGTACGATCGTCGCTTTCGCGACTTCGAGGGGCCAGAGCCTGCGGGTCCGTATGTGGTTCGTTTCAAAGCACCGCTCACAGGGACGACAATCGTGCATGATCTCATTAAAGGCGATGTGAGCTTCGCCAACGAAGAGATTGATGACTTTGTGATTCTGCGCTCAAACGACGCCCCGACTTACAACTTCACGGTTGTGGTGGACGACGTGGAGATGGGTATTAGCCATGTCATCCGCGGTGACGATCATCTCAACAACACCCCCAAGCAGATCATGCTCATGAACGCTCTCGGTATGAAAGTGCCTCATTACGCCCACGTCCCCATGATTCTTGGTTCCGATAAGGTCAAGCTCTCAAAACGTCATGGAGCCGTGGCGGTCACCAATTACCGCGAAGAGGGATATCTTCCCGAAGCGATGCTCAATGCTCTTGTGCGACTGGGTTGGGCTCGTGGGGATCAAGAAATTTTTTCGAAGGCTGATCTCGCTGCTGAGTTTAAACTTGAAGGTTGCGGCTCCTCGCCGTCGGTTTTTGATCGCACGAAGCTCGATCACCTCAACAACCACTACATTCGTGAAAAAAGTCTCGAGGAGCTTAGCGATCTGCTGAAGCTAAGCTACGGAGTGGATCTCTCAGTGCTTCTTGCGACGCCCTCGTCCCGCAAACTTTTCGAAGCACTCCGTGAGCGCGCCGTAAAGCTCACCGACTTTGCATCGCTCGCGTCGTGGTATCTCGACAACAATTTTGTACGCGACGAAGCTTCCATGAAAGAAATTGTGGCCACCACACCACGCGATGCGCTCGACGCCCTCGCCGGCAAATGGGCCGCACTCGCGACTGCTGACTTTTCTGGCCCCAAAGCCTTTGAAGCCATCAAGGAAACCGCTAACAATCTTAAGCTCAAGATTCCTCAGCTCGCAAAACCTGTTCGTGTGCTCCTTACCGGAACTCTGGCGAGTCCTGATCTCGGCATCGTGCTTGAGGCTCTCGGGCGCGACCGGGCTTTAGAGCGACTCCGCCGAATTTAGCCGGCAATTTCTGCGTGAGGGTCGATTCCTAGAACGACTCTGACGCGTTTGCGAAGCGTCCGCTCGACTTTCAAAACGTGTTCGTCGACGCTCGCCGAAAGTTCTCGGGCTCCTATGCGTTTGAGATGCTTCGAGAGGATGTAGATCGGCGCTGGGTCGGGCAATGTGGCGTTTGCGCGAGGCGGAGATAGGGCGCGTTGTTTGCGATTTTTTAGGTGACGGCGCATGCGCTCTCTAACTTTGGATCTCAGATGAGCTTCGCGGTGACGATGTTCGTCGTCCAGGCTCTCGAGCAGCAGGCTGGGAACGGGAGTGGGTTTGCGGTTCTCATCGAGAGCCACGAAGGTCAGATAAGCGCTCGTGGCTTGGGTGCGATTGCCGGTGTAGGGATCTTCTCTCTCAACTCGCACTTCAATTTCCATAGAGGTGCGGCCCGTGTAGTTCACTTGCGAAGTGAGAATCACGTGGTCCCCGAGAAAAAGCGGCATGAGAAATGAAATGCTGTCGACGTGGACCGTGACCACAAAGGGAACGCCGGAATAGCGCCTGGCGCTCATGAAGGCGACCTCGTCGATCCAGGCCATGATCTTGCCGCCGAAAAGAGTCCCGTTGGGATTGAGGTCCTCGTGACCTACGATTTTTCGATTTGTGAAAACACTGTCGCGTGAATTTTTTTGTGAGGTGTGTGACAAGAAGATCCTCCCCGAGTTTCGTTGCTTGACGAGAGATCTTCTAACAAGCTTCCAAAGTATTTGGCAGAGCTAATTTCAATCGTAATGGCACCACGGCGCTTAGCGCCGTGGTGCCATTACGGCCCTAGATTCTGCTTCCCTGTATCAAATCCTTACGCATGCTTCATCATTTCTATATCTTGGGCGGTTTCATTGAATGATAAAATGAGGAGGATGAGAATTTATTTCTTACTGTTCTGTATGTTTTTTTCGGCACCCGTTTTTGCTCAAGAATTGAACGAACGTGTTTGGAATACGACTGAAATACCTCAATGTCATGGCCCCGGTCCTGAATGGAAAGAAACTTGCGACGATTTCTCACAAGGAGTTTTGTTTCATCAACAGCATCACTTAGAGCACAGTCGCTACAGCTATTACAAAGCCTGCATGTCCAACTCGAATACTCTGCCAAATTCCTGCAACAACTTAGGTGTGCTGGAAAGGGAAGAACAAAATCTCAAAGACTCGGATTATTACTTAGAAAAGGCTTGCCTGGCAGGAAGTCAAACTGGATGCAATAACTTTGTGCTCAATCAAGCTTATCAAGGAAATTTCAAGGAGATTCTTGTGCGAGCCGAAGCGTTTTGCTTGAAACAATCCGAGGAAAAGCTTTGCGCCTATCTTCCCTTTATGAGGGATCCCAGCAAACACCCCATTGCCAAAAGTTTCATTCAGAGTGCCTACTCTCAGGAATTTAAAAGAAAGAACGCCAACAAACAAATTCCTTCAGACTAAGTTATTTGCCCTTGCAACGGCGTGAGCGATCGGATTCTGACAAGAGTCGCATGAGCTCGGCATAAGAAGCATCATCGGACGTGGATCCCACTAAATTGCATTTTTCATTTTTTAACGAATAGAGAGTGCCCGTTCGACCTGAACCGCTGTAGCTCAGAACAATCATCAGTCGTTCACGAGCCGAAAAATGCACGTCGGGACTTAAACTGATTTCAAGATCGCAGAGGAGTTTGGTCCCCTCGCTCACGCGCAGGCGTCCGTCGGAGTCGCCAACGTCGGTGCGCACAAATTCAAAACCTGCGTAAAGGGTGCGGACTTCTTTCGAGAATCCTTCTTCCTGAACCCAGTGGCTCACAAGAGGGGCGGCGCAGGTGACGAGACTAGCGAGTTTTTTGTTGTGAGTGGAGACGGTTCCGATGCCCTCAGTGAGACGCAGGCTCCCAGTAAAATTAAAGGAAGAATTTTTCTCATCTTCATTCTTCCGTTAAGGCGTCTTTCGAGAAATCTTCGAGTGTTGAAGTGTCTCCGCGGATCTCTCCATTCACGGCGAGTTCACGCAGCAAGCGTCGCATGATCTTGCCGCTGCGGGTTTTGGGCAAAGCCTTTGCGATGCGAACTTCGTTGGGCTTGGCGAAAGAACCGATCTCGAGTCCAACTTGTTCGCGTGCTTCGTTTTTGATGGAGTCGATGTCGCGCTTTCCGCTCGCAATGTCTCGGTAAGCTTTCTCGGTGAGTTCCACAAAAACCACGATGCCCTGACCTTTGATCGCGTCGGGGACGCCGACGGCGGCCGCTTCGTAAATGTCTTGATGTCCTACGAGGGCACTTTCGACTTCAGCCGTGCCGATGCGGTGTCCGGAGACGTTCAGTACGTCGTCCATGCGCCCTTCGACCCAGAGATCGCCTTCGTCATCGAACATGGCGAGGTCTCCTGTGAGATAAACGCCGTCAAAGGCTGGCGAGGAGCGCCAATAGGTTTTCTCAAAACGCGCGGGGTCGCCCCAGATGCCGCGAGCCATCGAAGGCCAGGGCTCGCGGATGATGAGCGCGCCCTTTTTGCCGCGGCCCAGGCTCTTGCCCGTATCGGGATCGACAACATCGAGAAGGACTCCCGGCAGACCTTTGGTGGCAGAGCCGGGCTTGAGCACTGTCGCTCCCGGGAACGGCGCGACCATCGCGCCGCCCGTCTCGGTTTGCCAGTAAGTGTCGACGATCGGACAGCGTTTGTGGCCGATGTTTTCAAAGAACCAGTTCCACGCTTCGGGGTTGATGGGCTCGCCGACGCTTCCAAGAATGCGCAGACTCGCGAGGGAATGTTTGGCGGGCAGTTCCTCGCCCGAGCTCATGAACATGCGAATCGCTGTGGGCGAGGTGTAGAGCGTGCTGATCTTGTGCCTGTCGATCATTTCCCAAAACCGGTCTTTATGGGGGTGGGTGGGGGCGCCTTCATACATGAACTGAGTGAGTCCGTTGGAGAGGGGGCCATAGGCGATGTAGGTGTGTCCCGTGATCCAGCCGCAGTCAGCCGTGCACCAGAAGATATCATTGTCTTGCACGTCGAAGAGCCAACGCGTGCTCCAATGGGCCCAGAGCAGGTAGCCCGCTTGAGTGTGATAGAGGCCTTTGGGTTTGCCAGTCGTGCCCGAGGTGTAGAGGATAAAAAGAGGATCTTCGCTGTCCAGGGGAAGTGGCGCGCGAGCCGGCGAGGCTTTGAGGACGGATTCTTCCCAACTGAAATCACGGCCCGCTGTCATCGCGCATTCTTGTGCGGCATCGCGACGGAAGACAAGTACACTTGTCACCGAGTGAGAGCCCTTTGTGAGGGCTTCGTCGACGACGCTCTTGAGCTTCATGAATCGACCTTTGCGATAAGTGCCATCGGCCGTGACAATCACTTTGGCTCCAGAATCTTGCAGACGATCGCTGATGGACTGCGATGAGAAACCGCCGAAGACCACTGTGTGAATCGCGCCAAGACGCGCGCAGGCTTGCATGGTGGCGACGGTTTCGGGGACCATCGGCATGTAGACGAGCACACGGTCTCCCTTCACAACGCCTTGGGCATGGAGAGCATTGCTGATGCGACAGGTGAGCGCATGAAGCTCCGACCACGTGAGTTTGCGTGTCTGACCTTCGGGCTCGCCTTCCCAAATGATGGCGGTCTTGTCACCACGATCGCGGAGGTGTCGGTCGAGACAGTTTTCTGACACGTTGAGCTCTCCGCCCTTGAACCAGCTCGCGCGCGGAACTTTCCACTCCAGGACTTCGTTGAAGGGTTTGTGGAACTTGATCACTTTGGACAGCTGTGTCCAGAAGGCATCGCGCTGAGATAGTGCGGTGTCACAGAAGCTCTGGCGCACAGTCTCGCTGGAGATGTGAGCCGACGCAGCGATATGGGGGAAAGGCGGAATCTTTGCGGGTTTGTGGGTCGACATGATCTTCACTCTAGGTCGAGCGGCGCGGCCTCACAAAGGGGGCGGACTAAAGTTTTGACACTCCGCTTGAGTGCAGGGGGCTGGGCTTGCTGTATCATTGAAAAAGGGGAGAAGTTTCCGTGTTTTGTGACCAATTAAGACGCTCTGCTCGATTTGCTTTATTTGGTGTTTTTGGAGCGCTGGCCGTTGGCGCGCGGGCGCAATCCGGAATGAGCGCGTTGGAGAAAGAACTTCTCCTCGGCAATTCCGATTCGTCCAGTCAGATCACGGACAGTCCCGTGGCCGAGGAGGAAGCTTCACCCGAAATTCCTCCGGTGAAAGTGGACAAGGATGATCTCGATAAACTCGAGCAAGCCATCAGTGGCCCCGATCGTATTCCGCTCGAACAAGTCCTCGTAGTTCAGAAACGCTTTATTCTCAAAGAAGATCGTCAAGAGATCACACCCCTATTTGTGGGCGTGCAGCCTGCGGATAGTTTTCGCCGGCAGTTCGAATGGGGATTTTCTTGGGCGTATCATTTCACGGAGTCTTTCGGCATCGAAGGTCTGCACGCGGCCTTCCTCACGAACTACAACACGGGACTCGACGACACCATTGAGCAGAAAACGGGTCTTAAGACTGATTTCGGCGTCACGCCCGTGGTGGTGCTTGGCTCGACGCTCATCTGGACTCCTTTCAAGTCCAAGGCGGCAACTCGTGCCAACGTGTATCACTTTGAAACTTACTTCAATCTGGGTGGGGGTCTCGCCCTAGGAGAAACCTCCAATGATCCTCTCGGAATTTTCGGAGTGGGTTTCCGCGCTTTTCTCAATCGTCGCTCGATTATGAAGATCGAATTGCGTGACTACATGCAGTTCAGTGGATCGTCCAAACATCGTCTGAGCTTCCTTGTGGGCGGAGGATTTCTCCTATGAAAAAGAATCAGATCGTGCTCGGCGTGACAAGTGCCTTCTTATCTCTTTCTCTGAGCGCGCAACCCTGGCGTGGAAATTTTGATCGTCTGGTTCGTGATGGCAAGCCCGCCAACGCGCTCCAGTACCTTTGGCTGCAGACCGCGAGAGGCACACGAGCTGAGGAGCATGTTGACCGCGCTCTCTTGCTGGAGAGTCTGGGCTTTCCTCTTACGGCGCTGCGTGAGTGGGGCGATGCGGCCACGTCCAACCCGAGACTCAGTCGTGGACTCGACGGACTCGGCCAAGCCGCGCTCAAATGGGATCGCCTGGGTTCGATCAATGCTGCTGCCAAAGCTGCCGCCGATGCGGGCGTCGCTGTCGCGCAGTGGCCCACCTCGTTCCGTATTGCAGTGGCGCTGAACGCTTACCGCGGAGGAAGTCTCAATCTCGCCAATTCGATTTTGCCGGGATCTCGAGATCTCGGATCTATTCGCAGCCCGGAAGCGCGGCGTGCCGCTGCACTTCACTTGGCAAATCTACAGTGGGCGCTCGGCAAGCCGAACGAAGCTGTACAGTCGATCGAAGCTGTGACCGGAAACGACACATCGGCTGAGACGGGGCTTTTACGTCTCCAGGCCTCACGCGTTTACTACGACCTCGGTCAGATGGGTTCAAGCTTAGAGCAGCTCGTGCGTCTGCCTCGTAACTCGGGTTCGTGGTATCCGGGGGTTCTGGTGGGTGCCTGGGCCGCTTATCGGTTGAAAGACTACAACCTTGCCCTAGGACAGCTTCTCACGCTCCATAGCCCCTATCTCAACGACAAGTTCGCGCCAGAGTCCTATGTGCTCGAGGCTTCGACGCTGTTTCAGTTGTGTCAGTACAATTCCGCTCAAAAGAGTCTCGCACGTCTCAAGGAGAAATACGCCAAAGTGATCTCTGCGGCTCAGGCATTTGCTCGCGGCAATGGGAACTCCACGGCGCGCGTGAGCGCGGTGTTGAATTATGCTCGCGGACAGCGCGATACGCCTCTTGGTGTCGATACTCAGGCTTATGCCCTCGTTATGGATGCTCTGCTGCAAGAAGACGTTCTCGAGCGGGCTGATCGTATGCTCTTGCAAGTAAATTTCGAAACCGAGAATTTTGGCAAAATATTTCCTGATTCTCGCCAACCTCTTTTGTCCGGTCTCCGCGCTCGCTATCAGGCTGAGCTGAACTATGCACGCATCGAATCATATAAAGACGGAGTGCGCGCGATCAACCGTCGTCTGCGAACGATTCGCGACGACGTTCAGACAGCATTTGAGAATGCGGCGCTTGTCGAAGTCGAAGTCAGCACTCGTATTCGGGATCGACTGATCGACAATAAAATTCCTAATGCCGTGGCCGTCGATTTTGAGGCTGATGTGCGTAAGGGTTATGAATTCTGGCCCTTTGAAGGCGAGTTCTGGCGAGATGAGGCGGGGAGCTACGCCTTTGCGACGTCCAATGTTTGCGGAGAGCAGAGTCTATGAATTCTTGGCATAAGGGCGCAATTTATCTGAGTCTCGTCGCCTTCCAGGGCGCATGGTCTGTCTCGCTTGTGGCCCAGTCACCTGGCAGCTCCTGGCAGGTCGAATCTCAAAGCAAGGTTGAAGCCTCCATCCAAGAGGACAACGCACCCATCGAAAGATCGCGGGTTACCATTCGTCGGACATTCGAAAAAGGTGAACCGAGCATCCGTCGCGAGAGTATCGCGTTTGAGGATGCGGTTCGACAGAAGCGTCTCGAGAAAACTCAAGAACTCGTCACTCAGCTCGAGGAACTTGTGTCTCGAGAAGGGCAGAGTGCTCGTCGCGGCGAACTTCAAATGCGGCTGGCCGAGCTCTATTTTGAGCGGGCTCGCGACGTGGCCAGTAAAGAAAGTGAATCTTGGCGCAAGGCTGTGGAAAAATGGGAGGCGATCTCTCCTGAGTCGCGTGAGAAAACCAAGCGCCCCGAGCTTAGGACTCCTCAGGCCGATAAACTCCGTCGCCAGTCACTCGGACTCTACAACGATCTTGATCGACGTAGTCGAGGCGTGGACCAAGGCCGTTCTCAACTTATTCAGCGCGACGAAGTTCTTTTCTATCTCGGCATGACTCAAGTCGATCTTGGGCAGGGCAAGAGCGCCGAGAAACCACTCGAAGAACTTCTCGGAAAATATTCAAATAGCCCGCGTTCTTTTGCCGCGCGTTTGCAACTCGCTGATCTGTACTTCGACAATGGTAAATTCCAGAACGCACTTCCGCTCTACCTTAAGCTCGCCTCAACGCAGGCGAGCCCTGAGCTTTCTAAGCAAGTTCGTCCCTACATCTTCTATAAGCTTGCGTGGAGCTACTTCAACACGGGCGCCTACGATAAAGCCGTGCTGGCCTATCGCAGAACAGTGGAGCTTGCAGACGGCAGCGAGGGCTTGTCGTTTAAGGGCGAAGCTGAGCGCGATCTCGCGCGCGCTTTTGCGCTTGCAGGCCAGTACGACGAGGGCATGGAGTACTTCCGAGGAAACGACGAATTGCTTCGTGAACATCTGCGCAACTCGGCCGATCTTGCTTCGAGTCGCGGTCAGACCAAGCAGGCGCTTGATTTCTATCAGCAGCTCATCGACTCTGACCCTAAGGCTGTAGAGGCCCGGGATTTTGCCCTGGCGCGCTTAGAAATTCTTCGTCGCAATTCGAACCCTGCACAGCTGGCTGCCCAGATGAACGTCTATGTAAAAAACTACGGAGCCGGTTCTTCTTGGCTCTCAGCTCGCGAGTCGGGCGATCAGGCCAACTACATCGAAGAAGTGGCAGGACTTGTTCGTCGCGAAGCCAAAGCGATGCACAAAATTGCGCAACGGGCGCGTGACAAGGATGCGCGCCTGGGAAACGCTCGCACGTTCTACATCGTCTATTTTGATAACGTTCCCGAACCGAACGTCGACACACCCGCGAACGTTCATGAGATGCGCTACTACTACGCCGAGCTTCTCTACAGCATGAAGGATTTTGAAGAGGCCCAGAAGCAGTACGCTCTCGTGGGCGAAGGGAAGTACGGACCTACGGCTTCTTACAACCGCATTCTCGCCCTGAGGGAGATCGCCGGCAAAGATAAAGACCGTGCTCGTGATCTTCTCGATGCAACCGAAGCATTCATTAAGAAGTTTCCCGAAGACAAGCGTGGCAGTGACCTTCTTTATGCCAGCGCCTACGAGGCCTACACCAGCGGGGAAAAAAATTCCTCCAAGGAAACCCTTCTGGCCGTTATCAGTCGCTATCCCAAGAGCGAAGCGGGCCTTAAGTCCGCCGAACGCTACCTCTTTTTATTGGAAGAGCAGGGCGATCTGGACAAGGCGATTGAGGAAAGCAATCTGATCGCAAAGAACTCGGCCCTCATGTCGGCCCACGCGTCCTCTCTTGGACCTAAGGTTCGTGATTTCCAGGAACGTGTTAACTTCAAGCGCGTCGAGCAAATGCCAGATGCTTCCAGCGAGGATGCGGGTAAGAAAGCTGCGGGCTTCCTTGCGATTGTTCCGGTGCTCACTCCATCTCTGCAGGAAAAAGCCCTGAACAACGCGGTGGTTTTTGCCGAGAAGTCGAAAGATCCTGAGCTCTCCAAGCGCGCCGGTTCCGAGCTCCTCAAGAAGTTCCCGCAGTCATCGTATTCTCGCTCCTTGTACGTTCAGCAGGGTCAGGAGCTCGCTCAAAAAGGTGAATGGCGTAAGGCGCTTGCAACGTACGACACGTATCTTGATCTCAGCCAGAAAGACAAATCGGTAAGGAAAGAGGATATCGAACTCGCTCTTTGGAATAAGCTTTTTGTTCAGTCTCACCTCGAAAATCAGGTGGGTGTGACGCGTTCCAAGTCTGCCTCGCGAGAACTCGCAGCGGATTACCAGCGATTCCTCAAAGACTATCCACGTTCTAAGTTTCGGCCCGAGGTACTGGGCTTTGCTGCCTTCCACAACGGCGTGAGCGACGCAGACCTCGCGGGCTGGGCGCGACTGCCGGGAATGAGTTCTGAGGAACGCGCGATCCTTGATGAAGCTCGGTTGGCTCGCACGCTTCGAAGCACGTCTGCGAAGGCGCGTGCGGGCGTGCTCAAGTCTTGGCCCTCGTCGAAGGCGAAGACCCTTCAGTGGGAGCTGCGGCGTATCCTAGCCGGCTGGTCTTTCGACGCTCTCGAAACGGATTTTGCCGCCTATCAGAAGCAACGCCTGAACTTTCAGGGGGCGGCATTTGCACGCACACTGAATCAGAAAAAGAAGTCCCTGGAAGATCTCGAAAAGAGGTACCTTAACGCTGTTGCCTACGGTGATGGAGACGTGGCTCTTCGGAGCCTTGTTCGTGTTGCGAAAGCAAACCGTGACTTCGCTGCCGAGCTGTCAAAGGCGCCTGTTCCTAAAGAAGATCTGATGGCTTTTGTGAAGCCTTTCGAAGACAAGCATCGAGATCTGCTTTCGCAGTGCTTGGTGAAGGCTGTTGATTTCAAAATTGCTGGAGCGGGTCTCGGCGAGTGCCGCGAGCAACTTCGCCCACTGGATCCCTCTCGAGTGTCGCTGCAGTTTGAAATTCTCTTAAATCCGGGATTCGTTCAGGCGCCGTCGGATGCTCAGACAGCGTCGCCTCTTTGGGCACTGGCGGAACGAGCGTTCCGCGATAACCGAGAAGGTGAGTTCCTTTTAGCGATGAAAGTCATGCGTGGCGAGATCGCTGCGGGACGTATCCCTCAGGCTTGGACCCAGTATCTGCGAAATCTCGAGGGGCTTCAGTTCTGGAGACTCGGAGCTTCTGAGTCCGCCGTTAAGAGTTTCCGCGAAACTCTCGAGTCCTCGGGTTCGGAGTTCCGTGATCTGCGGCGAATGGCTTCGATGAACTTGGCTGCGATCAACAACCTGATCGGTGACTATGCTGAGGCCGCTTCACTCATGGAGGGGCTTGCGGACTCGAGTGCTGAAGGCGCGATGATCGGGGGCGCAGCTCTCTTGGGGACGGGCAAAGCGAAAGAGGCCGCGTCGATCTTTGATGACGGGTATTCGTCTTTCAAAGCGCGTCGAGAGCTTCTCTTCAACAGTGCGCTCGCTTGGAAAGCTGTGGGCGACTCGGGCAAGGCCGTTGATCGCATGAAAAAGTACGTCGAGCTCGAGGCCCCTTCGTCGAGGGACGTGTCCCGTCAGATTCTAAAAACGTGGAGAGGTAATTGATGAAAACTCCAAATCTTTTTTTTCTCTTGCTGTTGCTTGGCATGACACCTTCTGTGGCGTCTGCACAGCGCTCTTCTCGAAAAGCGGGGGGCGCTGACTCCGAAGAAGGCTGGATCATCCGTCGCACAAAAAACGGCGTCGTTAAGGTCCCAAAGAAACAAAAGTTTCGTTTCGAAGGAAGTGACGTTTCGGGAAACGTTGAGCGTCCTTCTCAGAGTGTTCTCGGCGCACGCGTGCCACGTAAAAACACTTCACTCATCCCTGTTCGCACTTCGTTCCGAGAAGAGGCGTTAGCGGTGAGTGGATTGTCGGATCGTTAAGATAGGGAATGGGTGGATCATGAAACACGTTTTGGATCTTCAAGTCTTCGACGGTGACAAGCTCGTAGCCAACGGTCGCTTCGAGCAAAGTAAGATTGTGATGGGCCGAATTCTTTCGGCAGATTTTAGAATCCCCGACTCCCGCGTCTCGCGCATTCATGCGCTGCTGGAGCGCCTCGACGATGGAAGCGTGCGCATTACGGACTTGGCGTCGAGCCACGGAACGACAGTCAACAACGAGCGCGTTATCGAGCGTGTTGTGGGTCCTGCTGACGACATCCGACTCGCAGGCCTGAAACTCCAAATGACCTTTGTGGCGCTCGAAGAAACACCCGAAGCTCCGCGCCCTGTGGAGCGAGTGGCAGCAGCCCCTGCCTCGAGAGATGCGCCTGCAGCTCGTGCTCCTGCTCCAGTGCCCGCTTCGATGAGCTCTGCAGCGCCTGCTGTTAAGCAAAACCGCGATCCTACTGTGATCCGGTCCCTCAAAGAGTCGGCCTCTTCACGCGGGGTTCTTGAAGCAACTTCGAAGCCGCACGAAGAGCTCGAGGTGACCGTTTACTGGGGAGAGACGATCCTGAACATCGATCACTGCCGTGATCGCCGCAAGACAATCCGTATCGGCGAGAGCGTGGGCAACGACTACATCGTCGCCTCAAACGTTTTGCCTCCTCAGTTTGATTTTATTCGCGTCAACGGATCCGAAGCCGAGATCCAGATGCATCCCTCTATGCGTGGTTCGGCCCGCGTTGGCGGCAAGATCGTGCGCTTCGAGCAAGAGGCGCAAACTCCCAATGTTCCTTCGAACATTCGGCTTGCGGGCGATGACATCGCCAAGATCCAAGTCGGAAGCGTTCACTTCTTCTTGATGTTTGTGGGCAAGCCGCCTGAGATTCCTCGCGACGTGATTTTCGATCAGGGCCGCCTTTATTGGGCGTTGCAGATTCTCTTCTCGATCGCGGCTCTCTTGGTGATCTGGATCGGATCGTTCTACAAACCGGCCATCGAAGGTGTCGTTAAAGAATTCCCTGAACAAATGCGTCGTGTGATTGTGCAGACCTACAAAAAGCAAGCACGTCCGGCGATCGTTGGGGATAAGGCGCAGACGGGTGTGAGCGTCGACGGTGCCCAGCAGATTGGCGACAAGGCCCAGAAGGCTGGTGGCGACGAAGGCGAGGGCGCAAGAGAACGCGGCGAAGAAGGAAAACGCGGGCGCCCTGATTCCAAACAGGAACTCGGTGTTGAGAAGCGTCCTATCATTGCGAAGCCTGCGCCTATTGCACCCGGCAAACAAGCGCCTGCTCCTGCACCGAAAATCGGCAAGGAAGTCAAACTCGGCCAAGCTCCGAAGCTAACCGAGAACGCAAAACCCAAACCCATGGCCATGCACTCGCCTAAGCCAACCAACACTCCCGCGCAGACGATCATGTCGGCTCTGCGTGGCTCGGGACTATCGGCCGGAACATCAACGGGCGGTGGCAAGTTCTCGGGACAAGTCGCAGTCGATGAAGCTTTCACGGGTGTCGGCGCGACTACGGGAACGGGACGAGGTTCTGGTGGGTCGGGCTTGCAGGGGACGGGGCAGGGCGGAGGCGGCACAGCCGTTGGCGTCGGGGGACTCGGTACAAAAGGCTTTGGCGCTGGTGCTCGCGGAGATGGTACGGGATCTATCCCCGGCAAGGGCGGCGAAGTATCAATCGGAACAGAGACGATGAGCGTCTATGTACTGGGTTCTCTCAGTCGCGAAGAAATTGCTCGAGTGGTGAATGCTCACGCCAGTGAAATTCGCTACTGCTACGAGCGCGAACTTGCGCGCAACCCTAGCTTGAGCGGCAAGGTCACGATGAAGTGGACGATTGTCAGCGGTGGACGCGTTGAGGGTGTCAGCACTAAAGACAACTCCACAGGTTCAAGTACGATTTCTGACTGTATTGGCGGATACCTCAAAGATTGGAAATTCCCCAACCCAGCCGAAGGTTCAAAGGCCGATGTAGAATGGCCATGGATCTTCAAGCCTAAAGGCAGTTAAGCGAGCTTAGGATGCGCTCTTGGAAATGGTTTTTTTATTTGTCGGTGCTCGCCGTCGCTACCACGACGCGAGCGCAAGATCATTCAGGCCTAGCGGCAAATCCTGGTCTCGACTCTTGCAACGACATCGCTGACAAAGTCTGCCGAGCCGAAGAATCGAAGGCCGTTGTGTCGAAGGCCGAAGCTTTGGCCGCGAAAACTCAGTCCGAGCTCGACGCTCTCATTGGCGCAAAGCACGGTAACGAGTGGCGGAGCGAGCTTCTTTCACGCCTCGAGGCCGAGGGCTTCAGTGTGGATGGTACTTCTGATCCACCTGAACTCGAGAAGTTTTTTTCTGCGCTCTACGCTCCCGGAGAAAGCGATGGGCTGTGGCCCTTCACGAGTGAAGCGGTTATGGCTTGCGAGGCTGCCGAAACTCCGGACGCTGAGATCGAAACAAAACTTGTTTCACTGTGGTCTGCGTCGGGAGGGCCAACCTACACGAGTTTAGAGGGAACCCTTCTCAGTTCTTTTGGCTCAGCCACCGAGAAGCGGCTGAGTCCGCGCTATCGCAACGCCGTCGCACCCTTCAAGGATCAACCCGTCGCGCGCAAACTCTTGCAGTCTTATGACAGCTGGGGTCTGTCGAAAACACCTGCAGAAGACTCCAAGAACTATCTTGCTCACTACAAGTCCTATCTCCAAGAGGAGCACGCATTTGTTCTAGGGCAGCGGAAGTCTGCTGCCCAAACCGCAGCCCAAGATGGGGCGCTTGTGACCCGGCTTGCTCGCCTGTGTGCGATCCAAAAGACTCTTCAAGATTCCACGGACGATTGTTATTCACGTTTATTTGATTCCACAAGTGAAGGTGTGCTGCTTGTGGCAGAAAAGCCAGTTTTGAAATCTCGCTTGGACAAGCTTGAGTTAGACGTCCTTTCACTGATCGAGTATGCCGGGATGGGAGCCACTGATAAGATTCAGTCGAGCATCGACAAGGGGCTCTTTCCCAGTGAGCTTCCTGCGGCGCCCGAGAGCGCTGAATCTCTCTTGAAGTCCATGCTCTCGCAGGAGCTTTCACCTAAAGTTGACTTCGGCACGCGGGTCGCTGCGGGCCTGCCACCTTTTCAAGACCTCTCGGTGCGCGATCGTCTGTGTTCAGAAATGCAAGATGCGGCCGCGGCTCGACTGCGTGCGATCGTGAACGACTTTCATGAAGATCTCCAGATTTCAAAACCCTTCCTGAAGAAGGCCCGTGAAACGGTCTACACCCCGCAAATGATTGCCAATCAAAGGGCACAATTCGATGCGGCGAAGTCTCTGGTCTCGAGCGTTGTCGAAAAGAAGCTTCTTCCGCTCGTGCAGAGCAATCAAAAACGTGCACAGATGCGCAGTTCTCTCGCATCCGTAGAACCCCACATACCGCCTCAAGTGGACGCACTCCCTTTTGTCACCAAACCTGGCGCAAAAAATGAGACACTCGACTTGGGCGAGCTCGATAAGATGCCGAGTTCGACGAAGCATTTTTATTCGATGCTCGTGCAACCAGGACTGAGCGGTGTTGCCGACGTGAACGCCTACTACACACCTGAAGTGACAGTGGGTGTTCAGAAAGACGCTAAAAACGTGTTCATGTTCCCCGGGTTGCAGGAAGCTTTCAAGGAACAGCCTGGCGGTCTGATGAGTGTTTGGGCGCACGAGATTGGTCACAACTTTGGGCCCGCTCTCGCCGAGCTCAATGGTCACGGTGTGAGTCAAGAGATGAAGAAGCTCGTCGAGTGTCTCAAAAAATCTCACGCGCTCGGTATGCACGCGGGTCAGGCCGATGAATGCATCGCCGACTGGCTCTCAGCGGAGTCGATGGGACTGCTGATGGATGACAAGACAAAACGCAAGCAACTCGGGCTGCCCGAGACGGACTTCGACTTTGCCAAACAGATTCTCGCTCCGTTCTGTCTCTTTTTGGATCAGGGAGCGGGGGCTCCGCGCGATGCTGCGCATCCGCTTGCTCGTCGGCGTGTCAATGGCATTTACGGGGCCCACCCGCGCCTGCGTGCCGCTTTGGGTTGCCCGCAGGCGAGCCCGAACTATTGCACCTTAGAGGGGAGCCAGCCATGAATCTTCGCAAGGTATTTGCGCAGTTTGCCCTGCTCTTTTGCGCTTTCATTTCAATTGAGGCGGGGGCCGCTCCCTTGAGCTTCAAGGTTTCGAACTCGAGGGGTGAGGCCTGGAATTACTACAGGGCGCCTAACGGACAATGGGTCCTCGAACAGCGCGCAGCGGGAAGCCCTTTTGTGCGTAAGCCGCTCGCCAAGCTTCAACATCAGCGCATTTTTGAAGATCTGCGCCGCAGTGTCGTCCAGCGCCCAAGCGCCGCTGAGGGGAGAGCTTGCTCAGGACTTCGTGCAGAAGTGGAGCTAGGAGCTTTCTCGAAGCCCCAGAGCCGCAAGCTCTGCCTCGGGCGCCTTGTGGACAAGGATTTTTACGGCCGCATTCTGGGCCGCCTTGATGAGGCCCAAGGCAAAAATGGCTCCGGACGCCGCCTCTTTAGCCGCTAATTAAGATATTGACGCGTTGCGTTATATCCTCTAGATCCCTGGCCTGTGAAGACGTTTTCCTTGCCGATCGTTGTGGCATTGGGGTCAGTCCTTGGACCCGTGCTCGCTCAAGCTTCGACACCTCAGCCTCTTGCCGCTTCGCCGACCTTTGTGTCTCTCGTGGCTTTCTCGGGCGGAGATGGCATGGCCAACCGCTTCGGGCACATCGATCTGCGGTTTTCTTATGGCCCGATCCCCCAAGCCAATGATCCCACGGTGGGTTTCGGACCGCGTCTCGAAAAAAACGTGAGCCACGCACCTCTCGCCTTTATCGGCATCGGTGACAAAGTGCCGATGTTCGCGTGGAATGAGAGCTTTGAGTCGCGATACATGCAAGCTTCGCGTGAGGAACTCAGGCAAGTGACGACTTTGGTTTTGGATCTGAGCGACCACGAAAAATCGGAGATCGTCCAGGCCGTGAACGCGTTGCTCACCTCTCGCGATCTCAAGCCTTACAACGCGCTGATGAGGAACTGCTCCTCTGTGGTTGCGGGCATCTTGCGTGAAGCGAGCAGTCTTTCGGTTGGCGTCCTTGGATTTCTTCCAGAGCGACTCGAAAAAAAACTCCGCCGACATGCGCTGTCGAGGCAAGTGCTGCCTAGCGGGCGCGATCTCAAGACTCGCGTCCTCGAGAGACAAGTGCGTGTGCTCGAGGAGCTTTTTCCTGACGGGATTGAGCGCGACGTGTTTCACTCGCAGCTCATGAGTGTCCAGACAGAGTCTCGCATCGTTGCGTATCGTCGTTTGCAGCTTCGCTCAGGAGCATCCCTTCTCCTCGAAGACTTGCTGAGTACCGAGAGCGAGAGTCGTCGGGCGCTTATCGAATCCAAAATGAGAGACCCTAAATTTGCGAGTACACTGCGTGTGCTCAATCTCAAGGGCGGCCAGAATCTGCGGCGACTTGAGGTCGAGGGTTCACGTCTTGTGCTTGAGACCGAGACTGCTTCACTGCAAAATTCAGCGGGACCGCGACGCAACGACGCGCCCTTGCGTCGTTCTCGAAGCTCGTGGGAACTGCGCTCGCTAGGCCTTCCCAACAGGCCCGGTGAGAAATGGCAGCTCGCCTCGAAGACTGTGGGCAAGGGCGAGAGCAAGCAAGTTTACTTCTGGCTGACTCCTGATTTGCAGCTTGATCCTTGAAGGGCTGGGCTCTCGGTTTCGCAGGTCGTTTTGCCGTGCGTTAATATTCATATATCTTGCTTAAAGCCCTAAGTCTGGCTTTATTACGCAGCACGTGTCGTTCGCCCATCTCCACCTGCATTCTGAGTTCTCGCTGTCGCAGAGTCTCATCAAGATTGACAAGCTGATCCCACGCGTGGCGGAGCTCGGCATGCCCGCAGTTGCGGTCACGGATTGGGGTAATCTTTACGGAGCGCTTTACCTTCAGAAAGCCTGCAAATCCAAAGTCGAAGGCAAAGTCAAACCGATCTATGGTCTGGAGATCGGAATCGAAGTTCCTGGGACAGGACCCTTTCATCGGCACATGGTTTTGCTCGCTGAAACGACCGAAGGATTTTGGAATCTGTGTCGGCTCTCTTCGCGCGCCCACACCGAATTTGGATTTCAAGACGGTGAGATCCGTCCCTTCTTACCGCTGGATGTGCTTCTCGAAAATCACGAGGGTCTCATCGCGCTCACGGGTGGCATGAAAGGCATTCTCAATTCCTTTCTGCTTCAAGAACAGCCCAAAGAGGCGGTGGCCACTCTCGATCGTCTGGCAAAAGTCTTTGGGCCTGAACGACTATTTTTAGAGCTGCAAGACAACGGCTTGTCTCCGCAACAGCGCTGCAACGAGCAGTCTCTGCTGTGGGCGAAACAAAAGGGCCTCCCGCTCGTCGCCACAAGCGACGCGCACTACATGCACCGCGAAGATGCGTTTGCGCATGAGATCTGGCTCATGGTGGATCAAAAACTTTCTCTCGAGCAGAACCCTCGCTCGGCGCTGGTGTCGCAAGAGTTTTACGTCAAAAGTCCCGATGAGATGCAGGAACGTTTTTCGAATACGCCCGAGGCGATTGAGAACACGCTGAAGATTGCCGAGCGCTGCAACGTCAAACTCAAATTCAGCGACAAAGACGGCAAACGAATCTATCACCTTCCGAATTTCAAAAAGGAAGGCTTCTCAAGCTCGGACGAGATTTTCCGCGCCGACTGCGCTGAAGGTCTCAAGCAGCGCTTAAAGCAGATAGGACTTCAAGGACCCGAACAAGAAAAGCCCTACTGGGAACGTCTGGACTACGAGATGAACGTTATCCAGAAGATGGGCTTTGCGGGCTACTACCTCATCGTCTCGGATTTCGTGATCTGGGCCAAGACCAATGGCATTCCTGTGGGTCCTGGTCGTGGGTCGGGCGCGGGTTCTCTTTGCGCATGGGTTTTGAAGATTACAGATCTCGACCCGCTTGAATACGGACTCCTCTTCGAGCGTTTCCTCAATCCAGAACGCGTTTCGATGCCCGACTTTGATATCGATTTCTGTCAGGAGCGTCGTCACGAAGTGATCCGCTACGTCGCCGAAAAATACGGACGCGACCGAGTCTGCCAGATTGTCACCTACGCCAAAGAGCAATCCAAAAACGCGATCAAAGACGTGGGTCGTGTGCTCGGACTCTCATTTGCCGACACCAACCGCATCACGAAGCTCATTCCCATTGAGCAAGCCAAACCCCTCTCGATCGAGGAATCCTTAGAGCAGGTCGAAGAACTTCGGCAAGCTTGCGAAGAGAATCCTAAGGTCAAACAGGCCATCGACATGGGCATGCGCATCGAGGGCTCGCTCAGGCAGGCGGGCGTGCATGCGGCAGGCGTCATTATCGCGGGCCAGCCGCTCACGGAACTCTGCCCACTTTCACGCGATGTCAACGGCAACCTGATTTGTCAGTGGGACATGAAAATCAGCGAAGAAGCTGGACTCGTGAAGTTCGACTTTTTGGGACTCGTGACCCTCGACCTCATGGATCTCACGTGTCGCTGGGTCAATAAGCGTCCCGAACCCGAAGCAAAGACGCTCAACTACCAAAACATCCCGATCCATGATCCTCGCATCTACGAACTCGTGGCGCGCGGCGATACCCTTGGAGTCTTCCAGCTTGAATCGGGAGGCATGCAAAATCTCTGTATCCGAATGAAGCCCGACCGCTTCGCGGACATTTCTGCGATCGCGGCGCTCTTCAGGCCCGGCCCTCTCGAGGCGGGCATGGTCGACGACTACATCAACCGCAAACACGGCAAGGCCAACGTCGAGGTGATGTTCCCGAAGATGAACGATGTGCTCCGAGAGACCTACGGGGTCATCGTCTATCAGGAGCAGGTCCAAGAGCTGGCAAAAGTTATAGCAGGGTACACGCTCGGTGGTGCGGATCTGTTGCGCCGTGCGATGGGCAAAAAAGATCCCAAAGAAATGGCGGCGCAGCGAAGCACCTTTGTTGACGGCGCCGTGAAGAATTCCTACCCCGCAAACAAAGCGGGCGAGCTCTTCGATCTCATCGAAAAGTTTGCGGGTTACGGTTTCAACAAGTCTCACACCTATGCCTATGCAATGCTTGCCGCTCAGACGGGCTATCTGAAGTCCGTTTACCCAACAGAGTTTTTCACGGCTTTGCTCACGATCGAAAAAGACGACACCGACAAGCTCTCTCGCTACATCCAAGACGCGCGGATGCGCAAGCTGCAGGTGCTCCCACCGGACGTGAACGAATCCCTGAGTGACTTTGCAATTGCGAGCGAAGGAATTATTCGCTTCGGACTCTCCGCGATCAAGAACGTTGGAGAAAACGCTGTTGCAGAAATCATCATGGCTCGTGAGTCGGGTGGCAAATTCACAGATCTTTTCGATTTCCTAAATCGTGTGAACACCAAAAAAATCAACAAGCGCACGATGGAGTGTCTGATTCAGGCGGGGGCTTTTGATTCGATTGCAGCCAGTCAGAACACCAGCGCGCGAGAATTGCGAGGCCTTTACCTAGGCACTGTTGAGAAGGCGATGGAGTGGGCCTCGAAGCTAACCGAAGAACGCGAAGCCGGCCAGGAGTCGCTCTTTGGCGCTATTGACCCCCCCAAAACTTCGTCAGGTCCCGTGCGAGGTCCTGGTTTTGGGGAAGCTCTGGTGATTTCGGAACGAGAAATGTTGGCCTGGGAAAAGCAGCTGCTAGGTGTCTACGTGAGCGGATCCCCACTTGATCGTTACCTCGAGAGAGCACGTGTTGCGGGCGCGATGCCGATTTTTGAACTCAGCGAACGCAAGCCAAAATCTGTGGTGACCATCGCCTGCGTCGTTGTGGAACTGCGAGAGGTTCGCGTCAAGCGCGGTCGCATGGCTGGCGAGAACATGGGCATCATCAAACTTGAGGACCCTTCCGGTCAGGTCGAGCTCATCAGTTTCCCGGAGCACTATAAAGAGTTCAACGCTCTGTTTAAGGGCGGCAGTCCTCTTCTCGTGCGGGCCGAACTCGATTTCGAAGAAGACAAGGCCAAGCTCATTTGCGGGCAAGTGAGCTTGGGTGGTGCGATGGCCGTCGAGGATCTCACGCGTGTCGAGGAGAAGCTACCGCATTCGATCAAGCTCAATTTGAACCTCGACCGTGTCGAAGGCAAATATTCTGTCGAGAGTCTCTATTCAGAGATCGCTCAGATTCTGCGCAAGCACCGCGGTCACGTTCCAGTTTCGCTGTCGCTTCTTAAGGCGGGCCTTTTCAACACTCAGCTCGATCTTGGGCCTGACTATCACGTGCACTGGGGTCCAAACCTAAAGCAGGAGCTCGAAGGCATCATCGCTGTTCCGGGCGCACTCAACATCCAAGCGCTTCACTAATTTTTTTAGGCTGGGATTCAAAAAATTCCAGGTACGATCTGTTGCATCGAGCTGTAGCGCCGTCATGTCCGTGCACTCGCTCCATATCTCGCCCTCAAGCGAAGTTGAATCCGAGCTCGACGCACGCAGCGGTCGACGCGGAGCCCCGACAGGCTGATCAGGGCTCCGCGTCGACCGCTGCGCCTAGCTGCACGCGCAGTTCGCTGATCTCGTTGCGGAGCCTTTGAATTGCGGACTCTTTTTCGCGTTTGCGCGAGCTCTCACTGTAGATTCGTGACTCAAGCGAGCTGCGTTCACTGTTGAGCGTGTTGACCATCTCAGGACTCGGGTTGCGGGCCATTGTGATGCTCTGGGCAGTGATAAGACCTGTGAGTTGACCGCGCAGACGTGACTCCGAATGCGAGGCCTCGTTGGCTTCATTCTGAGCATCTTGAATCTCAATTTCCTTGGCGGCAATGATGCTCGCCAGATAGACGCGTTTGCCGCGTTTGAATTGCTTTAGGAACGAAGTTTCGAGTTTTTCTGGGCAGACGTTCTTGTAGGTCTTGCCGAGCGCGCCTTGCTCGTAGCCATTTTCAGGTCGGCAGTAGGCCGTCACACCTTTTTGATAGTCTTTGCGTAAGCTGGAAGCTGATGCGGGATCACAGAGGTCGTCGTTGAAGATATCGCCCTTGCGACCAGTTTCCGTGGCGCCATCGGCCGTGCAGTAGCGACCCATTCCGGCCTTAAAGCCCACGTCGAGTTGGGACTCGTCGACCTCGACGTCCTCTTTCTTACATTGGGCGGCGAAGTTGTCCGCACTCAAGCGTTTGCCCGCAAGAGCGACCGATTCGCCGTACTCAAACCAATGGGTGGCCTTGCAGCGGCGCTTGAGTTCGGAGGCACAGGAGCTGAGCAGAACAGCAGAGGCGACAACAAAAAGAATCTTGGATTTCATGACCCGCTTAGAATACCGAGTCCTCGGAGATCCTCAAGCCACAAGCCAGGCAAAGAAAGCCAGGGCACACACCTTGTCCCCCCTTTGCTCAAGCCCTAAGCTTGGGGTCGGACCTCATCATGGCAAAACGTTGTCTTTTAGCGCTCGTTATACTTTTGCTTTTTGGGGCGTCCCTGGGCCTGGGTGTTTATTGGGCGGCTCCGGGTTGGATCGCAGAGAGACTCAAACTCGCTGCAGGTGAACAGGGTTTTGATCTCGATGCGAAGGTCGCCGATCTCCACGCTTCGGGCATGAAGATGTCTCTTCAACTGCACAAGCCCTTGAGCCTGCGAAGCGATGTTGTCGTAACTTGGGATTTGTCACGAGTCTGGAGTGAGATTCCCTTTGCTGTACGATCGTTGTCTTCCACGCGTCTCGATTTGGTTGAAGTCCCTGGGGGAGTGTGGCTGAGGGAACCTCATTTCGAGATCGGCGGAACTTATCATCGCCGAGACGCCGTGCTTGAGTTTCAAAAAATTGAAATCGATCTCGTTTCTGAGTCTCCCCTCCGAGGTGAGCTGCAGGTGCGCCCCGTGAGCCTTTCGGAATTCAAGTCTTGGCGCGCCGAACTCAAACTTAAGGCTCAGAATTTTTCGGGTCTGGGTGAGCCTCGGATGAGTCTCAAAGAAACGGCGAAACTTGTGGTCGTGTCCCACTCGGTCGCTGATTCTCATCGCCTTGAAGTGGAACAAGACGATGCCGTGTTTCGACTCGCCTGGCTCGCAAGTCCCGAATCGAAACCACTCAAGTTTTCCCTCGACCCAGGCGAGGCGCGCGTTGAGTTCCGGAAAGATGGCACTCGACCCTTCACATTTACGACCCGCTACACGACCGAGCATCCGCTTCTCGCCTCCCAGGGTGAAATTGCAATTGACGGCGTTGATTTTTCAGATCTTCAGCTCAAGCTGCGAGACCAGTCTCGCTTTCGCAAGTGGAAACAAGGAGACTACGAGGCAGGAGCCGGTCACGCGAGGGTGCGTCTTGTGGCTCGCCTCAAAAAATCGATGGCCTCGGTGACTTCGCTCAACGTGAGCGCAGCTTGGGACCAGTTGCAACGAAAGGAACTCGTGGCACAAGAAATTTCTGCGCAGGCGGAGCTGCGCTGTGCACCGTTTTCTACAAAGGGTTTCGCGCCTCAGAAGCTCGGCGCTGCATGCCGATTGTTGCCGGGGGGCGTGGAACTCCAAGTGGGTCGTGTTTTTAGCAAGCAGCCGATTCGCGGTCTAAAGCTTTGGCTTAAGCCCTCGGCGAAGGTCTACTCGGGCAAGGTCGAGATGGACTGGCAAGGTGCCCGTATCGAGAGCAGTGTGTTTGAGCTGGACCCTTCGCTCTCGAGTGTGCATCTGGAGATGGCCTCGCCTAAACTCAGTCTTCAGGAGCTTCTCACGGCCCTCGATCAACCCAAGTTGAGCGGGCAGGGTGATATGCAAGCCTCACTCCGCATGATGTGGGAGCGCGCTCGCGGGCTCACGATTCGTCCCGCATTTTTTGAATCTACGGGGCCTGGGATTTTACGCTACGCCGATCCCGCCCTTCATGGCACAGTGGGCAAGGTCGAGACCTTCGACAGTTTCCAGGCACTTCTTGCTCGAGGTCAGCAGGCTCTTGTTATGAAGGCACTCGAGGATTTTCACTACAAGAAGTTCAAAGCCACGGTGACGCGTGATCCCGATCTCAAGTTGAGGGCTGAGCTTGATCTGTCTGGCGCCAACCCCGCGCTTGCGAAGAGCCAGCCCTTTGAGATTCGTATTCCGATTGAAGGTGATCTTGAAAGTCTTCTTCTCAATTCACTTTTTGCAGACTTTTCGCAACGCGGGATGCCAGCGCCCCGCCGTCTTCCAAAGTCCACGAACTGAGATATGATAGGCCCATGAGAAATCTCTTTGCCTTATTGGGGCTCCTCGGCATTTCGGCTTGCACACATCACCTGATGATTGAGCCTTCCGACAAGCCTTTCGTCGTCAATTTGAACGTGAAAATCGATCACGAAGTAAAACTCGAGATCCAAGAAAAGAATCAGGATCTTCTGAATCTCGAAGACCAAGTCATCTCCACAAAACCCAAGAGGAAGTCTTAAGCCATGCGTGACATGATTGTTCTTGCCCTTTTTGCTCTTTTCTCTCTGACTCCCGCACTCTCTCATGCGGCCGGCGTTGACGCCGTTGCCCTCAGCGCCATGAAGGAGCGAGTTCCTGAACTTGTTCAGGCCAAAGAGAGCGGAGCCGTCGGCGAAAAGCGTGATGGTCTTGTGGGACTTGTGAATGAAAACTTGGCATCGACGGCCGTGAAAGCCCTTGTTGAAGAAGAAAATAAGAATCGTCGCACGGTGTATGAGGCTCGAGCCCAGGAACAAAGCAAAGATCTCGAGGTTTTCATGCGCGTCATGGGTGATTCTCGAATCGACAACGAGAAGCCTGGCCGTTTTGTTCAGAAGTTCGATGGCAACTGGACCAAGAAGAACTGACCATGAAGCGGGTTGGATTCTTTGCTGCGCTCGCAGCTAGTTTTTGTCTGATGTCGTGCGTGGCGCCTGTTCGTCGTGACGTCGCGCCCACTGTTCGAAGTGCTGTAAAGAAAGACGAAACTTCACCTCAGATTCCGAAGATTGAGGGTTTGAAGAAACGTATTTGGGTGCTCGATCTTCGTGTGAGCGCGCCGATCCCCGAAGCACTTGCGACTCTCGATTTCCGCCAAGTGTTTCGTGATTCGATAACGGAAGTGTTTTTGAACGACGAGAACAGTGCTTTCGTGCCGGTCTCTTCGGACCAAGCCGTATTGAGTGACCTAAAAATTGATTCCTTCACGGATCCCATGGAAGTGGCTCGCGTCGCTCGGGGCTCAGGGATCGCTGGGTATTTACGCGGCGAGATTCACCAGATCGAAATGACCGAGAAAAAAGATCCTAAGGGACTGATTCAGTCGCGTGATGTGACGTTGAATCTCGGTGTGAGTTACGAGATGTACGACGCGGCTTCGGGTCGCTCGCTTGTTTCGGGCAATCGCAAAAAAACATATATTGAGACGCGCTCCGAAATTTTGGGTTATGCGACGGGTATTTCAGACCCCGACAAAAAAATACGCGCGATGGCAGACTCCGTAGCGCTTTGGATGCTGAAGGATCTCAATCCTCATGCCGCGAAAGTGGGCTGGTCCGGTCGTATTCTCAAGATCGAAGGCGCCCGTATTTTTGTGAATGCGGGGCGCAGCTCCGGTCTCAGGATGGGTGACGTCCTGAAAGTCGTCGAGCCTCCTAAGGATGTTTTTGATCCTCAATCAGGCAGGTTCATCGGGCAGGCCCCGGGCCGAGTGAAGGGCACCTGCAAAGTCGTAGAGTATTTCGGGCTCGATGGAGCGGTCGGTATGCTGCAGTCCGGTGGGGGCCTCGTACCAGGCGACCGCGTTGAGCTTTTCTAACATCTCTGAGAGTATTATTTTTTAGCGAAACGTCCGGCCCATTCGGCTTGGCGTTTGGACTTGGCGCTGCGCGCGGCTTTCATGATGTCGTCTAAACTTTCGATGTAGCCGCTCAGCTCCGAAAGGCGCGACTCATCGAGGTAATAAACCACGTACTCAGCATCCTTGGGCAAAAAGCTCAGCTCAAGCAGAAGCACATCTTTGAAGAAAACTTTCAAGTCCGTGTTTTGGAGCGCCACACGAAGTCCTTCCGAGGGGTGTCCTTGAGGCGCGGAGAAGACTTTAGGGGCTTCGCCTTTCGTAGAAAAACCTGGCAGGGGTAGAGTCCCGCTGTCTTCGTTCTCGACGTAGTCGTGGCCCAATTCTTGGGCCACGGAGCGCAGGCTCTCCATCCAACCGAGTTCACGCAAACGGCTCACTTGGGCGCGAATGTCTTGGGCGCGCTCGTTGGAGATCGTGATATCTTCGGGGTGATCGGAATTGGGGTCGAGAGTCTGATCGTCGCTCATTGAGAACGAAGTTAAACGGGCCCGGCGGGCCGGTCAAGCATCGCAATTTTAGGGGACGTCAGCACCTGCGATGACCCCTTTTTTTAAGGCGTCCTTGTCGCTAAAGAGCTTTTCGCGAGCGCCGTGGATGGCATCGGCCACTCCTTCAGGGCCCGCCTTTTGGTTCACGTCGACGACGGCATGGTACATGTCCGATTGCGCTCGGAAGAGAGCGTCTACGGCATTTTTCTGGTCGATCGTCATCTCCGGCAGCGACCACAGCGCGTCGTCTCCGCTTCGGTACAGTCCCACGGTCGCGTGCTCACCTAAAATGCCTTTGAGCTTGTCGCGCACTTCCATGTAGCGCGAGTTCAGGAAAATCGTTGTGTTTGAGTAGACCTGGGTGAGTGTGCCTTGCTTGGCTCCCTCTTGAAGCCAACGGTCTTGAGCGAGCATGGCACGTTCCCCTAGGCCCTGAATGTCTGTCGCAACCATGTAGCGAGCCTCTTTGGCCTCTTTCAGGAAGCGCGAACGCTGAAAGACCCAGGATTCGTCGATCACGGATTCGATGCGCGGGAGCTCAAGCATCGGATTCGAGGGGTCGGCTTTCAAAGCTGCGTGGCCCAGGTCTAGAACCCGCTTGTCTGCGACTGTCATAGGCCGAGCCAGGGGGAGGAAATCTGCGACGCGTAGGTCGTCGAGATATTTCATGAGCTCTGGAGCCATCGAATCTGGCAGGCCCTCTTTTTTGAGGACGGATTGAAGTTTCTGGGTGTCGCCTTTCGCACGACGGGCTTCGCGTAGGAATTTCTCGAGTGAGACTCCGGGACGAGCCTTAGCGACCTTTGCTTCGAGCTCGTGGCGCGCCGCTGTCGCTGCGCCCTTCCATTCGTCGAAAGTCTTGCCCTGTTTTTCGAGATGGAGATTGAGAAAAGCGTCTTCGATCGACTTTCCTTTGGCTACTTCGAGCGAATCATCCATGTAGTCCTGCCAGAGATAGCTTGTTCCGAGGCGATCCTTCACTTGAGCAACTTGTGTGGCAACCTTATCGCGTAGCGGCTGCATCACCTTTTTCTCGAAGTCTGCCGGAGACAGTGAGGAGACCACAACTCGGTCTTTGTAGTTCCTGTGCACGATGCGCCCGAGTTCGGGATGATCCTTCATCAGCGCTCCGAGTTCGCGGTCCAGAGTCATCAGATAATATTCGGTGCCGCCGATGTCCCAGAGCTTTTCGTTGAGCTCTTTGAGTTCGCGTTGCTGCATCCAGTAGACCTGCTCGCCGGGATTCAGTCCTTCATCGAGATACTTCTGATAGTTGCCTCGTTCCACGAGGGCTTGGTCGAGGTCTTTCTCGAGCGTGTCGCGGTACCACTGGGCATCGCTGCCGCCGTAGGCCTTGGTGAGCTCCTTTTTGAGATGCTCCCGACTGATGTCGGGGCTTTCGGTGGCGCCCGCTCGACGAGCGGCCTTCACTCGTTCAAGGAGTTCGCGTGCTGCCGCCTTTTTGTCGACTGCGAGTGCAGGATCAGCAATGAAAGAGCGAAGAAAGCCCTCGAGGTGTTTGAGGTCCTGAGGTGAGGTCGGGAGCTGATTGATTGTAAGGTCCACGGCTCCAATGCCGACCCCAGCCGTTCCACGAATCATTTTCTTGGTGAAGCTTCGCACGACCTTGCGCGCAGCGGGTGAGAGTTCTTTTGTTGCGACGAGCGTGGCGCGGTAGACGCCTTGGCCGCCGACTGAGGCCACCTTAGCGGCTCCGGCAACGGGAACAAACGAAGTCGTGATCACCGCCACATCGGCTAGGCAGGCCGAGATAGCCGCACTGCCGGCAGGAATCCCTTCTTCAGGACGAGCTCTGCCCTCGAGGCAACCCACCACGTAGTCCGCAAGTTCCTTGCCGACGTGTTTGACGATTTTTCCGCCCACGCAACTGACGGCGTACTGAGCCGCAATCGGCGAGCAGGCGAGTGCGCCGCCTCCACCTTGAACTCCGGGGCAGAGCTGCTGCAGGCACTCGTCAAAAGCTTTCTTTCCCATCTGTCCAAGGCTTTGATTTACGAGATCACGGAATCCGATTTTTTGGCCGGGTTCAAAAGGATCGTCGGTGGGATTGTTGCGCCCGTAGTCCCAGAGGAATTTCGCACCGTCGACGACATTTTTTCCAGATTCATAGAGGTTGATCGATCCGACGGCGAGTCCTTCGACGGCGGCTTCACGCAGAAGCGCGCTTTCGTCGGCGGGCGTCATATTGGCGCGACTCATGTTCCAAGTCTTCACGCGTCCGTCGTGTTTTTTGGCTTGATCAATAAAATTATCAAAGGCCACACCCGCGGAGGAGCAGGTGTCCTGGAATTTCAGCGGAGACTTCATCCCTCGCTGGGTGTAGTCGAAACGATTCACTCCCATCTCGGGATTGCTCGAAGCGATTTCATGCCCGCGGTATTCGTTGATCTCGTAGTTGACGCGATACTCGTTCAAGCTGAGAGCATTTTGATCGATCCAACCCACCACTTTTTGTGTCGAGCGATCGACGAGCCAGACCAGCGACGAATAATGACCGCCGTGCTTGTCTTGAGAATACAATCGAACGTAGTCAAGTTTCGGATTGCTTTTTGAAGGCGTGACGATGCGCTCGTTGTTGAGAATAACATCGGCGCTCGAGTTTTTTCGAGCGGCTTCAGGTCGCCACTGAGACGCTGAGAGCAATAGGCACGCGTCTTCTTCTTTGAGGCCCGCATCGAGGAGGCAGCTGCGAGGGTCGCGCCCTGCAAGCAGCGCACGAAATTCTTGTTGGAGCTTGAGGAGTTCAGTCGTAACGGGTGCAGGTCGAGCAGGTGCGCGGCCTCGAACGGGGGTGGAAGGTGTCAAAGCGCGTTTACGAAATTCTTTGAAGAGAGCGGCGTAGGTCTCGTTGATTTGGCCGCGCTCCTGGGAATCGCAACCGCGCTGGCTTGGCGCTGCAGCGACAAACCTTTCCGCAGGGGTGCTAGAATTGTGTGTGCGTGCTGTCGGGAGGCTTTGGGCGAGGGTGGCTTCGCAGACCAAGAGGCCCATCGAGACCGACACAAAGAAGGTCAAACGCGCAAAGCTTCGCACCTCTTGATTTTACTCCGGAGCTGTCTGCTGTGCTGAGTTAAAGCGATGCCTAAGAGATGAAGATTAGGTTAAGAGTCCCGTGCTCAGAAGCGCTCGCCGAGGCCATAGCGTGGAGACGTCTCGTAAACAGCGGCGGCTTGCTGCTGAAGCTTCTCTAAGTGCTCGATGCGGCTCGCGCTTGTGGGGTGGGTCGAGAGAAAGTTCGGTGCTCCGCTGCCCCCGGTGGCTTTGGCAAAGCGACTCCAAAAACGAGGTCCCTCCGACGGATCGTATCCCGCCTGGGCGGCGTAGCGAATCCCAAAGTCGTCGGCCTCGGATTCGTGCCCGCGTGAAAAGGGCAAAATCACTCCCACTTGCGCGCCAAGTCCGAGTCCGGCGAGCACCAGTCCCCTGTTCTCCCGGCTTTGCAGCACCGTGGCATCTAGAACAGCGATGCCACCTTGAAGCGCCATCTGCTGAGAGACGCGTTGTGCGCCGTGTCTCAGTACCGCATGAGCCACTTCATGACCCATCACTATGGCCATGGCCGCCTCATTCTCGATCGCTGGCAAGATGCCGGTGTAGAAAGCGACTTTGCCTCCGGGAAGACAAAAAGCATTCATCTCCCTGCTTTCGATCAGTAAGAATTCCCAGTTGAAGTCTTTGACGGGGGCCACCGCCGCGATGCGCTTGCCAACACGCTGGAGAATCTCGTTGAGGCGTTTGTTTGTCGAGATCTTCTCTTTCGCTTTGATTTCGTTGAACGCTTGAAGGCCCATTGCCGCCTCCTGCGAGGGAGAGATCAGGACAAAGGCCTTTTTGTCGGAGCCGGGTAGGCTCACGCAAGAACTGAGAAGAATAAGAGATGCAAGCAGAGAAAAACGCGTCACGCTCCACCTTCTAGCGAGAATTGTGCCGAGAGTCTTGCCCGCTCCCTGGGATCGGATTAGGAAATTGGCACATGGCGGCAGATTCAAAAAACCCTTCGCAGACTCCGGTTTCCTCAGAGGCTCTAAGTGAGCAGTCGCGCATCCGTCGTGAAAAGCTTGAGGAACTGCGCGCCGGGGGCAAGGCCTATCCCCATAACGTCCGCGTGAGTCATGCCTCGCACGAGATCCTCTCAAAATATGCCGAGGAGCAGGACGTGGAGAAGCTCAAGGCCGCAGGAGAGTTTCAAGTCGCGGGGCGAGTCTCGCTTCTGCGCTCGTTTGGCAAGTCGGGGTTTTTGAAACTCAAAGATCGTCACGACACGTTGCAAGTCTTTGTCGCAAAGGACATCTTGCCCGAAGATGACTTTGTTCTCTGGAAAAAACTCGATCTAGGTGATCAGGTTCGCGCCACGGGACATCTGTTTCGCACCAAGACCGGTGAGCTCACGCTCGAGGCAAAAAGTCTCGAAGTTCTCACGAAGTGTCTTCATGCCCCACCTGAAAAATTCCACGGCCTCACGGACGTCGAAGAAAAGTATCGCCGTCGTTACCTCGACCTCATGTCCAACGACGAAACGAGGAAGGTTTTCAGGCAGCGCTCGCTGATCGTGCAAGGGGTGCGCGAGTATTTCCTCGCTCGCGACTTCATGGAAGTCGAAACTCCCATGATGCATTCTCTCGTCGGTGGAGCGGCCGCGCGTCCCTTCGTCACACATCACAACACACTCGATATGCAGCTCTTCTTGCGTATTGCTCCTGAGCTCTACCTCAAGCGGCTTGTCGTGGGTGGTTTTGAGCGCGTCTTCGAGATCAATCGCAACTTCCGAAACGAGGGCATCTCGATTCGCCACAACCCCGAGTTCACGATGCTCGAGTTCTACATGGCCTATGCGACCTACGACGACCTCATGAACATGACCGAAGAAATGGTCCGCGGCCTTTCTGTTAAGCTCCATGGCACGACCGAGATCGAATGGATGGGTCAGAAGCTGAATTTGGGTTCGCCGTGGTCGCGCATCTCTATGGAAAATGCCTGTCTCACGATGTCGGGATACAAAGGCGAGCTACGGGACGCGTCCGCGCTTTCGAGTTATCTGCGTCAGCGCGGAGTCAAACTCACAGGACGCGAAGCGCTCGGACAGCTCCTCACGATTCTCTTCGAGGAAGATGTCGAGAAACAACTCATTCAGCCAACTTTCATAACGGGCTATCCTGTTGAGGTCTCGCCGCTTGCTCGGAGAGCTCCCACCAAGTCGCCAGCTGGTTTCGACGTGACGGAGCGCTTTGAGCTTTTTGTTTGTGGACAAGAAATCGCCAACGGCTTCAATGAGCTCAACGATCCTGACGACCAAAAGCAACGTTTCCTCGACCAGCTTAAAGAGAAAGAAGCCGGCAACTTCGAGGCCACCGACTACGATGCCGATTACATTCTCGCGCTCGAGTATGGGTTGCCTCCTACGGCGGGTGAGGGCATTGGCATTGATCGTCTCACGATGATGCTCACAAACTCGTCGAGCATCCGAGACGTGATTCTCTTTCCTCAACTCAAAAAAGAAAAGATCTGATGGGCGTGTCCGTCTTGCTGCCGCGCGAATGGTGGAAACTCAGCGCGCTTTGGCTTTTGAACCTCAAAGATCGTACGCCTCGTGCACGTCGAGCACTCGTGGGCCACAGCGTTCGTATTGCGCTTGTGGGACTCTCGTGTGGTCTGGCGGCGCTCTCTCTCACGCTTGCGATCGTCTCAGGATTCGAATGGAAGCTTTCGGAATATGTTGCGACCACCGGGGGCGACATGCTCCACCAGAATCCTTGGATGAATTTCGAAGGCCTTAAAGCCCGTGCCGCTCTTGCGCCTGAGGAGGGCGTGGAGGGCGTCGAAGTTTTTTGGGCCGCGCCCGCTCTGGTTGTGGGCGCTGAAGGAGGCCGAGGCGTTACCCTCGAGGCCGCTCGGCGCTATCCGAGTGTCCGCGCTTTCCTCGACTCGGACTCCACAACAAGTCTCACGACAGAATCTACGATCGGCGTTGAGCTCGGTCGTGCGCTGGCCGACACTCTCAAGGCCGATGTGGGTTCTAGCCTGCGCTTGCTCGTGCCCGGAGTCATGAAGGGCTCACTTGCTGCCCACGTGACCGCGATTCGCCAACTGGGCATCTATGACCTCGAGTCGCGCTGGATGAAGGTCGATGAGGCCGAGCTGCGCACACTTCTCAAGTCAAAAGACCCCGAAGCGTTCGCGAATCGTCCTGGCGATGCTCATGGGCTTCGCTATTTTCTGAGCGAGACGTATCACCAGCCTCATTCCACTCGCCAACTCGAAGCGTGGCAGACGAGCTACCGCGAAAAACTCAACGCAGCGGAGGACACCACACTGCACGAGCCGCTTCTCAAGTCTTGGCTCGAGCAGCGGCAGAACCTGTTTGGATCGATCGGTCTCGACAAGCTCGTACTTACGGTCATTTTGGGTCTTTTGTGTTTGGTTGCGGGTCTCAATGTGGCCGCAGCGCTGGTGGTGTTGTTTCTCGAGAGAGACCGAGAGATCGCGGTTCTTCGGGCGGTGGGTCTTTCGCGGGGACAACTTCTGGGTTGGATCCTGATTCAGGGAACTTTGATGGGCCTCGCGTCGGCTTTGGGAGCTCTGGTGCTCGCGCGCGTCTTTGGCGTGATTTTGCAACACCTTCCGATCGCTGAGCTCCCGAGCGAGGTCTACAACCTAAGCCACATTCCACTGAAATTCGTTTGGGCTGAGCAACTTGCGGTTTTTGCCTTTGGCATTGCGGCGTCGCTTGGGCTCTCATTCGTTCTTGGAACGAGCCTCGTAAAGGGCTCCTTCCTCGACACGCTTCGACACCGAAAGTAATAAGGAACGACGTCATGAACTCCAAAATTCTTCTTGAAGCCCGTGCCCTCTGCAAGACCTATGAGCAGGCCGGCGAGCGCGTTGAAGTTCTTAAAGGAATCGACCTCGCGCTTCCTCGTGGGGACTTCGTGGCGCTGCTGGGCTCGTCGGGATCCGGAAAGTCCACCTTGCTTCACTGTTTGGGACTCCTCGACACTTGGGACTCGGGCGAAGTTATTTTTGAGGGACGACCGCTGAGCAAACTCTCCGAAAAAGAGCAGGCGCGCTTTCGTTTGGAGAAACTTGGTTTCGTGTTTCAGTTCCACCATCTGATTCCCGAGCTTAGCGCCGCAGAAAATGTCGCGCTTCCGGCCTCTATTCTTGGTCAGGATCGCTCTTCGCGTGCTCGGGAGTTGCTCGACTGGGTCGGTCTGTCGCACAAACTCAAATCCTTTCCTTGGCAACTCTCGGGCGGCGAGCAGCAGCGGGTGGCTCTGGCGCGCGCCCTCATCAACGATCCCGTACTTTTGCTCACGGACGAAGTCACGGGCAATTTGGACCGGGCTCGCTCCAAAGAGATCCTCGAGCTTCTTCGACGCATTCACTCCGAACTTGGCACGACAATCCTTTCGGTGACTCACGACGAAGAACTTGCGGCTACCTACGATCGGCGCATCCGTCTTTCTGAGGGCCGGCTCTAAGAATCTCCCGCGCTCAGTTTGACACAAACTGAAAGATTGAGGAGAAGTGGAGGAGTACCACATCATGATGCGTCGAGTTTTCTTTACTGTTGCGCTCGCTTTTTCGGGGTCTCTGCTCGCGGCTCCTCTTTCTAAGATTCAGATTTCGGGCAACGCCCGAATCGAGTCCGATGCCATCCTCGAAAAAATGTCCCTAAAAATTGGCGAGGAAGCTTCGCGTGAGCGCGTTGCTGCCGATTTGCGGAGCGTGTTCTCGCTAGGATATTTTGAAGACGTTCGCGTCGAGGAAGATGCGGGCACACTCACTGTCCGAGTCCGTGAGCGTCCCGTTGTTTCGGACATCGTCTACGAGGGCAGCGAAGAGTTCCAAACCAAAGATCTTCAAGAGGCCTCCGGGCTCAAGCCCTTCACCGTGTTGAGTCTCGACAAAGTTCGCCTCGCCGAAGATGCCATCGCCAAAAAGTACGAAGAAAAGGGCTATTACCTTGCCCGAGCTCAAACCTCTGTTGAACCGATGGTGGGTCGGCCCGGAGAGGTGCGTCTCAAAGTGCTTGTCTCAGAGAACGAGAAGGTCAATGTCCGACGTATTTTCTTTGTCGGCAACAAGACCTTTGCAGCCTCTAGCCTCAAGCGCATCATGCTCACCTCGGAGGGCCACGTGTTCTCGTGGGCCACCTCGGGCGGAACCTACCGCGAGGCCGCATTTGAGCGAGACTTGGCTGCGCTCGCTTATTTCTACGGCAACGAAGGTTACATCGAGGCGAAATTCGGCAAGCCGCGCGTGACGCTCAGTCAGGACCGTCGCTACATCGACATTGTCATGGACGTGACCGAGGGCAAACAGTTCTTCCTGGGCGAAGTTGACTTTTCAGGAGACCTTCTTTTCACAACCGAAGAACTGCGCGAAGCTTTTGAGATGAAGTCGGGCGATGTTTTCTCAACAGGTCGCCTGCAAGAACAGATTCTCAAGCTCACCGACAAGTACGGCGACGAAGGCTACGCCTTTGCCAACGTGATTCCTCGCACCGCAGTCGAGCCCGGGGGTGACAAGGTCAACCTTCGGATCGACATCGAAAAAGGCGAGAAGGTTTACTGGGGAAAAATCAAGATCACGGGGAACACCAAAACCCATGACAAGGTGGTTCGCCGAGAGCTTCAGTTCCGCGAAGGCGAGCTCTACAACGCCACCAAACGCAAGAAGAGTCTCGAGCGTGTGCTTCGCCTTGGTTATTTCGGCAATGACGTGAACTTCCTTACCTCGAGCCCCTCTGGCACAACGGATGTTCTCGACCTCGAAATCCGCGTCGACGAAAAGCCTTCTGGCACCTTGGTCGTTCAAGCGGGCTACGGCAATGCAGTGGGATTCTCGTTTGGCGCTCAGGTGTCGCAAGCCAACCTCTTTGGTCGCGGTCAACAGTTGTCGTTCAACTTGAACCTTGCCTCGAAGCAGGATCAAACCTTCAACCTGCAGTTCACCGACCCCAAAATTAACGACAGTGAGTGGCTCGCGGGCATCGATCTCTACGCCACCAAAAGCGGCATCGGAGGCATTTATACAACCTACGATCAACGCCTCAACGGCGGAGCGCTTCGTTTAGGTCGCGAAGTTTACGAAGATCTGAACCTCTACGGCTCCTACAAATTCGAGCACTACAAACTCTCGAACCCCATCAATACCGCGATCTTCACAGACCCAGAGAAAGACGCTGAGTCCAATATCAGCTCGATCACGACCACGCTGTCCTACGACAAACGCAACAACCGCATCGATCCTTCGAAAGGTTTTTATCTTTCGACATCAACTGAGTTTGCGGGTCTCGGGGGACGCACGTTCCAAAAGCTCAACGCTTCAGCGAGACTCTATCGTAAAGTTTACGGTGGGCTCGTGTACCGTACGAATCTCGAGTTCGGACTCTTAGGCAACATCTTTGGCAACGACACTGTTCCAGATTCCGAGAGATTTGTTCTCGGCGGCGTCTTCTCGCTGCGGGGCTATCCCGGATCGTCTGTCGGCCCGACCAAACGTCTCGTGAACACTCGCGACAAAGACAAAGACGGCAATCCACTCAATCCCACGGCCTTCGACTACACGGTCGGCGGCACTCAGAAACTGGTCTACATCAACGAGCTCGAGATGCCCCTTATTCCCGATGCGGACATTCGTCTCGCATTTTTCTTCGATGTGGGCAACGCTTGGGACACCTTTAACGATCGCAAACCTGCCCTGCTCTCAAACTATGGATGGGGTATTCGCTGGTACTCTCCGCTCGGGCCACTGCGCTTTGAGTGGGGCTATCCGCTCACGACCACACCCTCCAAGCCGGACAAGGGCGTGGAATTCCACTTCATCATCGCCCCCACCTTCTAGACTCCCACGTCCGGACCCTGAGTTGAGGGTCATGCCTTCGATGCCAAATGCGTCAGTTGTGCCGACGTCGCCTGAGGGCGAACAAAATGTTCGTGAGCGTGTTGCCCTGGGCCTCAGCCCGTCCTAAACCTAAGGAGAGGGCCTCTCGGGGCCTCGAATTAAGGAGTGGAAATAATGAACAAATTCCTTCTAAAAGTCAGTGCCGTTGCGATGCTCGCTGCCGGCTCCCTATCGGCCTTCGCTGCTGAAGTCAGTGTGGGCACTGTGAACTTCCAAAAGGCTCTTCAGGAAACAGGTCGAGGCAAGTCTGCCAAGGCTTCGCTCGAGAAAGAAGTCGAGACCCGCCGCAAGGAAGTCGAAAAACTTCAAGGCGAAATCCAAAAAATGAACGAGGAGTTCCAAAAGAAAGCTCCCGTGCTCAGCGAAAAGGCTCGCTTGGAGCAAGGCTCCAAAATTCAACAGAAGCTTGGGCAGATGCAAGAGATGCAGCAAAAAGCTCAGATGGAATTGCAAGGCAAAGAAGCCGAGCTGACCCGTCCGATCATCGAAGGTCTGCGTGCCCTCATCCCTGAACTCAGCCGCAAGCGCAAACTTGATCTCGTTTTTGAAGCGAGCTCGGGCGTGTTGCTCTTTGCGACAAGCCAGACAGACATCACTGAAGAGCTCATCCGTCTCTACGACGAGAAAAACAAGAAGTGAGTCTTAAGCGTGTGGGCTTCCTCCCTCAGTGAGCGATGGCCTCAGGGGATTGATTCCCTGATTCTCACCCTCAAGGCCCAGGGTCTGGAGGGTGAGACCGACGCTTCCTCAAACATCAAAAATTTTGTGTGGCCCGAGGTGGCCGCTCTCCGCTCGAGCGAGGAGCCTCATTTCAATGCCCAGTCTTGGGGCTATCTCGGATCAAATACTCGCAGTCCGTGGCCCGAGTCCGCACGTCTGATTTTTGCACACTCCTCACGTAAGAAAGATCGTCCCGCAAACTTTCAGGGACTTTGCGTCTGGACTCGTTATCCCGAGGCGATGCTCGACACCGTTATCAGGCAACTTTGGATGTCTGAGTGGACAGGAGCGAGCTCTCCTGTTCCGAAGGGTGTCGTTGTCGAGGCGGGTGTGGTGATCGGTCCGGAATCAGTGATCGGCGAAGGCTGCGTGCTCGAAACCGGTGTGCGCATCGGTCGTGGTGTGCGCATCGGTCGCAACTGTCGGATCGGTGCGCATTCGCGTATCGGTGATGAATGCGTGATCGGCGACGGGGTGCAGTGTTCGGGATTCAATTCGATCGGCGCGCAGGGTTTTGGTCTGATTGATTTCCCGGATCGTCCGCTGAAGCGTCCACGTTTGCATGTCGGCCGCGCGGTGATTGGGCAGGGCGTGCGTTTGGGCGCTTACGTCTCGGTGGACCGTGGTGTCTTTGGTGACACCGTGGTGGGCGACTGGACGGCGATCGACAATCACACGCAAGTCGGACACAACTCGCAGATTGGCGAGGGCTCGATCATCTTAGGCTTTGTGGCCCTATCGGGTTCGACACGAATCGGCAGTCGCGTGACCATCTCAGGACTCACGGGAACTGCGGGACATCTTTCCATCGGTGATGACGTTGTGATCGCCGCTCAGTCGGGTATCACGGCAGACATTCCCGACGGCGCTCAAGTCAAAGGGTATCCCGCGCGTCCCATGCGAGAGGCCCTTAAAATTGCTTCGCTTCAAGGCCGACTTCCAGAACTCTATGAGCGCCTCAAAGCGCTCGAAAGCAAACTCGCTTCTTCGGAGGAAGACACATGATTTCCGATCGTCCCGAACTCACTCTCCCACACCGCGCACCTTTCTTATGGGTTTCTCGTCTCATGGAACGCAACGACGAAGGATCCGAGGGGATCGTCGAATTCGATGTCGACGAAAAGCTAGATTTATTCCGCGGTCATTTTCCAGGAAGGCCCATTTTTCCGGGAGTGATTCAGCTCGAAGCCGGGGCTCAAGCCTGCATGTGGGTTTTCATGGGTGTGCTCACGGGCGGAAGCATCCGCGAAGGTCTCTTCGTGGCTGTCGATTCTTACAAGTTCAAACGTCCGGTTTTCCCGGGCGACAAGCTTCGCATTCACTGCAAAAAGCTCCACCTCAAAGCCGGCTTGCACAACTGGTCGATCGAGATCAAATCCTCAGACGACAGCCTGCTCTATTCAAAGGGCGTGTTCTGGATGAAACTCGGTGAGGCGGCCCGGTGAGTGGCGTTGAGATTCATCCGACGGCCCTGGTCGAAGACGGAGCCGAGCTTGGCGCCGGCGTTCATGTTGGCCCTTTCTGCCGTGTCTCTGCGCAGGCGCGAGTGGGTGCTCGCACGCGTCTCATTTCTCACGCTGTTCTTGATGGGCACATCACTCTCGGTGAAGACAACGTCGTCCATCCTTTTGCCGTGCTGGGCGGTGCTCCGCAGGATCTGAGCTACAAGAACGAGCCGACGACTGTGGTGATCGGGGATCGCAATATTTTTCGCGAATCTGTGACCGTGAGTCGCGGCACAGCTCGCGATAAGGCCACCACAACAATCGCCAGTGACAATTTTATTATGGCCTACTGCCACGTGGCTCACGACTGCGTCGTGGGCAGTCACGTGATCATGGCCAACCAAGTGGCTCTTGCGGGCCACGTCGAAGTGGGCGACTACGTCGTCGTGGGCGGGCTCTCGGCCGTGGTGCAGAAATGCCGACTGGGCTCTTACTCCTTCCTCGGTGGCTCGACGATCATGCGGCGAGATCTACCGCCCTTTATGGCCGCTAAAGAATTTTCTTCGGTGAGCGGCCCCAATGCCGTAGGCCTCAGGCGTCGGGGGCTCGGAGCCGAATCCCTTCGTGTGATCAGTGATCTTTATAAGATTTTCTATCTCGGTAATTTGAGTCTCGAGAAAGCGCTTTCGGATATCGAAACACGGTATGCCGACAACGCCCATGCGAAACTCTTCCTTGAATTCGTTCGTAGCAGTAAAGCGGGAGTGCAACGCTAAGATGGCCAAGCTTCAAAAATCTCAACAAGAAGTTCGTTTCGTGATTGTCGGTGCGGGGCATATGGGCCTCAAGCACTTGCAAAAAATTGTACAAAACGGTGAGCGCCTCGGAGCTCGAGTGACCGTCGTGGTGGAGCCTTCGGAAGAGCGTTGTCAGTCTCTCAAAAAAGATTTTCCAGGAATCCGTTTTGTCTCAAACATTGGCGAGGTTTCGGGTGTGGGTGCAGAGCACTATCCCGAAGCGGCTATCATCGCGGTGCCTGCTTCAATTCACGTGCAGACCACAAAAGCCTGTCTTGAGAAAGGTTGGCACGTGCTCGTCGAGAAGCCTTTGGGTTTTTCGGCCCTTGATTGTCGTGAGATCGACGAGGCTTCGCGCAAATCCAAAAAACTCGTGCAAGTCGGGCTTCTCGAGCGTTGGTCCATGGCCCACATCTGGGACAACTGGCAACCAAAAATGGGAGCACTTTCCATCAATGCCGTGCGTTCGAGTCCTTTCGTGCCACGTGCCGCGGACACCGATGTGATCCATGATCTCATGGTTCACGACATCGATCTTTTCGTGTTGCTCTCCGATGTTTTCGGGTTGTCGCCCGTCAAAGGTATTCGCTCTTGGGGACGAAAACTCCGCTCGCCTCATCTCGACTACGCCAAGGCCGCACTCGACCTCGAAGACGGCGGCACAATTCACTTTTTTGCGTCTCGACTGGCTGCGGAACCTTCTCGCCGCTGGGAACTCACAGGTCCGACCTGGCATGCTTCGATTGATTGGATGCGCCGACATTTTACGGCCTTCGAGAAGTGCGAGAAAAAGGGGCAGATCTGGTTCGAACCGACAGACCGCACCTGGGATCAGGGTGATCCTCTGGGTCTTGAGATAGAAGCTTTTGTTCAGTGCATCCGAGGTACTTTCGAGAGCATCGTCGGTATCGGCGCCAAGGATCCGGTCTTTTCATTCTGGGACCCGAAGAAAATCATTCCTACGCCGCAAAGCGTGCTCAAGACTCATGAGATCATCGATGAAATTCTCTCCAACATGAAGGTGCTTGGCTCTTGAAACATCGGATCCTCGTATCGGCGGGTGATCCCTCGGGCGACCTCCTACTCTCGAAGGTGATCGAGGAGCTTCACCAGAAAGCTGCGTCAAACGGCGTTGAACTTGAGTTTGTGGGTCTTGCTGGAGACAAGTGTGAAGCGGCAGGTGTGAAGCTTCTCGCTAGGAGCGAAGACGTGGCCGTCGTAGGCCTCGCCGAAGTTTTGGGGCGGCTCCCCACAATCTTTGGAGTGCTCAAGAAACTGTCTGATGAGCTCGATTCTTGTGACAGTCTGATCTGCGTCGATTTCCCGGATTTCAATTTCAAACTCGCAGATGCGGCAGGTAAAAAGAAGAAACCCGTCGACTTTCTCGTTGCGCCTCAGATGTGGGCTTGGCGAGGTAGTCGCTTGAAGCGCATGCGAGGTCTCGTTCGTCGCGTGTATCCGGTTCTGCCTTTTGAAGAGAGCTTCCTGAGGCAAGCGGGAATCGATGCCCGTTATCTCGGGCATCCTTTGCGTGATGTGCTGCCTCCGCGTTCGAGGCGCCTTGCGCGTGAGACCCTCGCGGTGAAAGATGAAGATTTTTTGATTGCGATCTTACCTGGGTCCAGGCGTTCCGAGATTAAGCGGCATCTGCCGATTCTTGTACGCGCCTGGGAGCACTTCGCGCGCGAAGCCACGCGCCGTAATCTGCCCCAAAGATTTCGCGTCCAAATTCCGCTGGCAAAAGGTTTTGATCTCGACACACTTCGCGGTTATCTAGCCACCAAAGACCTCGAACTTTTTGAATCCTACTTGGCCTCACAAGAGTGGCGCATCAACCGTGAATCTTGGCTCACGATGCAGGCGGCGGATTTTGCCTGGATCGCTTCGGGCACCGCGACCCTCGAGGCGGCTTATTATCAGCTCCCACATTTGCTTTTCTACCGGCTCAGTTGGATCTCGGCTCGAATGATTGATTCGATGACGCCTTACTTTTCTACTGATGGCGGTATGGCCGGTCTCCCTAACATTCTTCTCGAGAAACGCACGATCCCTGAGTTGCTCCAAAACGATCTCACTCCCTCGAGATTGGCGATGGAAACGCTCGAGCTCCTCGGCAACTCGATCAAGATGAACGCGATTCGCAAGAGCCTGCGATGGATTCCCAAAAAACTTGGTGAGGCCAATGTGAGCTCGCGTTTGGCCGAGGACCTGTGGACTTTATGGGGCTTTTAGATCTCGCGTCCAAAGCCTACTCCTGCGCGCTGGCTCTTGATCGGGCGCTGAGTCGCCCTGTTCGACTTCCTGCGCGAGTGGTTTCCATTGGGAATATTAGTGCGGGTGGACGCGCTAAGACGCCTCTCGTGATTGAGGTGTGCCGACGTCTGAGAGCGCGAGGCGCTTATCCCGTCGTGCTCACGCGGGGCTATGGACGCAGCTCTCATGAAACTTTCTGGATTATGTCTGAGCGCCTGAACGGTTTCGAGTTACGACGCTTGCACGGAGATCAGCCCGTGCAGAGTCAGAGTGATCCAGCATCGTTAACGGGAGACGAGGCGCTAGAGATCGCGATTCTGTCGGGTGCCGATGTTCTCATTGGAGCCGATCGAGCTGGCGCGGCTCGCCACTACCTGCAAATTCAAAGTGTCGAGCGCCCGAGTGCGCTCTCGCGTGCTGTGTTTGTTCTCGATGATGGATTCCAGCACTGGAGACTTGAGCGGGATTTGGATCTGGTCGTGATTCGACCAGAAGATCTTAGAGACCGTCTTATGCCTGCAGGACGACTGCGCGAGCGGCCCGAAGCCCTGAAACGAGCAGAGTTGGTTTTTGAGTTGGGTCGAGATCTGTTTAAGCGCAGTTCGCTGTCGTCTTATTCGCAATCTCCCGCGCCAGCCACTGAGCCAGTGCGTGTGGTGACCACGCGAGCTCCCGATCCCGACTTCATCGGTGAAGTTCAACGAGTTCTTGGAGAGCGGCCGTTTGTCCTGACTTCACTCAGGGATCATGCCGATCGTGCTCGCATCTTAAGCGCATTGAAAGATTCGGGTGGGCCGCTGCTGATGGGATGGAAAGAGGCCACGAAGTTTCTAAGCCTGGAAATGTTTGCGAGTTGTAGGAAGCCAGCTGAGCTCGAGGAGCGGCTCGCCGCACTCCAGCCGCCGATTGAGATTCTTGAGCTCGGTCTTGAGTTTGACGACGGAGGACTTCGTCTCGATGAAGCGCTCGATGCGCTCCTCGCCAAACAGCCTGGAGGGGAGCTCAGATGAATCCTTTGATGAGTCTGTTGGCTCAGGCGCTCTACGGCGTCTTTTGGCTGCTCGGTTTTGTGACCGGGAAAGTGCCCTTTAAGATCAAACGCGCCTTCGCGACGGTCCTGGCCTGGGTCTGGTTCCACGGACTTAAGTTTCGCCGGCACGTGATGCTTCTCAATGTGACACTCGTGTTTCAACGTCGAGCTGAAGAGTCCGGAGCGGCTTTCAGGCGTCGCTCGGAAGATTTGGTTTTCAAGAACATGCGTCACACGCTGCTCATGGTCTTTGAAATTTTTGAGCGCTTCTCTTGGAGCGACCGTACGGTCGCTCGCCGCGTCGATTGGCATGGGTACGAGCACCTAAAAAAGCTTCTGGATTCAAGAAAGGGATTCTTCTTTCTAAGTTCTCATCTCGGCAACTACGAACTCATCACGCGCGTGGGGTGTGCGATCGGGATCCCGCTTACGGTGATCACCCGCTTTCTGAGAAATCCGATTTTTGACGAGGTCTGGGTCAGAAGTCGCCGCCGTTACGGTCTCGAGCTCCTTCCTGAGTCGGGCTCGGGTCTGGCCGTCTTAAGGACGGTGCAGAGGGGCCGGGCGCTTGGGTTTATCGCGGATCAGCACACCGGCGAGCCTCATGGGCTCAAGGCGGAATTCCTGGGCCTCGAGGCCTGGTGTCCCAAAGCTTTGGCGCTTATGGCTGATCGCTTGAGGGCGCCTGTTCTGCCTGTTTTCCTCATCCGCGACCCAGAGACGGGGCGCTTTCACATGCACCTCGAAGACGTTCTGCGCTTTCCCGACCTCGAAGAAGGATCTCCTCGCGCTGCGGCTCTGCGCAGTGGGTCGGGTGCTTTGAATGAGGCAGGTATAAGGTATCATATTGAGGTTACCAACAAGGTTCAGGAGAAGTGGATCAGAAAGTATCCCGAGCAATACCTATGGCTACACAAACGCTTCAAAAATCTCATCGACTACAACGTCGAATCTTTGCCGTGGGACTCCTAATTCTTTCGGGCCTCGGTGCCTGCGCGAGGGACTTGAAAGACGATCTTGAACTCAGCAGCACTCCCTCCGAGTTCGATCAGAAAATTGTCGCCACGGAGCTCTCGACTCTGCAGCCTCCGACTCCGCTTGCTCCAGAGAAGATCAAAACTTCGTCCAAATCAGCAGCTCCAAAAAGCGCTATTAAATCTGCGGCCGCTCCAAAAAAAGAGGCGACTCCGCGTGAGCTCGTTGTGGCAAAACCGGTGCTCACGCGCATTTGGCCGATCGCGGTGGGTGAGAAATCCGCCTACAACCTGCGCTGGGGCGTGATCGAGGGAGGCGTCGTTAAGATTGAAGTGCGTCCTCCGCAGAATCTTGATGGAACACCGGCTCTGCATTATTTAGGCACCGTGAAAAGTTCTAAGATGATGGATCTTTTCTACAAGATCGACAACAGCATCAACACTTGGGTGAGAATTTCCGACTTGGCACCGCTGCGCCAAGAAATCAAACAAAACGAAAGTGCCCGCTGGGGTCGTCGTGTGATGATGATCGATCCCGACAAAAGCGAAGTTAAATTTTATGAGAACCTTACCAAGGCCAAGGGTGGTACAAAAGAGGACAAGCGCATCGATAAGATGCTCCTGGGTGCCCAAGATATTTTTGGCGCACTTTATTTCTACCGTTTCGTTCAGAATGTCGCAGGCGACTACAAGTTTCCGATTCACGACAAAGGCAAGAACTGGTTTGCCGAGTTGAAGCTCGAAGATCGCGAAACGCTTCGAGTCCCGGCAGGTGTTTTCCAGGCTCGTCGTTACAAGGTGGCTCCACGACTCGAAGGCCAGCTTGAGCCCAAGGGAGACGTGGTTGTTTGGGTTTCGGACGATGACCGAGCGCTGCTGCTCAAGTTCAGCGCCAAGATCAAAGTCGGCTCAATCACGGGCGAGCTCATCGAGCACAGCGCAGGTCAACCGATCTCGCTCGCTGTTCCTGTGCCGCTCACGCCCGTCGAGCAGAGTGCCGCCCCGGTTGCAGCTCAGGAATAGTCTTCTCATGGAGCTGCTTCCGATTTCCGTAGTCATTCTCACGCTCAACGAATCCGAGCGCATCGAGCGCTGTCTCGAGAGCGTTCGCAAATTTCGCCAGGTGATTGTGGTGGATTCTCTTTCTAAAGACGCGACGCTCGACCGCGCGCGTTCCCTCTGGCGTTCCTGGGGCGAGGACGAGACGCGACTCACTTTGGTGTCACGCCCTTGGCCAGGATTCACTTTAGCTCGCAACGAAAGTCTCGGATGGGTGCGTGAGCCATGGGTTCTCTGGCTCGATGCGGACGAATGGGTTTCTCCTGAGCTCGTGGCCTGGTGTGGCTCCCTGGGTGCGCTTCCCTCGTCTGACACCGCGCCACTTTATAAAGTCGCGCGTCAGTCGTTTTTTTTGGGAACACGCATACGTCACGGAGGTTGGTATCCCGACCACAAACGGCGCCTTGCGCTCTCGCTTCGGGCGACGTGGCGCTCCGGACCCCACGGGAGTGATGTTCACGAAGACCTCGACGTGGCGCGCGACGGCGAATTTGCGATGGCTCTGCTGGCACAAGGAGAAATATTTCACGAACCCTTCAGGGACGAGGCCGAGCAGCGCGCCACGAATGAGCTCTACTCGGGTCTCTTAGCGCGAGGTCTTTCTGAGCGCTGGCGCCGTGAAGGACGTAAGCGCGGACCTTCGGAGCTCTTCGTGTGCCTCAAAGTGATTGTTAAATTTCTAGAGAACTATGTCCTGAAGTGCGGATTTCTCGACGGCCGAGCGGGCCTCAAGATCGCGACCGGCTCGGCTTGGAGCATGGGAGAGCGTCTGCGCAAAGCGCGAGCACTTTTGTCCTGATTTGCGGCGGCCGAGCGCGCATATTAGAGTCCGAGGTCATGGCACAAGATCCCATCTGGATTGTTCAGACTTCATTTGTGGGCGACTGCGTGCTCAGCTTGCCTTTTGTGCACGAGCTCGCTCGAAGTTTTCCCGAAACTCCACTTGTGATCGTGACTCAGCCGGGCATTCAACGGTCTCTGTTTGAAACAGCACTCGAGCGAGGTCTTGCTCCTCTCGCCTCACGCACTCGTCTTGTGACACTCGACAAACGAGGGAGTGAGAAATCCATCTGGGGCCTCAGGCGTTGGGCGGACCGTGCGAAATCCGAAAGTGGCGCAGATCCTTCGCGCGTTTTCTGTTTGCAGCGAAGTTTTAGAACGGGGCTACTTGCCGTGCTTTCGGGCGCCGAGGAACGCATCGGATTTGCCAGCGGTGCGGCGAGTTTTCTCTACACGCGTGCTGTCCGCAGAACCTGGGAACAGGGCGAGCACGAAATCGAAAAGAACCTCGATTTGCTCAGAGCCGTTTTGCCCGAGTCCAAGATTGCTCCTTGGCGAGGCCTCGACAGGCCCTCTTTGCTTGCGGCTCCCGTGCGGCCTCAGCGCGCCCCCGATCGCGCGGCGCTCGCTCTTGGCAGTCCGTGGCCCACCAAACGCTGGCCCGTAGAGAACGCTATCGAGTTGTGTCGACAATGGTCAGACCAAGGTGTTGAGGTGAAGCTCATTGGAGATCCTTCGGCACGCGTGATCGCCGAGCAGATCAAGGCTGCCGTGCCAAGTCGTCTCATCGAGGACCACGTGGGCCAGACCTCGATGAAAGAGTGGGTCGATATCCTGGATTCCTCGGCCGTGCTCGTGAGCGGCGATTCGGCGTCTGTGCATGTGGCCAGCGATCTCGCGGTGCCTGTGGTCGGACTCTTTGGCCCCACGATCCCCGAGTTTGGATTTGCGCCCTGGCGCACGAACTCAAGCGTTTTACAGACCCCAGATCTGGTGTGTCGGCCCTGCAGCATTCACGGCCCTAAGCGTTGTCCGCTGGGGCACCATAAGTGTTTGAAAAACATTGGCGCAGAGCAGGTTCTCGGCGCGACAAAGCCCCATCTTTTGATGGACCCCCTTGGCAAAAGGTTGTAATCCCAAAGGCGCCTTTAGGACCACCAAGATGACATTAAAAATCGTGAAAGATGCGCCCTCAGACAAAGGGCCACGGCTGCCGATCGTCTCCATCGATGGCCCCGCTGGCGCTGGCAAGAGCACAGCGGCACGCTTGCTCGCCTACCGTCTTGGGTTTCTACTCATCGACACAGGAGCGCTTTACAGGGTCCTTGCTCTTAAAGCTCTCGAAGAAGACGTCTCGCTCGCCGACGGCGCTGCGCTCGCACGTCTCGCGGCTCGTCTCGATATTCAGTTCGGCAAACTCGAGATCCGAAACGAGGGCGAAATCCCGCGTCTCCCCGTTTTCTGCAATTCAAGCGACGTGACAGACTCGATCCGAGTGCCCGAGCTCGGCATGGCAGCTTCCAACGTTTCCAAACTCCCTGAAGTTCGCGAAGCGCTGTTGTCTCTTCAGAGAAAATATGGCGACACTGGCGGCATTGTCATGGAAGGCCGCGATATCGGCACCGTCATCTTCCCCGATGCTGATGTGAAATTTTTCCTGACGGCTTCGGTTGAGAGTCGTGCGCGCCGTCGCTGGGACGAGCTGACCCTTTCGGGCGCAGACATTCAGCTCGAGCAAGTGATCGGTGAGACCCGCGCTCGCGATGACCAAGATTCTAATCGCGCTATTTCGCCACTCAAGCAGGCCTCAGACGCGACTTTGATCGACTCCACCTCACGATCGCTTGACGATGTTGTCGGCGAAATGGCTTCTACCGTGCGCACGAGGTGCCACAAGTGATGAACCTGCTGATCTTTGCTCATTTGCTTGGGCTTTTGACAGCGCTAGGTTTCCCTCCCTTTGGCATCTGGCCTCTGACGTGGCTTGCGGGCGCAGGAATGATCTGGCTCTTTTTGTCTCATTCTGAGCTCAAAGACCGCTCGCGCATGGCTTGGATTTTCTTTCACTACTCTTTCTCCGTAAATCTCTATGGCTTTTACTGGATCGCTTACACGCTTCGCGAATTTGGCGATCTCCCCTGGATTGTGGCTGCGCTTGTCACCCTCACGATGTTTGCCGTGATTTCTTGCGTCGCTCTAGGCTTTGGCTGGATTTGGCCTCTGCTCGCAACAAAACTCCGTCGCACGCCTCTTCGAAAACTTCCTCCCATCGTCGGACTCGGTGTTTGGCTCGCCCTATGGAACATTTGCGATTTGCGCGCATTTCCGTGGGTTCATGCGCAGAGCGTAGGCTCGGATCTCTATCTCTTAGCCACCGTGGGACTCCTCGACACTTGGGGTTGGTCGCTCGTGTATCTCATTTTTATTCTTGTTGCCGGGCATTGGGCCTGGCGTGCTGAGACCCTGTCGCGTCGCTTGATCCTTAAGGTCTGCGGGCTCTTTGTTGCGATTTTTGCTCCCCTCTATGCCCTCGGCGTCTGGCGACTCGCTCAGCTCGGGGGCGAGTTCAAAGAGCGTCAACCCGTTGCACTTTTGCAGGGCAATGTTGGCAACTACCAAAAAAAACTCACCAAGCTCAAAGTCGAGCCTACGGTGCGTGTTGTGATGGGAATTCACAGAGATCTCGTCGAGGAGGCCTCGATTGGTTTTGCGGAGTCGCTGAATGCGGATGGGTCGGGTCCCGAGCCCTGGATTATCTGGCCTGAAACGTCTTTCCCTGGAATGCCGATGCAAGAAGTCTCGGCCGCTGAAGCTCTCAAAAATCTCGTCACTCTTTCGCGAGGTCTCCATATCGTGGGCGCCTACGAAGAGGGTGAGATCCAACTCGCCGGCGTTCCTAAGCAAGTGGACTTCAATATCGCAGCTCTCTTCCATGAGAAAGCGGGCTTCGTGGGACGCTACCGCAAACGCATTCGCGTTCCATTCGGCGAGTTTATTCCGGGTGACGAATATTTCCCTCAGGCTTATCAGTGGCTTCCGGGAGTCAATCACTTCGGTCGTGGCGAAACTTTCGAAGCGCTGGTGCATCCCGATCCTAAAGGTCCCATTTTCATTCCGCTGATTTGCTACGAAATTCTCTTCCAGGGATTTGTGGATGCTTTTGTTAAAGAAGCCTCTGAGAAATATCCGGGCCGAGACATCGTGCTCGTGAATATCACCAACGATTCTTGGTACGGTCCGACTTCAGAGCCCTTTCAACATTCGCTACTGGCGCGTTGGGCCTCGGCTCGTAAGTCGCTCCCGATGCTTCGTCCTACCAACACGGGCTTCTCGCAAATCGTGGCTCCCTGGGGCGAGGTTCTCAGGTCGGGACCACGCGACGAAGCGTGGGTCATTTTCGGTGGCCTTCCTGTGAAGAAACTTCAGCTGAGATGAGTGCGCGCCGCTCCTTGCTCTAAGCGTTCTCGCGCTGTCTAAGAAGTCGACACCCGTCAGCCCTTCTTGTTGACAGGCTTAAGCATCAGAATCCCTTAGGAAATTCGGTTTTGTGTGTCACAACTCTAGTCAGCTTGTACGAGCAGGTTTTTAGAGAAATCCTTGCGATAATCAATTCTTAACTTGGGTGGCATGCTCTCTGCAAAACATCGGGTAGGGGTAGAGGTTTATGGAACTTTCAGTGAGACAGTTTATTCATGCAGCACTTCTTGGGAGCACACTCCTTATGGGCAGTGCATGTTCCGTGGGTCGCAAGTCGGCCGCCGCAGGGCTCAATCGCGATCGCCTCTCGGAGTCTGTTGTTTTAAACAGGGTCCTCGACAACGGTTCGGTCTACCCTCACTTCGGAGAGTTCCAACTTCAGCTCAATCTCGACAAGAACTTTGCCTATCTCGACGTGCAGAGCATGTCTGACGGCTGGACCCAGAGCATCACCTATCGCGTGCTCGTGAAACGTCACGATGGTAGCTGGTGGATCCTCGCTCAAGGTCTCGATGCCTCCCCTGGTGAGACAATCGAAATCGACGCTCAGCAAGGTCACAAAATTTTCGAATACGTCGAGTGGATCGTCGAATTCGAGCGTGGCACTTATGGAGTGTCTTACAACTACCTTGATCCCGATGCGCGTGTCGTCCAGGACACCGTTTATTGGCCGCAGCTTGACGACTGGCTGAAAACTCAGCGACGCTAGATAGTGTGAAGCAAACCGAGACTCGTCCCCCGCTCTGGGAATTTCTGAGCGAGGGACTTTACCATTTCGATATTTCACATTCGCGGATCTGCCTCGTGGGCGGATCCGTGCGCGACTATTTGCGCGAGGGCCGGGTGGGTCCCGATCTCGATGTCGTGATCGAGCTCGAGGGCGGGGCCGAGCGCCTGGCCAGGCATCTCTCCCTTTTTTGGGGCGAGCGTGCAAGTGAGCCTCATGCTCTCGGACGAGGTTATCCCATTTGGCAGCTCGTCGTGAAGCTAGCGCCTGCGCTTGCCCAGTCTCTCGGGTTCTCTCAAGTCGAAATTCAGATCGCCGACACTCAAAAAGAAATGTTTCCCGATCCGAACACGCGGCAGCGTGTGACTCGCTTTGGAGATTTGAAAGAGGACTGCGCTCGTCGGGATTTTACTGTGAACATGCTCTACTGGGATCTTCGCTCGCGGAATATTTTGGATCCATCTCACCGTGGACTCCTCGATCTGAAGGAGCATCGACTTGCGGCGCATCCCGAGGTCGATCCTGCAAAAATTTTTGCTGACGATCCGCTGCGCATGCTGAGGCTGCTGCGTTTTCAGTCGAAGCTCGGTTTTGATGTGGATCCCGCGCTTTGGCAAGCTTTTGACACGGAATTTCCGCGTGTGTCGATCTTGAGCGCTGAGCGTGTGCGCGACGAAATTTTGAAAGTTGCCGTTTCAGGGGGCCTGGCGCCCTTTGTAGAAAGCCTGCGTGCGCGCGGAGTTTTAGGCCTGATCTTTCCGGAGTTTCTACCGATGATTGGCTGCGGTCAAGATTCGCTCTATCACAGCGAGGGCGACGTCTGGGTGCACACTCTTGCGGTCATGGAACTAGCTCCGCGCACGCCTGAGCTCCAGCTCGCCGCACTTCTCCATGATACGGGCAAGCCCGCCACACGCGAAGTGAAAGGCGAGCGGGTGAGTTTTATTTTGCACGAAAAGGTTTCCACTGAGATCGCCGGACTCTGGCTCGAGAAATGGAAGTTTCCAAAACTTCTGCGCGAGCGAGTGCTCGCTTTGGTGGCCCTGCATTTGCGTGGCGGCGACGCAGTCGCTTGGAAATCCGCTCGTCCCGCTCGCAAACTGCGCCGGGACGCAGGACCTGTCTTAGACGAACTCTTGCAACTTATTGAAGCCGATTCCCGGGCCTCGCTGGGTCCAGGGGGTCAGCCAAGGCTCGAGCACCTGCCGAAACTGCGCGCCTGGCTCGATGAGGCGGCGCGCGTTCCAGAACCTGCCCACTCCGCCGTTTCGGGATCAAAAATCATGGAGCACTTTGGAATATCTTCTGGACCCGAAGTGAGACGTCTCAAGCAACTCGCCGATGATATTCGAGAAGAAATGCTTGTTGCAGGCGAAGAGCCCGATGAGGACCGAATTCTTCAGAAGGTCGCGGTCCTCAGGAAAAACTGAAAGGTGCCGCCGTAGAGGCCGGGGATTTCGGCATCCGAGAACGCTTCTTCACGCCCTTTGGGCCGAAGCACGGGGAGATCCAGGCGCAGCCCTAACCACAGGTTTTGCATCACTAGGAATTCTGAAACTGGCGAAAGCGAAAGAAGCCCTGCGCCACCTTCTCGCGTAGTGCCGATCTCAAAGAAATCAATGCGACGGAAAAGACCTTGTAGCCCGAGGCTCGCCGGCATGTCATCTCCAAATGAACCCTGGTAGCGCACGAGCATGTTTATAGCCCATTGCAGGCCGTAGCGATCAGCGCGGTCTGCTCCGGTGGGCGAGGCGAAGATGACCTCAGGGCCAACGCGCACGAAGAAGGGCGCTTCAAGCGGATTGAGGGCTTTGGGATTGGGCACGTAGTCGAACCGAATCCGGTATTCGTGGTGGCGCGCGTGGAGTCGCAGCAGGTCGCTTCTGAGGAGACCGTATCCGAGTGTGACGAGAAAAAGTCCTTCCGCAAAACTTTGTTTGTGAGCGATGCGGAGCCCCGAAAACTCAGAGCCTTCGGGGCTGGTGTTGTCGCCGCCCATGGCGTTTCGAAATCCCATCGCGACTTGAAGTCCCGATGAGTAGCCGCCTTCATTCTGCAGCAGAAAATCGAGATTGAAGTTTTGAGCGAGGAAACGATAGCGCTGGTCGGGGACACCTTTGCGGTCGCCGAAGAGATCCTCGTAGACGTCTCGACGATAGCGAAGGTCAGGGACCTGAGAAAAGAGTCCGAAGTTAGCGCCCAAGGCAATCCTTACGGGGAGCTTCCCGCTGCCCTCGGAGCTTGTGATTTGAGCCCGGGCTGGGTTGGCTAGGACCAGAGTCAAAAGCACAAAACCCAAAGCGCGCATGGATCTTAGTTTAGGGGCTCTCCTAGCTTCAATCAAGGGCACGGGGCTTGCCGTCTTAAGCAACAAGACCTACAACTGAACAAGTGAAACCTGAAGTCTACCTTGACGCAAACGCTTCGCATCCACTTCTCGCTCGGGTCCGCGCACACATGGCACGCAGTTTCGAAACGGAGAGTTTTGGAAACGCCTCCAGCCTTCACGTGGCGGGACGGCGTTCGCGAAAACTTCTCTCTTCTTTGCGCGAGGAGCTGGGCCTCGCCACAGGACTCGAGGTCACGGGTTGGACCTTTACTTCGGGAGCTACGGAAAGTCTCAACACTGTGCTCTACACGGCGCTCGTCGAAGGCTGGCAAGTTTGGTGTTCCGAGATTGAACATTCGGCGGTACTCAAGTTCTGCGCGAAGCGTATTCCCGAGGCGAAGCGGCTGCCTGTTCGTCGCAGCGGCGAGCTTGATCTGGAGAGACTTGAGTCCGCTTTACGGGAGGTGTCGCCAGACACCGAAGTGCTCCTCGTGCTTCAAACCCATAACAACGAAACAGGTTTTCCCCTGCTGAGACGGCGCGACATCGGCCGCTTCCAGCAGATGCTTGCGGCGCGTCCGCGGGTGCGTGTTCTTTGGGATGCTGTGCAGAGTGTCGGCAAGTCAGATCCCCAGATTCTGAAGGAACTTCTTTATACGAGTCATTACTGCGTTGTGACAGGACACAAATTGGGCTCGCTTCCAGGGCTTGGTGCCGTCTGGCGCGCGGCTGGGGCTCCCTTGAAGCCTTTACTCATCGGAGGCACTCAGGAGTCTGGGCTACGTGCAGGCACGGAATCACTCTGGAGTGCGCTGGCGTGGTTTGAGGCGCTACAAGAGTGGAAAGAGAATGGCGTTTTTATGCGCGACGAGTGGATGCGGCTTAAAGATAAATTGATCGCATCCCTCAAACCGCTGGGTCGTGTGCGCGTACTGGAAGCTTCGGAGCTCAGCGAATGTCTTCCCAACACACTCGCGCTCGTCGTGGACGGCATGCGCTCAGATCTCATGCTTCAACGCCTCGATCTGGACGGAGTGTGTGTGTCGAGCGGGAGTGCTTGTCAGTCAGGAATCGCGGCAGCCTCTCACGTAATGCAGGCACTCGGATACTCTGAGGCCGAGTGCACTTCTTTCCTTCGCGTCTCGATGCCGGCGCGATTTAAGGAAACAGATCTCGCTTTGTTTGTTGATGCGATGAAAAGGCTTGTGGCATGAAGCTCGGGAGCGTGCCCGAGACGGTGGCCGTCGCGCTTTCTCGCACCGCGAAGCTCTCTCGTCTTTCGGGGCTTATTGCTGAAGAACAAGGGGCGCGTCTTCGCTACGTGCATTTTCTTTTTTCGCCAGAGGTGAATGCTCTTTTTGGTTGGGACGATGCCTCGACAGGTCCGGGCCCTTGGGCGAAGGCCCAGGCCAGGGACTACACAGAAGTCGATCTCATTCGCGAATCAGATGCCTGGCTCCAAGCTCAGGGCCTAAGAGCACTCGGACAATTCTGGGTTCCTGATCTGAGGGGACTCTTTGATTCAGAGTTTTTGGTGCCGCACCTTATCGCATGGGCGCGTTCTCAAAACATCACGAAGGTTTCCACTGGGCACCGCGCTCGAGTCTTAGCAGAAGGGGACTCTGAACCCTCTTTGTGGAGGTCGCGCGACGTGGAGCACGATCAAAGTGCTTGGCTGGCGCATGCGACTCGAAAACGTTTTGCTTCCTTGTTTCTTCCGCTCGGATACCTCAAGCTCTCGGAACTCTCCAAGCTCGCAGTCAAGCACTCGATCGCTGCAGAGGGTGAGCCCATTGCCGATGAAAACTCCCGACTTGCGGACTTTGAGAAGCTTCGCTCGCTCATCGACACCAAGTCGCTCTCGCGTGTGAAACAAAAAGGCTATGTGATCGACGAGTCTCAGCAAGTCTTGGCAGAACACGCAGGTCTCATTAATTTTTATCCTGGCGCCCATAAGAATCTCGAGGCGATCAAAGGCGTGCCGGCAACGTCGGTGGTTGTGGGCTGCGATCTTTCAAAGCAGTGGCTCGTTGTTGCTCCCGCCGACAAATTCCTCTCGAGCTCTTCGTGTCTCACGTCGCGTGTCGAATGGTGTGTCGCAAAGCCGGCGCTCTTTGGACCGGTAGACCATTTAGAAATTGAATTCGGATTTAAGGATCCTATGCGTCTTACAGTGCGGGCCGAGATGCAGACCGATTCCATGCTACGGCTCTCCCGAGCTTCTGAATCCGCGACTCTGCCTTTTGCGGCGGGTCGACGAGTCACGCTTTATCGGGCTTCGCAGTGCCTGGGCGCTGCGCTGGTTCTTGAGTCGTATCGATAGGGGCTGAGACCTTGCCCATTTCGGGGTCGTCGTCCATGTCTTTGGGGTCTTCGTCGTCCGTGAAGAGTTTTTCAAGCTCCATGAAAGCTGTAAACGGCATCACGAACCATAGGAGCAGGTAGCCCCACGTTTTCTTCTTCTTTTTGGATTTTTCCAAGTTCTTTGCCTCTAAGTTCTAAGGTTAGGCCACATTGCCACGTGTGCCAACCCGATCTAAGATTGGGCAATGACTCAACTCAATTTCATGTCCTTGATTGAAAAATCTCTTTCAGCCGGAACCGGTAAAAAGACTTCGGCTGGAGCTTTTGCAGTTTCCACCGGCAAGTTCACCGGGCGCTGTACGGAACAGCGTTTTATTGCGGATCGTCCGGAGATTCACGAGAGCATCGATTGGGGCAAAGTGAATCGTGCTTTGAGTCCAGCGGACACCGATGTGCTGCTTGGGAAACTGCGCGAACGACTCGCGGGCGCGGCTTGCTTCACGGGCTTTGCAGGACCTTTTGGTGTGGAAGTGCATTCTTCGAGTCCTTGGCATTTGGCCTTTTGTCTTAATATGTTCCGTCAAACTTCGTTCGAGCGTTCGGAGCGAGGTGCTCCGATTCGCGTGTGGCATTTGCCCGATGCGCGCGCTTCGGACTTGCTCGCGGGTTACGCGGACCAGGCGCTCATCGTGCTCGACCTCGCTCGGCGCGAGGTGGGTATTGTTGGGACGGCGTATGCCGGCGAGATCAAGAAATCTGTCTTCACAACTTGCAATTACTGGGCGCCAGAATACGCCTCGTTTCCGATGCACGCCTCTGCAAACACACAAGACGACGGCAGCTCGTCTTGTGTTCTCTTTGGACTCTCAGGCACAGGCAAAACGACATTGTCTGCGAGCGCTGAACGGGCTCTCATTGGCGACGACGAAATCATTTGGGATGCCAAAGGACTCTACAATCTCGAGGGCGGTTGCTACGCCAAACTCATCGATCTCACTGCGGAGCGGGAGCCTGAAATTTTTAGGGCCGTGGCATCGTCTCATGCCATTCTCGAAAACGTGGTGATGGGTGCCGGCGGCGAGGTCGATTTTTCGGATCGCAGTCTCACTGAAAACACGCGCGGCTCCTATCCCTTATCTGCAATATCAAAAGTCTTCGATCAAGGTTGTCATGCCCAGGCACCGCGCACGGTGGTCTTCCTCACGGCGGACGCTTTTGGAGCGCTGCCTGCTGTTGCTCAGCTCAGTGAAGATGAGGCACGCTATTTCTTTATGTCGGGTTACACGGCCAAGGTCGCAGGCACCGAGCTGGGCGTGAAAGAACCTCGCGCGGCGTTCAGTGCCTGTTTTGGAGCGCCGTTTATGCCTCGCCCTCCAAGCTTCTACGCCGATCTGCTTGTCGAGAAAGTGCGAGCCGCGGGCGCGACGGTTTGGCTCCTCAACACGGGTTGGACTCGCGGGGGCTACGGTGTGGGCGCGCGCTTCCCGCTCAAAGTCAGCCGAGCGCTTTTAGCGGCGATTCAGTCAGGCGCTCTTGCGAAGAGTCCTATGGTCCAGCACCCGGTCTTTGGTTTCCGTGTTCCAACTTCGTGTGAGGGCGTGGCCTCTGAGCATATGGGCCTTGGCGACGTTGAAAAGTCTCGCGATCTGAAAAAACTCTTCGATGAAAATTTTGCAAAGCTCTAAAGGCTAGGATTGTTAATGACTCACAAGATTTGGAAAAAGGACTACACGCCGGCTGATTTCAATGACCGCTGTCGGGGAACAGCCGTCACGCACATGGGAATCGTGTGCACGCGCGTGGGGCCTGATTTTATCGAAGCCACCATGCCCGTCGACGAGCGCACCCGGCAGCCTCTGGGTCTCTTGCACGGGGGCTCCTCGGTTCTGCTCGCCGAATCGATCATGAGCACGGCGGGCAACTGGACTGTAGATTTTCCTAACGAATATTGTGTGGGACAAGAGATCAACGCCAACCACGTGCGCTCGGCTCGCGAGGGTTTTGTGGTGGGCACGGCTCGCCCGGTTCATGTGGGTCGCAGCTCCCAAGTTTGGGAGACGCGCGTCGAGCAAGATGGAAAACTCGTTTGTGTGAGTCGCATGACACTCGCTGTGATTCGCCGCACGACCGAGAAGGCGCCTCATGCCTGATCTCGAGGGTCGCATCTTTCAGCGGCCCAAGCTCGAAGCCTAGGCCGTGCGAGCTTTCACAAAGCTTGATTTGTTGATCGAACGCGCGTCTTAGCGTTTCTCTGCGAGATGCCCGAGAATCCACGGCGTGTAGTAGCTCAAAATAATATCGGCGCCTGCGCGGCGAATAGCTGTGAGTGATTCGACAATCGCGCGCTCGCGGTCCAGCGCTCCTGCGCGCGCGGCGATCTCAATTTGCGCGTACTCACCGCTCACTTGGTAGGCAGCCACAGGAAGCGTGGTGTTCTGGCGCAAGCGGTAGATGATATCGAGATAAGCCAGTGCCGGTTTCACCATCACGATGTCGGCGCCTTCGGACTCATCGAGGCTGAGCTCACGCAGCGCCTCGCGCGCGTTTGCGGGATTGATTTGGTAAGTTTTCTTGTCGCCAAAACGAGGCGCGCTCGAGAGTGCTTCGCGGAAGGGACCGTAGTGGCTCGAGGCGTATTTCGCCGTGTAGGCAAGAATGCCCACATCGTGGTGCCCCGCTTTATCCAGCGCCTGACGAATCGCAGCCACGCGTCCGTCCATCATGTCCGAAGGAGCCACGAGATCGGCGCCGGCGTCGGCTTGCACGACGGCCATTTTGGCCAGCACTTCGAGGGAGGCATCGTTCACAACAATGCCGTCTTGGACGAGGCCGTCGTGGCCGTCGCTCGAGTAGGGATCAAGAGCCACGTCGGTCACGATGATGAGCTCGGGGAAAAGTTTCTTGAGTTTGCGGAGCGCTTCGGGGAGGAAGCCCTTGGGGTTGAGGGCCTCGGAGGCCGTCGAGTTCTTGTGCGCATCGGGGATCACCGGAAAAAGCGCGATGGAGCGCAGGCCCTGGTCCATAAGCTTCGAGACTTCTTCAGCGAGCACATCGAGACTCATGCGGAAAACGCCGGGTAGGGTCGAGATTTCTTCTTTGAGGTTCTGGCCTTCTTTGATGAAGACGGGCCAGATGAAGTCTTGCGATTGGAGGCGCGTCTCTTCGACGAGGTCTCTGAGGAAAGGGCTTCGGCGATTGCGGCGCGGGCGAGCTGTGAGCATAGAGTGCTTATGCCACTAGAGGGCATAGCCTCTCAAGCGCAGTTCATCGGAGAGTCGAATCAGCGGCAGGCCGATGATTGCTGTGGGGTCTTGGGTCTCAAGCGACTTGAGAAGTCTTATCCCTAAGCCTTCGATTTTATAAGTCCCTGCGCAGTCGTAGGGTTTCTCGGTCTCGACATAGCGCTCGATCTCCTCGCGCGTGAGCAAGCGGAACTTGAGGCGGGTGATGTCGGTGAAAAGCTCGGTTTTGTGAGCGGAGTGGGCGAGTGCGACGGCTGTTATGAGGCGGTGCTCGCGCCCTGAGAGTTTCATGAGCTGGTCACAGGCGCTCCTAAAGTCGGGTTGTTTACCAAGTATCTCACCGTCCAGGTCGACGAGCTGATCTGAGCCGATGATCCAGGCGCCAGGGCAGGTGGCTTTGAGGCTCTCTGCTTTTGCGATTGCAAGGCGCTCGGCGAGCCTCTCGGGGCCGAGGCCTAGCGGCGTCCACTCGGTCTTGAGGGCCGCTTCATCGGCGAGCGGCGCGCGGGTTTCGAATTTGAGATGCAGGCGCTCGACGAGCTCTTTGCGGTAGCGGGAGGTCGAAGCAAGGATGAGGGGCTCTGGAGGGCTGCGCGGGTCGAGGTGTGGGGTGCTCACGAGCTGAAACTTAAAGGTGTGGGGCCCGCAGGGTCAAGTCAGATTCCTTAGGGCTCGTTTGTGGTTGGTCGTCTCGGACCCCACACCTTTTTCTTGGGACTCTCGCCCTTTGGACCTTCCCGAATCAATTGATGAACTCTCCCCCGAGCGTTCGATTCGTTGGGTTCTTAGGGCGGCTGATTGTCGTTGTCTCTAGGGTCTCGCTTTCTTTTCTAGCTTCCAGGTTTCCCTGGGTCGTGTGCGGTCTTCTAAGTTCTTCTTCGTCCTTGGGTTCTGCGGGCCACGCGGCTCAGGGTGTAAGTCTCTTTGCGCGCCAGGTCTCTATCCTGTTTCCGGTGCGCGTCTCAATCGGCCGGGGTCTTGGAGCATTTCACTGAGAGCGGTGCTCATCTCGCTCAGGA
>CAMCVE010000005.1 GCA_945881775.1 Bacteriovorax stolpii
CGAGCCCGAGTGCCGTAACAGCCAAAACCACCAGCACCGACAAGAGGACCGCAGCCCAACGGGGAAAATTCCAGCGGCGCATGAGAAAATCTATTCCAGGAAGCACCAGCGCGTAGATCAGAAGCGCCAAGACAAGCGGTAGCAAAACACCCTGACCACCCTGGAGGGCGACAGTTCCAAAAATCAAAGCGAGAACAATGGTGGATATTTGAGCGAGTTGCGCAAGACTCATCTTAGCTCGGCATCATAGCATCTAAGCAGCGTCTTGGGAGGAGGAGGATTTGGAGTCCTTGAGGGAGTCGGAAACGAGGCTGCGCAGCTTCAAAGAAAATCCATTGGTGCCCTCGGGAGTTTCCTTGAATTCGAGCGACCCTCCCATGCGGGTCGCCAGCTCGCGCGACAGACTAAGCCCGATACCCATTCCGTCTCCAGGGGCTTTGGTCGTGAAGAACGAATCAAAGATTCTTTCGCGCATGGCGATTCCGAGAGCTTTACCCGAGTCCTGAACCCAAATTTCAGCTCCCGAGTCGCTTCGAGAAACCGCGATCTTAACGCGCGAATCTGGGACTTCTTTAAGGGCATCAGCCGAGTTCATCAGCAGATTTTCGAGAATCTGCGCAACCCACATCATCGATCCCACGAGAACCAGACCAGGCTCTGGGTTCACGACTTCGAGACCGATCTTCAGCTCGTCGTAGCGGACCTTAACCGCTGCCACGCTTTGATCAATTAGATCGCCCACCTTGAAACCTTTAGCGCCCCCTTCTCCATTGCCCTGAAGGTTCGCCATCGAACGAAGCGACTTGGCAAGTACGACGAGCCTCTGCAAAGACGCTTCAATCTTGTCGGTTATCGGAGATCTTTCGATCTTGCGGAAATTGCCCCAGACCAGAGCAAGAGGGCGGTTGAGTTCACGGAAGATATGCTCGGAAAATTCGCCAAGGATTTGAATCTTCTTGGCCTCAATCGCCTGAAGCTCTTTCTGGGCCTGTGCCCCTTTGGAGGCTTCGTACTGACTCAGATCAAGCCAATAGCAAAGCACGAGCGTGTTGTCCGGGGAACGGAGTTGAACGACCCAGAACGACTTGGCATCTGCCCCACTTCCCAGGACCAATTTCTGTTCAAAGTGAATCTTGCTCGAGCGCACAAAGTCCCGAACCACATTCAACGAGACATCTTGCTCAAGCAGCCGGTGCACCGACATGCCCACAATATTCTGGGCCTGCAGTCCATAGACTTTTTCGAAGTGCTTATTGGCATACTGAAAACGACCCGTGTCACTGAGTAGAGCTACCATCACGGGCGCGTCGTCGATAATGAGCTGCAAGACGTCGTTCTGAACTAGAACCTGCGTTTGAGAACGCAATAGCTCCAGTCGAATCTTCTGCTGTGTCTTTGAAATGCTCATAAGATACACAAGAAACATGACAGCAATAGGAGTCAGGTAGGGATGAAACGATTGGCCTCCGACATAGTGAAAGTACGCGAGGGTACCTCCAAAAAATGCGACGAGGTAAGTGAGCAAAAGTTTTGGACGTAAATAGAGAGAGGCCGAGGACGATGTCGAAATGCCAAGCATCAACATGATCGCTAGCATCGCAGGACTTGCGCGTTCCTGGTCCCAATGACTCACGGCACTCACGAGAGCAGCCCAAGAAAGGGCTTCTGCTAGCGTCGACAGATGGAAGAATCCCACGAGCATCTTCTGACGACGAGAAGGGACCGAGAGCGCCCGCGTGAGGACGTATCGGAGCGCCCCAAAATACGCCACAGCGAGTCCGGTTATGATCTGTATAAATCCAGGACGGGCAATGGGAAATCCATTTGCTAAAACAAGCACGACGGCCACAAGAACGAGACTCATGAGTGAAGACTTTCGGTTGAGTCGGACGAGCTCATCCCATTGAGCGTCTTCGTGATGCTGGAGCGGTGAGATCATGCGTACTTATCGACCAAGATCCCGAAGGTGTTAATGAAACTTCGCAAGAAATTCGTTTGCGACTCGGCGCCCCTCACACCCAAAGTGGCATCACACTTGCAGCCGCCCAAGACCCACCGCATCGACAAAAAATCTTCACCCTGAGTCTAGAATAATTCACATCTGAAAACGCCACGACGGTTATAATGGGGTTATGGAAGCGGCACTTTGCCTCTACGAATGGACCGAGCTCCTCGAAGAGAGTCCTGAGCTCGACCTGCCCGCCCCTCCTAAAACTGGCCAATTCGTCTTCGTGATCCTCGCCGATTCCTTTAAAATCATGGAAGAAGAATACTGGTACCTGTTAATTTCCTAACTGACCATCCGCGTCACTTGTTGGCCATTCTCTTTTTGGCTATCTCGCCCTGTAGATTCTCCAAGAGATACCCGAAAAAGCTGAGCTCCCGAAGACACTGAATTGATGAGTGGAGCTGTACCGGTGCACCCTGAAGCATGGGCGTGCAGTCCGTAAACCCAATGACCTCACTGACGCAACCCAAGCGAATCGCGAACTCGCGACCGTCGAAGCAGCCAGACAAGTTCCGCCGCGCAGGATGATATTGAAGAAATGAGTGCTAGTTTGAGCCCATGAAAAATTCCGCTCCGCCGAACGACGCTCTCACGAAAGATGTCCTCAAGCTCGAAGAGCTCCTGCGCCATCAAGGCCCCAAGACTGAGTACTGGGAAGGCATCGAGATCGAAGGCGATCTTGCGACCGACGTGGATCATGAGCTCGGCTGGGCTGAGTACGGCGAATTCAATCTTCTCTACCGCCGCACCCAATTTGACCGCGACGACGAGCCCCTCTCCGAAAAAGTGGTCCGCGTAGTGGACGCCCCTTCCGCACTGCGCCCTCAACTGCACGCGCTGCTCCCACTTTTTATGGAAGCTTTTGCAGAACACCTCGAGAACAGTCCCGACGATGAAGACGAAGAGAGCGAAGACCAAGACGACGATGATGGAGACAATTGAGGGAGCTTTCCCCTCGATGACAAAATGACTCAGATCCAGAAAAATTGCCCCATCGGGAACTTGTGAAATAGGCTTTTCCTGATTTTACGGGCCTCCCGCGCGGAGTGCTTCTTGCAGTTTGTTATGGATGAGAAAAATGACCCTCGATCGAATCAAGTTTGAATTTCCGCGCATTCTCATCGGTGTGATCTTTCTGTTGTCGGGATTGAATGGCCTGCTCGACATATTCCCAATGCAGCGAATCTCTCCCGAGGGCGTAGATGTCGTTGATAATCTCAAGGCTCACGGCATCTTGTGGACGGTGATTCACTTCGGCGAGATCATCGGCGGATTTCTGCTAATTCTTGGATCCATGGGACAGCTCGCAGTGTTGCTCTTGGCGCCTGTCACATTGAGTGTCTGGGTCTTTCACTCATCCCTCAGCCCGGTCGGACTTTGGCACAGCTACGTCCTGCTCGTTTTGGAGATTTTTCTTTTGGCTTTTTACTGGAAAAATATCTTCCAAATGCTGGGATGGCGAAAGAGTCTGTCACCGCATTCTAGGTAGCGGCTGCCCTCGTACCTTTTAACGGAAAACTGATTGGAGTCCGTAGAGGTATCGACTCAGCCCCAAACGGGCTCCCACTCCATTTTGCGTCCCAGCAAGACGGGAAGGCCGTGAGCCGGTGCCGGAGCGGCAAGAGTTGCCCTTCGGGGCAAGTCTTGAAGCCCGAGCATCTAAGCAACTGACCAACGCAGCTGGGGCGCAAAAGTGAGTGGGAAAATTGGAGCCAAGGAGGAGAATCGAACTCCCGACCCCCGCTTTACGAAAGCGGTGCACTACCGCTGTGCTACCTTGGCCCGTTGCGGTTGTTTGAAGACTATTAAACTCCCGTTGGATTTTCAAACTTTTAAACATTTATTCGGGCTTTTAAACGGGAGCAACTCGCGGCTCAAAGCCCCGTGTGTCTTTGACGAGTTCGCAAAGCTTGCGAATTTCGGAGTCGCGCGCCTTAGGGTCCATCGCGTCTTCAAAGAGCCCGAGCGCCTTCGGATCATGTTCAGAGAGATAGCGAAAACTCTCCTTGGGGCCGCGGTACCAGAGACCGCGCAAATGAAAATAGTTCTCGAGCAGGTCAAACAGCAGCCAATGTCTGCGGTAGTGCGCCTCGAGGTCGCCGCGGAGCATGCGTCCGAAAGTCTTGTCGATCCAAGTTTTTCGCTGCTGAATCTCATCAGCCCGGAGAGGCGTTGGTCCCTTCCGGTAGAGCGCTTCAACTTTTGAAATGAGCTTTGTTCCGAGATGCCCTCGCTGAAAAAGAACCTTGCCTGCGCGCAGACGCAAAAATTCCGATGTGTGGGCCTCGACGTAAGCGTCACTGTAAACAAAAGCGTCACAGTAGACCCCGTCCACGAGTTTCGCGACAACAATGTTTGCATCCTTGTCGCGTAACGCGATGACATCGTAGTCGCTTGTATCGTTTGCGTCGCCGCGAGCACGCGAACCATAAAGAATCGCCGTGTGGCAATCGTGCACGTTCTGGAGTTCGTCCAAAATTTTCAAAAGTGTTTTATCTGTGTCCCAGCTGTCCATCTTCATTCTCTCAGAGCGCCCAAGCTCCCTTTTTTCGTGCGCACATAAAGCCGTGACCGCCTTCAACGAGCCAGCCACGCGACCACAAATAGGCCTCACGCTGCGCGCCTCGATTCTCGATGCGGTAGAGCCACTCGCGGCGCACCTTTACGTGGACTCTTTCAAGCGCAAGAAAGTCCCAGAGATGTCCCCCAAAAGAATCATCACCTAGCCACGCGCACTGGTCGAGCGGCTTGTAGTCGAGATAAAACATTTCAACGGGAACTTGTTCATCACGCGCCACGCGGAAGGCACCTGCAAAAAATGGCACACGGCCCTTCAGAGGGCCCGAGTCACTCGTGGTTCCTTCGGGGAAAATTACGACACTGATGCCGCTTGCGATCTGTATGCGAATGTCGCGTATTGCTTGTGCACGCGAACGTAGACTTGAACGATCGACCCATATCATTCCGAGACAACTGCCAAGCCAACCCATAAGGGGCCACTTGGAGACTTCTTTTTTTGCAAGAAAGACTGTGGGCCCCAGACTCGCGAGCACCGGAATGTCGAGATAGCTCACATGATTGGCCACGATAACTCGCGCGCCTTGGTGCTCGGGATGATTGAAAGGATTGTCCGACACTTGAATCCCAAAAACTCTTAGGATCCAACGCGACCAACTCGCAAACACACTGAGCCTGAAGCGCTTCATGCGCATTCCCCTAAAAAGTCCGAGACTCACAAAGATTGCTGCGAGCCCAAGCAGCGAGCACACGAAAACCAAAAGCTTCAACGGTCGACGGGTTGAAACAGGCATCTCTAGGGCCCATTGTGTGGGCAAGCCCGAAAAGGCACAAGTAGAATGTTACTGGATGAGCGTACTCTTTGAATGCAGGAAGTCGCGCCACTCGTTTTGGACGCGGTTGAAGAGCGTCAGGGCCGCGAGGCGTTTCATTTGACGTGAACTGACGGAATCGCCAGGCGTCTTCATCGCGCGCTCAATCACTTCTTCGAACTGAAGCACATCCAGCACACCGCGTTCATAAATTCCTACAAGCACACCAAAAGCGCGCGGCGAGATCTTCATGGCTTCAATGGTCCCAAGAACGCGCGAGGGCGGAAGAATACGTGGCGCATCGGTGGGTTTGCGCTTTGTCTGGGCGGCTTCGCCGAGTGTGTGATCTTCGATCCAGCGGAAAGCGCGGGTGATCTCCTCCGACGAGAAGCCCTGATCTTGGAGAGCGTAGCTGATGTCGTCCTGACCAAACATCGCCTCCCAATGATCCGAAACGAACTGGCCGATAAATCCAACAGCGTCCATGATTCGAGGATCCATCTTCCCTCCTTCCCGCCTGACTCACGGGGTCAAGAGAAATTTCTCTAAACCGCCATTCAGGGTCGGCCCCTTTTTCGAGCCCTTATTAATATTATAGGAACCCCGACCCGCCAGGACAACCAAGGTTTCCGTCAATTCGCCGAGGTCGCAGACCAACTGACCCCAAGCACTTGAAATCATTTTATTTGTTCCATATGAAGATGCTGTGAAGATCGAGCCGGGCACGATAAAGCAGGGCTTATGCAAAGTGTCCGCGTCCTTGGCGGTCTGCCAAGTGCCTGATTTTGCATGAGCCTCGATAATGATTACGGCATCGGCATCGGCGCTGGTCCAGGCATTGCGTGCGAGCCAGGCCGAAGCCCCTAGACGCGTGCGCAGACCACAATTGGGGTCGTTGAGGTGCCCTGGAACAAGGAGTGCAGAGCCGGGTGACTTTTCAATCGTCTCAAAGAGTTGGCGATGAGAGCGGGGGTTAGGATCATCGATCGGACCCACGAGCCACGCCTTCGTGGAGAGCCCTCGCTCGAGAGCGGCTTCGTGCGCGATGCGGTCGATACCAAACGCACCGCCTGAGATCACACAAACATCATAGACAGAAAGGCGCTTCACAAGTTCTTCAGTGACTCGTAACCCGTATTCCGAAGGTTTGCGGGTTCCGACGATTGCCACCGAAAATTTTCGACGAGCACCGGGGAGTCCAAGATTCGAATCTTCGGACCGGAGCCAAACATGGCGCGAAGGCAGCTCCTTTTCGTTTTGCCTCTGCAATTCGGACAAGGAGAGAGAATATTCTTCGAGAGAGACAAGACGGGCTTGAGTCATCCTCAGGCCCTTGCGAAGAGCATTCCTAGAGAGCGAGTCCTAGAATAGCCTGTCGTCCGTCGTCATCTCTTGTTCGCTTTCCACAATCCAGAGAGTGCCGAAGCGCTGATCGCGATCGATGAGTAGGGCCTGGACCTTCCGATTCGCGCCGACTTGGACTTCGAGAAGCGCACCAGGTCGCGGCCCGAGACCGATGCCTGGGAAGAGCACGCCCATCATCTGACCTGTAGCACCCTGCGACTGCGCCCCTTCATCGAGCGTAACAATAGCCGTCTCATTGCGGTATTCTGGACCAATGATGTCCTTGTGAACAGCAAGGGGCGAGAGCTGGAAGCGGCGATTGACGATCTCATCGTCCTTCTCGATTTCAGTGAAGGCTTTGACGATTTCAGCTTGCCGATCGCGAACTGAGACAAGCCCCGTCCAGCGCACGCGATAACCGCGCACGAAGTTTTCCGTAACGGCGGTCATTTTCACGATCGGGTAGACTCCGTCGCCCAAATTCAACCGAAAGCGATCCCCTTCGACGAGGAACTTACGACCGGTGCGCATGAGGGCATCAGGAATTCGTCCGATCACGTCTGGCTTGCGGTCGAGCATGAAGTGCTGGAAGGGCGGATGCGAGCTTGAAATTTGAGTGCGCAAAGTTTCATCGATTAACTCGAGAAGCGTGCGTTTCTTGTCGAGCTTGGTGAGAGGATGAATACCGACGTTACCCACGTCCGAAGAGTCCGGACGAAACGCAAGTTCGGGAGCGGAACCCGGGTTTCCAGGGTTGAAACTCAGGGTCATGCCCTTCTCGATGATGTGCGGGTTCGTGATCCGAGCATTGAGGTGCCAGATCTTCGGCCAAAGATAGGGATTTCCGAAAAGGCGATCGGACACGGCCCAGAGACTGTCGCCTCGACGGATCTTGTAATCTTTCTGAGCCATCGGTCCGGCCCATCGCAACCAGTTGGCGTCGCTCATGGGTGGACGCAGTGGAACACGTGAGAATTTATCAGAAGGTGCGAGTCCCTCTCCGGGATCTCCAAGTCCTTCTTGCCTGGCGCGCTCCTCACCATACTGCGCCTCTGCATTTTGAAGCCGCTCTTCGAGAGCTTTTACGTCGTCGGGCAACTCAGCGCCACTGGACATGAGGCTCTCTTGTCCGTCTCCGAAGTCCTCGGTGTTGGTGGGTTGTGAAAGCAAAGGGTCTGGTGCTGCGGGCGCCGTGACTGTGAGTTGATCGGGCGCAGGAGTCACCACATCGTCTGGAACCGGTTCTTCGACGACCGATTTGGCTTGAGCCTTGGGTGGAGCGCTCTCCTCTGGGAGAGCCGATTCGATTGGCGGCGCAGTCTCCGACTCGGACGCAGTGGCAGCCAACTCTTCGTCGCTAAAGGGAGGAACTTCTTCTATCTCTTCTTCCGGCTTTTTCTTCTTTTTTGGAATCGAAGGAGCCGCGGCACTTTTCAGATTTTCTTCAGGAGCTTCTTCAGTCGTAGCTTTCTTAGACTCATCGGCGCTCGCATCGAAATCGGGAAAGTCCTCGAAGGGGAAACTATCACCCGTATTTTTTTCTTGGGCGCTAGCGGTCGATACGATCAACATCGAAGCTAGAAAAATTTTCAGCGATTTCATTTTTGATCAAGCTCCATTATTTTCAGCGCCGCGCGACCGGCGGCTGGAGATTTGGGATAGGCGCGACGGAGGGCTTCCCACTCGATGCGCGCTTTTTCAGCATGGCCCATTCGCAAAAGCGAATCACCAATCAGATAATAGGCATCGGCCACGCGATCTCCCCCTCGCTTCCGATAGTCTAAGGTCTTTTTGAGTTCACGAACAGCGTTGTCGAAGTTTCGACGACGGTACTCGACCTCGCCGATCATGTACTGTGCATCATCAGCACGAGCGCTTTCGGGATAGCGACGGAGAAAATCTGTGAGACTCACAATGGCCGCATCTTCCTGCCCGGACTTAAAAAGTTCCTCAGCGCGACTAAAATCTCGTTCAACATCGGAGAGAGGCTGAAGCGGAGAAGCTTTCGCGGCGGACTTTTTGACCGTTTTAGATGTTTTGACAGTTTTGGCTAGAGCCGCGGACGCGAGACCGCACAGAACAATCCCGCTGGCACCTCTCAGAAAAGTCCGTAGATCCACCTTTTTATTGTGCAAGAAAAAAAGGTCGCAGGGAAGCCAGCGAGGTGCTGGAGCCTTGACGCCTCAGCCGCGCTGCGCTTCGAGGCGCCACACGCGCGCACCGAGGGTGATATCGCGCGACGGAAGTCCGTGCACGGCACGACCCCGTGTCGTGTAAATCCAAAGTGCCTCTGCGAAATCAAGCGTGTGGCAAGATTCGAGTGTGCGCGATGGATCGTAGAATGTGATCGGAGCGTCCGAACCGAGACTCAAGGGCAGGCCCGCATCAATGATCGAATCCAGTCGATAGGCCTGCGTCTGTAGGCGTTTCGCGCCCAGCCTCTTCGTGATGAAAGAGTCGTCTGCCACGCGATGATAGGGTTGCACACAGATCGTCCAAAGATCCAAATCCCTAAGTCGAAGCAATTGATCATCTCCCATGAGCTGAGCATGTTCGATCCGGTGCAAATTAAGACCTGCCTGGCGATTCATGTGGCGCATTTCGTGTGCGAGCGCAGCGCTCAACTCAATGAGCTGCTCCAGAGCAGCATCCCCTATCGCATGGAAGCTAAGGGCAAAACCCTTTTTTAGAGCCTGTCTCGCCGACGCAATAAGTTCTTCGGTTTGGTGAAGCCGCAGACCTTTCGCATCGCCTCCGTCCGCATAAGGCTCTCGAAGCCACGCCGTACGCGAACCAAAAGAGCCGTCCAGATAGCGTTTCCAATGCCGAATTTCAAAATGTCGACTGCCATCGCGATGCAAAAATGGGGTCTCAAGGAACCCACCCTTTTTTTTGTCGTCGATCATGACGCCTTGGTAGTCCAACTCAACACGTCCCTCGGATCGCAGTTCAAGAATTGCAGGAATCAAAGCCTCATCGAGACTCATGTCTCCGATAGCGGTGATTCCAGCTGCGAGCATTTTGCGTTGTGCGCATAAAAAATCTGATTTGAGTGTCTCTCTCTTGGGAGCAGGCAAACGCGATTGCAAGGACTGGATGCCGTTGTCATCGAGAAGTGTCTGCTTGGGATCGAGACCCAACTCGCCAAGCAAAGCAGGGCTCGCACAGGCCAGATGACCGCACACACGGTAGAGAAGCCATTTGCGATCGCCGGGGAGGAGGGCCCCCACTTGGTCTCTGAGATCGTCACGGGCGAGTCCGAAGCGCTCTTCGTCAAAACCATAGGAAATCAAAATCTCGTCTCTCGGCGTGAGGTTCAAAAAAACCTTAAGAGCTTCGAGGTAATTATGGAGACTCGAGAACGACTCCGCCACCACCCGACGTTCGGTCTCGCCGATCCACGTGAGATGCAAATGCGAATCAAACAGACCAGCGTGAATCCAGGGTAAACCCTCGTCGCGCGAACTCGCAGGACCGAGATCTGAGAGCGCCTCGATCCGGAATGCCTCGACCACGCGAGCATCTTTGCCAAGCGTGAAATCCGCCACGCGCACTTCGAATGAATCCCCTCGTGGCAAGAGATAACGCGCTCGCATTGTGGTCCCCAACCTAGAATCTTCCACACATATTTACGAGGCAAAGTTTTTGAAAATTCATCCCATCTCAGTACGTAACTTCAGTTTTCACACCCGAGCGGGTTGCCTTGACCCACGAATTGTATCTATATTCGCTCGAATATGACGAAACTTATCGGAGTGCTCACAGGCGGCGGAGACTGCCCGGGACTCAACGCGGTTATTCGCGCTGTCGCTAAGCGTAGCCTCTTCCATGGCTATAAAGTCGTGGGATTTCTTGATGGTTGGCAAGGTCTCATTGAGAAACGCTACATGGACCTCGATCACACCACCGTAAGCGGCATCGTTCACATCGGAGGCACCCTGCTTGGCACCTCGCGCACCAATGTTCTCAAAAACGAAGAAACGATCAAACGCACTTTCGACTCTTTCGCGGAACTTGGTTTGCATGGTCTCGTGGCTGTTGGCGGCGAAGGCACCCTAACCGTGTCCCATAAACTCGCTGAGCGCGGCATGCGACTTGTCGGCGCCCCCAAGACCATCGACAACGATATCAACGTCACTGATTTCACCGTAGGTTTTAATACCGCCGTTGAAGTCGCAACCGAGGCCATTGACCGCTTGCGCACAACGGCCGAAAGCCATCGCCGCGTGATGGTCGTTGAAGTGATGGGTCGCCACGCGGGCTGGATCGCCGCCTATTCAGGACTTGCTGGCGGAGCCGATGCGATCCTCGTCCCCGAATACGACATGAGCGTCGAAGAGCTTCAGGACATCATCAAACAGCGCCATGCCCGAGGCAAGCAGTACTCGATCGTCGTGGTCGCAGAAGGCGCCAAGCTTGTTTACGAAGGCAAGGACCACTTCATCGCGAAGGACCGCAAAGACGCCTTTGGTCGCCCACAGCTCGGTGGCATCGGCCAAGCGCTTTCGAACCTCCTTGAAGACAATCTCGGTATCGAATGCCGTGTGACTGTCCTCGGTCATACACAGCGCGGTGGAACACCCACAGCCTGGGACCGCGTGATCGGCACGCGCCTTGGAAGCGCAGCTGCCGACCTCGCTCACTCGGGCAAATGGGGTCAAATGGCAGCCTTCAAAGGCAATCACGTTGAAGGAGTGCCGCTGGCTTCTGCTGTGGGCAACCTCAAGACAGTCGATAGAGCTTTCTGGGAACTTACGAGAAGCTTTTTCGGTTGACTCATGGCGTTATAGCGTCGATAGTGCCCCATGCCTTCAGGGACCCGACTCTCTAGCCGCGCCCTTTTGACCGTCCTCTATCTTTCTGTTTTTCTTAGTTTAATTCCACAGAGCTCAGTGGCCGAGACCCGGACCTGCACGGCTCCGCTGCGCGAACTCGTCGAGGCTGCAACGGGCAGGGTCCAAGTTCGCAAGCGTTCGCTCGAAGAGCTCACCCAACTGCGCTTTGGGACCTACAACACCCTCAACCTCACGCAAAGCGCCGACGGCGCTGCGCTGAAATCCGAAGAAAAGAGACTCGGCGTGGCTGCCGCGATTCTCGACAACGACCTCGACGTAGCCGTGCTCCAGGAGGTCGAAGACCTTCAAAAATGCAAAGACTACGCTCGCGACTATCTCAAAGATCGCTACGAGGTACTGCTCTCCACAGGCAACGATAAGCGCGGCATCCAAGTGGCTTACCTCGTAAAGAAAGATCTGCCCTTCAAGATCAAACTCGACTCCAACGCCAATGCGCGTGCCGTCTATCCCGTCACAGGCCAAGAAATTCCAATTTTCTCGCGCGACCTGCCGGCTCTTCGGATCTGGGCCGATTCCCAAAATGCAGAAGCTGAAGACCCTCTTGTCGTTTTCTATGGGACGCACTTCAAATCCAAACGCTCTAAAGATGGCGACTCCGAAAGTCGCATTCTTCGCCGCACCCAAGTGGAGGCGGCTGCTTCAATTATCCGTAAAGACCGCGACGCTCATCCTTCGACGTTTATGATGATCGCAGGAGATTTCAACGGGGACGTCCACAAGGACGCCGAATTCCAGCCTATCAAAGAAATCCTCGCCGACGCCTTCGACCTTCAACCCAAAAAGCTGAACGAGATCGAACGCATCACGCACACGTTCCACCCGCGCGACGGGGCGACCCAGTTTTCGCAGATCGACGCCTTCTTTGTTTCCGAAGATAAAGCCCGCTACATCGAAGAAGCTTTTGTTCATCGCTACAAAGATGCGAATGGCAAGATCAAGCCCGTTCCCCAAACCTGGGACGAGCGCGAGCTCAATCCCTCTGATCACTTTCCCGTAATTTTTAAAATGAACTTCCGGAAGCTTCTCGAAGAACGTAGCGTTCTTCGTCGAGACGCCGCTTTTCTCCCATTACGATTACTTCCGGCTCCAGCGAGATCGAGAATTCTTCCTTTACCCGTTGCTGCGTAAACTCAATAAGCTCTTCGATATCGGCCGCCGTAGCGTTCCCGCGATTAAGCAAGAAATTGGCGTGCTTAGTGCTGAGCTGAGCTCCACCACGGCGGGTGCCTTTGAGGGCAGCCGATTCAATCAATCGTCCAGCGCCACGTGAGGAATTCTCGGGGTTTTTAAAAACACTCCCGCAGCTCGGCCTCTCGAGCGCCTGCCTCGAGCCGCGGTAAGAAAGAATTCTGTCTACAATCGCACGAGAGGATTCACCCCCATCGGATGAAATATTTAAACGTAAGTCAGCACTCAGAACGACCGATCCGCTGCTGAGAGACCCCTCACCGTGGCCACGATATTTGAAGCCCATCTCGCTCGAAGTTTTCTCGACAGGGCCCACATCGGGAACCCAAATACGCACGCTCTCGATCACGCTGGCATAAGATCCCCACCGCGTGCCAGCATTCATGTAGACAGCTCCGCCCAAAGTTCCCGGAATGCCAGCTGAGAATTCGAGCCCAGCACAAGAGTTATCAAGAGCCCATTCCAAAAGTTCGGCCTTAGAAAAGGCGCTCGGCACTCGCACAACGAGCGAATCTGGGTTTCGTTCGCGCACTTCGAGGTGCCACGAACGCGTGAGCGGACCGAGGTACACAACAAGCCCGCGCATTCCCCCATCGCGTATGAGGAGATTGGTGCCGCTACCGAGCATAAATACTGGAAGCCTATTTGCGCGCGCCCAATCGAGTCCCTCGATAAGATCACCTTCGTTGTGGGGAGCGAAAAACAAGTCCGCCAGTCCACCCACGGCATAAGCTGCATAGGGACCCAGCGCCCTGTCAGTACTCAGAGCCGCAAGAACTCGCGAACTGGGATGAGGAACTTTTGTCACGGCGCGAGGCCGCCCCGAGCCACAAGGAGCAACGGAATCACTTTGGAAACATCGCCCGCGCCAAGAACGAGCAGGGGTCGCTCCTTTATAACAGCACCCTTAGAAGATTCTGCACGCACCCACTCGGCCACACCCGCACACAGCGACTCGAAGTCTGGAGCGAAGTCAGCAGCCACATGTTTCACATTTCGCGCGAAGTAAACGCCGTCGTAATCGGCTGTCCAAACTTCGCGCGGTTCGGAGGCTGCATAGATTGGAAGTGTCCAAACTTTCTCGGCGAGTTCAAAACAGGTGCCGAATTCTTTCCAAAGTTCTCGGGTGCGAGTGAATCGGTGAGGTTGAAATATCACGAGAGGAGCTTCAGCATAGGCCGCTCGGCAGGCAGCGAGTGTTGCCCGAATTTCCGTGGGATGGTGAGCGTAGTCCTCGATCAACGGGCCCGCGCTCCACGACCCCCGCAAATCAAAGCGACGGCGGACTCCTTTGAACTTCGCGAGAGCCGAGAGGATCGTCGCATCTTTGGTTTCGAGTTCACGGGCCACAATGGCGGCAGCCGTGGCGTTCAATACGTTGTGAGCTCCTGGTACTGAGAGTCGCACTTCAAGCCACAAAGTGTACTGGCCTTCTTCGTTCTCTGCTCGGCTTCCTGAATAGCGATGAATACGGAATCTAGGGTGAGCGGTGTTTTCGAGGAGCTCGACCCAAAAATCTGGTTTGTGAGACTGCTCGAATCCGTAGGTGTAGGTAGGTTTGTTAACTCCCGCAAGAATCTTGCGCATGTTCTCGCAGTCCGAGCAAACAACAGCGCGTCCGTAAAAAGGCAAACGATCGAGGAATTCCTCAAAGGCCTCGAGCGTCTTCTCGAAGGTGCCGTAGTGGTTGAGGTGCTCGCGGTCGATGTTCGTCACAACCGCAAGCTCGGGCGTGAGGCGAAGAAAACTGCCGTCGCTTTCGTCGGCCTCCGCAACGAGCCACTGCCCCTCGCCCCAGGTGGCGTTTGCGCCGATGGCATCGAAACGTCCGCCGATCACGACGGCTGGGTCGAGACCGGCTTCTTTGAGAATCAGGGAAACGAGTCCGGTTGTGGTGGTCTTGCCATGGCTGCCAGCGATCGCAATTCCCCGTCGAAGGCGCATCAGCTCTGCGAGCATTTCCGCGCGACGAATGATCGGGATTTTTTCTCGACGTGCGAAGCGAAGTTCAGGGTTTTCGTGCGACACCGCAGTCGAATACACCACGACATCGGGCCTCGATTTTACGACAATTTCTTCGCCGTGCCCCACCTGAATTTGTGCGCCCAGCTTGCGTAAGCTCTCGACAGTGTCCGAAGACGACTGATCACTCCCGCTCACAAAATGACCTGAACGACACAGAATCTCCGCTAAGCCGGACATGCCGACTCCGCCAATTCCAACAAAATGAACCCGACGTGTGCGCGCAACGAGAGACATGATTTTTGATCTAGGCCTTGTCCGAAGGCGGGGCAAGCCCTAAGCGGGCCTCGAGCACCGCGAGGCGGGCCTCAAGCTCAAAGCAACGTTGATTGACGGGATCTGGTAGTCGGCCATGTTCGAGCTCTTCTCCTTCGCGCACGCCCCCACCACTTTGAACCAATCGAGCGGGCACTCCCACCACGGTCGAGGCTGGAGGCACACTCTTGACGACGACACTATTGGCTCCCACGCGCGATCCCTCAGCGACAACGATGTTTCCAAGGATCTTGGCACCCGAACCCAAAACGCAGTTGCTCTCGATGGTCGGATGGCGCTTCGTGCGCTCGAGAGAAGTCCCTCCAAGAGTTACGCCTTGGTAGATCAGCACGTCGTTATGCACCTCGGCTGTCTCACCAATCACAATTCCTGCACCGTGATCCATAATCACGCGCCGGCCAATTTGAGCTCCCGGGTGAATATCAATGCCCGTAAGAAAGCGCCCGATCTCCGTCACCAAACGTGGCAAAAAAGGCACTCCTGCCAGATAGAGCCGATGAGCACACGCATGTAAGAACTGAGCCTTCACGCCGGGGTATAGAAAAAGAATCTCCGCAGAAGATTTGGTGGCCGGATCGTACTTACGGTAAGCGGCAACGAGTTCAAAAAGTTTAAACGCCATAGGTGCTCCGCTTTGATGATTCCGTCAGACTCAGTAGTTTCAATGCGATGTCGTTCGATGCCTTGGGCCGCGCCCAGCTGAGAAAACGTTTTGACAACTTTGTGCGCAACTCAAATGCGACCTCGTTCTGCGATCCGAGTTGGAGCAAGCTCTGCTCGAGTTTGTTTGTGAACTGGGGATCACGCTGATCCACACAGTACGCGGCGCCGTCGTCGGCCAAGAGCTCCGCGTTTTTGCGTTGATGATCGTCGGCAGCAAAAGGGAACGGGACAAAAATCGTCGGCATTGCAGAAGCCGCGAGCTCCGCAACGGTCATCGCGCCGGCCCGCGCCACCACGAGATCCGTCGACGCAAGGTAAGCGGGAATGTCTTTGATGAAACTCAGTAGCTCTACCTCGGGCCCGAGCCCGAGCTCAGTTTTTGTTTTCTCAGCATCGGCCAGATGCGCCTCGCCACACTGAACCTTCAAATGAATTCCTTTTTCTTGCAACGCAAGTTTCTTAAAGGCCTTCATGACGGCCTCATTAAGTCCTTTCGCCCCTTGGGATCCACCGAGAACAAGAATCTTAGAGACCTTCGCTTGCACCGCGTTCGGCCGAATGTCGCTGCGCAGAGGGCTACCTAGTTCCTCGACGGGACATGAGAAAACCCGACTCGCATCGCTTCCCGGCGAGCAAAACGCAAATCGCGCCCAATGTGAAACCACCCTATTCGCCAGTCCCGCACGGATGTTGGGCTCGAGCAAGACGACCGGAACACCCACAGTCCCACAAGCAAGCGCCATCGGAAGCGAAACATAGCCCCCAACGCTCATTAGAAACAGGGGTCGCCCCTCACGAAAAATCATCGCCAGAGCCTGGAAAAACCCGCCCACAAGAGAGAAGAGTCCAAGTATTTTTCCCCACAGCCCTCGCCCCTTCCAGCGACCTGCCGTCAGATAGCGTAGCTTAAATCCGTGCTCTGGAACCAGGCGCGACTCGAGGCGATCTGGCGTTCCGAAAAACTCGATCTCAAACTCGGGATTTTTCTCGAGCAACGTTTTAGCGAGACTGATCCCAGGAAAAATGTGACCGCCCGTGCCCGCCGCGACAATCCAAATCTTTTTTGACGTCATCGCTTAAACAGCCTCAGCCGCTCGCCCATGCGATGCGCGCGAAACAGACAGGACCAGCCCCACTGAAAGAAAGGTCATCAGGAGCGATGAACCACCATGGGAAAAGAACGGAAGTGGAAGACCTTTCGTGGGCAAAAGTCCCATTACAACTCCCAGATTCAAAACCACCTGAAGCGCGATCACAGTCATACATCCCGCAGCCAAAAGAAAACCCGATCGGTCAGGAGCCCTGAGTGCGATGCGATAGCCCCGCCACACAAGCAGTAAGAAGGTGAGAATAAGAACTGTCACGGCGATGAACCCGAGCTCTTCGCCCACCACCGCAGCAATGAAGTCTGTGTGCACTTCGGGGAGATAGTGGAGCTTTTCCTGCCCATTTCCGAGGCCCTGACCCCAGACACCGCCCGAGAAAAAAGCCGTGAACGACTGAACAATCTGATAGCTCGTGTTGCTTGGATCTGCCCAGGGATCAAGAAAAGCCATCATGCGACGACGACGATAGTCGGCTCCCATCATCACAAACCAAGCCAGCGGTGCGAGAGCCAAAGCAGTGCCGAGGAGATACGCGATACGACCCCCAGCGAGATAAATCATCACACCAGCGACAAGGACCGTAAGAACAGCATTTCCGAAATCTGGCTGAAGCATGAGAAGCCCCGCGAGTAGCCCGGCCACAAGGCCCATCGGGAGCAGCCCATAAGTAAAACTCTTCACGTTGTCGCCTTTGCGCACCAGTGCCCAGGTCATGTAGATCACGCAAGCAATCTTGGTGAACTCAGCAGGCTGGAATCCTATGCCTCCCACCGACAACCAGCGCTGCGCGCCTCCGCCGCTCGAACCGATCCCAGGTATTTGCACAGCCACAAGCATCACGATTGCGAGTCCCAGCAGATATCCACCGTTTCGAATCCACTTGTGATAGTCGGTAGCAAGGGCCACTCCGAGACAGAAGAATCCACCCAGCACGAAGACAAGTTGCCGCTTAAAGTAGAACCAAGAATCACCGAATCGATCGAGCGCGATGACACTTGAAGCGGAATAAACCATCACCAACCCACACAGAGCCAGCAACACCACGAGAGCGAAAAAAAGGCGGTCTTGAACCAGAAAGCGTGAGCGCATTGTCTCAGTATAACGGAGGCCGTTCAAAAAGGGCTAGATGCAAGGCCGCAGTGCCGGAGCGGCCAAAAGTTGCCCTTGGGGGCAGCTTTTGACGCCCAAGCATCAACGAGGTAGCCGCGCGAAGGGCTCCGAGCGACCGACTCCGAAGGAGCTGCGCAGCGCGAACGCAGCAGATAGCCCTTTTTCAACGGCCGAGGCGTCAGAGAACGTTCGGGCGACGTGGTTGAGCAATTTGACCAATGAGGTCTTTGAAGTACTCGCCCTTGAGGTCGTGGCTCTCAAACTGATCGTTCGGAGCGCACGCGGGACTCAGTAGAATCACATCGCCCGAGCGAGACTTTTGGTAAGCCACAATCACAGCCTCTTCGATGGTTCCTACTAGGAAGGTCTCCGTGAAATCGCCGATGTAGCGATTGATCTTCTCTTTGGCTTCTCCAACCAAAATAAGGTTCTTCACGCGTTGGCGAATATGAGGAGCGAGCGCCTCATAAACAAGGTTCTTGTCGCGGCCGCCTGAGATCAGAATCACGGGTTCTGTGAAAGCCTGCAAGGACTGAATCGTTGCATCAGGGTTTGAAGCACAGGCGTCGTCATAGAAAGCGACTGAGTTGAGACGTTTTACGAATTCAAGGCGATGCGGGAGCGCGCGAATACTCTCAACGACACTTTGGATCTGCTCGATGGAAACACCAAGGCCGAGGACCGCAAGCCCCGCAGCCATCAGGTTCTGACGATTGGCGGCGCCACGCAGACGGTAATTCTTTAGAGGAATATGGGACTCGGTTTCGGTGCCATCTGCAGCGATCGTGCGGAAAGTCACCTCGGTGCGAGTGCCCCAAGCGCCGCGCATGCCCGCCGGCAGCGGGTTGTCGGAGAAGGGAACAAAGGTGCCGGGCACGCCCTGGATCATTTGCTGAACTTGAGGACTCGAAGCATTGACCACATGGAGAGTCTGCGAGCAGGAGTTTTTGAAAACCTCGCGGTTCGCCGCGTAGTAGGTCTCAATATTGGGGTACTTATCGAGGTGGTCATCGGAGAAGCCCGTAAAGACAACCGCCCGTGGCTTAAAGGAGCGAGTTCCTTCGAGCTGGAAGCTCGTTGATACAGCTACAAGGTAATCTGCGTCTTGATTGAGGTTAAGGTAGCGAGCAAGAGGAAGGTTCACGTTGGAGATTGCCTTCTTACCAGCAGCCTCGATCATCTTCTCAATGAGATGTGCGGTCGTGGACTTACCATTGGTGCCCGCGACAGCCACAATCGGAGTCTCGCTGTAGAGAGAAACAAACTCGATCTCAGTGACGACCTGAATGCCAGCCGTGCGCGCAGCTTCTAGAACAGGCAAATCGAGCGGAATGCCCGAGGCCACGATCACCAATGCGGCGTTCTCAAAAGTCTTGGTGTTGTAGTCACCCGAGTCAACCTGGATCTTAGAGACGTCGAGATTCGACTCGACAAACTCTTTTGTGGACTCTGCGCTTTTAGAATCCGCGAGGACAACCTCGGCTCCCTTGCGAACGAGGAACTTCACAAGTTCCACTCCACTGGGGTTGATTCCTAGAACGACGGCTTTCTTTCCCTTGATTCCCAAAGATGCTGACATGAAAAAAATCCCTTCTCCCGCACGGTCTCAAAGAGCTTTGGGACGAGGACTGATCAGCGCAACTTCAACGTACTCAGCGCGACCAAGGCCAGCAGAAAGGAGACGATCCAGAAACGGACAATCACCTTCGGCTCTGGCCATCCCATAAGCTCGAAGTGATGGTGCAAAGGCGCCATCCTAAAGACGCGCCGCCCCGTAAGCTTGAACGAGACAACTTGCACGATCACTGACAATGTTTCCAATACGAAAATACCGCCCAGGATGACAAGAAGAATCTCATGCTTGGTCGCAACAGCGAGCGCACCAAGAGCTCCACCAAGAGCGAGCGCTCCCACATCTCCCATGAAAACTTGCGCAGGATAGGTGTTAAACCAAAGGAAACCGACCCCCGCGCCAATTAACGCGGCGCAAAAAACCCCAAGTTCTCCGACGTTCGGGACATGCGGAATCTGCAAATAGTTTGCGAAGACCGCGTTGCCGCCGAGGTAACAGAGCAAAAAGAAGGTCCCGACACTCACAATACTCGGTCCAATCGCAAGACCATCGAGACCATCGGTGAGATTCACAGCATTCGACGTACCCACCATGACGAGCACGGCAAAGGCGAGATACCACGGCCCCAAATCCAAAGTGATATTTTTGAAGAACGGGAAATAAAGCTGACCCGAAATCGGGAGGTCCTTTTGAATCGAGTAGAGACCCCAAGCCACGAAAAGCGCGACAAGAACTTGCAGACGGAATTTCCAGCGACTGGCGAGCCCTTTGGGATCTTTGTAGAGGATCTTCTTCGCGTCATCGAGGAATCCAATCGCGCCGTAGCCCCAAGTGATCGCCATCAGCAGCCAGATGTAGCTGTTGGAGAGATCTCCCCACAGCATCACTCCCGCCGTGAGCCCCGCAAGAATGAGGAGTCCTCCCATGGTAGGCGTGCCTTTTTTCTTGAGGTGCGTCTGAGGGCCGTCGTCGCGAACTGCTTGGCCGTATTGTTTCTTCTGAACCCAGCGGATGTAGGGCTTTCCCATCGCGAGCACAACGACCAAAGCGGTCAGAGCTGCCATTCCGGAACGGAAGGTGATGTACCGAAAAACGTTAAGGGCGGAGAATTCGTTCTCAAATGAGTAGAGCAACCAATACAGCATTAAAAAATTCTAGGCCCGGACTGCGGAAGTTCCTAGCGTCCGGCCGGGAAAATTTGCCCAGAAAACCCTTTGCTCAACCGAGGCGACGAGGAAGGAAGCTTGCCCGGAAATAGACCCAGGGGACGAAGATCAATGTGCCCCAGGAATTGAGCATTACAGAGAACCCCAAACACATCAGCGCGAGTGTGAGCGAACCGAGGCGCTTGTCTGTGTCGACGACCGACAAGAGCCGTTTTTGTCTCAGAAAAATCGCAGTCGCAAGGGCCGCAAAACCAAGCACAAAACAAACAACAAATGCGTCGCGCTGGAGCAGAAAGCGCAGGAACGCTTCCCAAATCTGGAAAAGAAAAAGAGACATCAACGCAAACAGTAGCGCCGAATAACGGGGATGAGGCGCAGTTCGACGCTGACTAAACGTGACGACGTCTCTGAGGGTGGAGGGCATAAGCCCCTGCAAGCGACGCCCTCTAAGCTCCAGCGTGAAAAACGCTAGCGCAAAAAACAGAGCAAGAGCGATGGCAACAAGGAAGATCAGACGCCGAATTCCTTACGCAGCAAAGATGCTTTGTCGGTTTTTTCCCAAGTAAAATCTGCATCCTCACGGCCGAAGTGCCCGTAGGCGGTCGTCTTCCGATAAATCGGACGCCTGAGCTTCATCTCGTCGATGAAACGGCCTGGACGAGCAGGGAACATCTCGCGCAGAACTTTCTCAAGACGAACGAGATCGACACGCGCGGTGCCAAAATCTTCGAGATGGAAGCTCACGGGCTCAGGCACGCCAATCGCGTAGGCCAGCTGAACCTGAAACCGTTCAGCGAGTCCGGCGGCGACGACGTTCTTGGCGATGTAACGAGCCAAGTAAGCCGCGGAACGGTCGACCTTGGAGGGGTCTTTACCGCTAAAAGCACCTCCCCCGTGAGGGGCCATGCCTCCGTAAGTATCGACAATAATCTTGCGACCCGTGAGACCGCAATCGCCGTGCGGGCCGCCTATCACAAAACGACCCGTGGGATTGATAAACATCCGGGGATTTTTGGACATCCACTCAGGAGGAAGAACCTTTGCGAAAAGCTCGGACTTAATCAGCTCAGTGAGCTTGTCTTGAGAAATCTCTGGAGCGTGCTGTGTCGAAAGCACCAAGGTGTGAATGCCTACAGGCTTACCGCTCACATATTCGAGGGTGACTTGGGCTTTGCCGTCGGGACGAATCCAAGCCTGCTCTCCGGATTTGCGCAGGCGCGCAAGTTCGCGAGTCAATCGGTGGGATAGAGCAATTGGAGCTGGCATGAGCTCGGGGGTGTCCAGGCAAGCATAACCAAACATCATGCCTTGATCGCCAGCACCGAGCTCATCAGGCCGCTCAACTCCCTGGCGAATGTCGGCACTCTGCTCGTGCAAAAGACTTTCAATCTTACAAGTTTTCGAATCAAAACCAATGTCCGCATGGGTGTAACCGATCTCGGCAATAGCTTGGCGGACGAGCGACTCAACATCGATGGGCTTTATGAGATTGGCCTTGATCTCGCCCGCGAGCACAACTCGGTCTGTTGTGACGAGCGTTTCACATGCGACCTTCGCTTCAGGGTCCTGAGCCAAATAAGCATCGAGAATTGTGTCGCTGATCGCGTCAGCAACCTTGTCGGGATGGCCTTCCGTGACCGATTCCGAACTAAAGAGATAATTCCTTGCCACCGTGGACCTCCTGTCCTGTAGGGTGGGTTTTATATCACACCCCACACGGGCCGCAGGCCCCCCACCCGAGATTATTCTTCGGAGGTTTCATCGACGAGGACCTCGTTGGTGCCTCCGTGGTGCGGCTTGCGCGAATGATCAGTCAGCTTTTCTTTGTATTTACGAGTCTGCTGGACGAGCTTATCGGTGAGTTCGTCGATGGCCGCGTACATGTTTTCAGCACGCGCTTCACCCTTGGCTTCGAATTCTCCTGAAACAATATGTGCTTCAGCCACGTGAGAAGTTTTCTCAACTGAGAAGAAAAAATCACAAACAGTGAGCTGATGCAAATGCTTGGCGACTTTGGAGACGCGCTTTTCAGCGTACTCTTTTACGTGGTCAGAGGACTTGAGCCCGTTTTTGAAGGTGACGCGAGTTTCGATCTTTGAACTTTCCATAGATTTCTCCTTTTTGATTCTAGAAATATTTCTTACGTTTGTTAGACGGCAGAATTCCCAGGGCTTCTCGGTATTTTGCAACCGTTCGGCGGGCGATCGTGATGCTGCCTTCGGCCAGCATCTCTGTAAGCTGCTGGTCGCTTAGTGGTTTTTTGGGGTCTTCGGACCCAATCATTTCCTTGATTTTCTCTTTTACCGACTCACTGGCCATGTCGTCGCCATTGTCGGACCGGCCGATTGCCGAATTGAAAAAGTACTTGAGTTCGTAGATCCCGTGAGGCGTGTGCACGTACTTATTTGTTGTGACTCGCGAGATTGTGGACTCATGCAAGGTGAGTTCTTCGGCAATATCTCTGAGAACCATCGGCTTGAGATGCTGAGGACCCTTTTCGAAAAAGGCCATTTGCCGCTTAAGAATCGCCTCGGTCACACGATAGATCGTACGCTGACGCTGATAAATGCTCTTCATGAGCCAAACGGCACCCTTGAGCTTCTCCTTGATATAGTTTTTTGTCTCGCCCTTAAGCTCTCCAGAAGCAAGCTGCTCTTGGTAGAGCTTGGAGATGCGCAAGCGAGGAATTCCGTCCTCGTTGAGAACAACCGAGAATTTGTCAGCCGTCTTAACGATGTAGATATCAGGGACGATGTAGTTCGCGTCGGACGTCACAAAGAGTCGCCCCGGCTTGGGTTCCATGCCATGAATGATTTTGGATATCTCGATAACCTCATCGAGATCGGTGTTCATCGCTCGAGCGATGGCGTTGTAGTTCTTGGTTTCAAGCTCGGGAAGGTGATTCTCAATGAGCTCAACAATATCATCGCGGTACTCGTGCTGCTCTGCTTGAATCAGCAAACACTCCTTGAGATTGCGGGCAGCAACTCCTGCGGGATCAAAGCGCTGAACCGCATAGAGAACGTCTTCGATTTTGTCTTTCGAGTAACCCAAATTCTGTTGGAGCTCTTCGATGAGCACCACCAAATATCCATCGTCATTGAGGTTGCCAATGATGTTCTCGCCGATGTCGAATTCTTCTTCGGAGGGCCCTATCATCCGCAATTGCCACATCAGGTGCTCGTAGAGAGTGGTCGACTTTGTTAGGATTTGTTCGAAATTCGGAAGTTCGTCGGGATTAAAATTCTTCGTGGTGGGCATGTACTCACGATTTCCAGAACTTTGCTCCACGTAGGACTGCCAGTCGAAATCATCGTGACCTTCAGTCACGGTGTCCTTAGGGCTTTCGTTGCCAGCAACTGCGGCACTGTTGTCTTCGCCCTCGCCCGCGGCACCGATATTGCTCACACTTGGATCCGTATCCGCATCGCCCATGGCTTCTTCAAGAATGGGGTTATCGACCATGGCGTCAGTGATCTCTTGCTGGAGCTCCATGACCGACATTTGCAAAAGCTTGATCGCTTGCTGCAGCTGGGGCGTCATGGTCATGCCCAGCGTTTGCTTCATCTGCTGCTTTAAGCCCATTTCAACTCACTCCTGTTTCCAATGCCATCAATTCAACTTGAACGATTCGCCGAGATAGAATTTTCGCGCCTCAGCGTTTTCAGAGATCTGCTCGGGAGTTCCGCTGAAGAAGATCCGCCCTTCTTTCATCAGATACCCCTGATCGCAGGTTCCCAGGGTCTCGCGGACATTATGGTCAGTAATTAATACGCCGATGTTTTGCGAGCTGAGCTCTTTTATGAAGTCCTGGATCTCTCCGACGGCGATGGGGTCGATGCCCGCAAAGGGCTCGTCCAAGAGCAGGTAGTGCGGCTCGATCGCCAGACAGCGCGCGATCTCGCAGCGGCGACGCTCTCCCCCGGAAAGGGTTGCCGCGGAATTGCGCGCGAGTTTCGTCAGGCCAAAACGCTTCATCAGAGCCTCGCAGCGCCCTTCGAGCTCGCTTCCTTCGAAACCCTTGGCCTCGAGCGCGATGGCAATATTGTCGAAGACGCTGAGCTTTCGGAAGAGACTGGATTCTTGCGGAAGATACGCCACACCTTGCTGAGCCCGCTCGTGGAGCGGTTTTTCAGTCACATCCGAATCATTGAGAAGAATCTTTCCGGAACTAGGAAACACCAACCCCACGAGCATATAGAAACTTGTGGTTTTGCCGGCACCGTTTGGCCCGAGGAGACCGACCACCGAGCCTCGACGAAGTTGCAAGTTCACTTCGCCGACGACTTGCCGTTCTCCATAGTTCTTGGAAATAGAAGAGGCCACAAGGCCTTCAGCGTTTTGGGACATGCCGCCTCCATTCTAGTTGGGCCCAAGGAAGCATCAATAGAAAGCTCTGCAAATACGAGGCCCATGGCGCAGATCAGTGTAAAGTTTTTGACCCTTTTGACTTCTTGGAATGACGCGATGTGCGTGAGGCCTTTTTATTGGCCTTCTCGTCCCGAGACATTTTGCGCTCCTCGAGGACGGCAATGCACTCAACGTGAGCCGTCTGGGGAAACATGTCCACAGGCTCAAGCGTTACGAGGCGATATCGCCCTTGCTCGGTCAGAAACTTGAGGTCGCGCGCCAATGACTTCGGCCCGCACGAGACATAGACGATTTTCCCAGGTGGTTTCTGGAGCAAGGCTTCAAGGACTCGTGGCTCACAGCCTTTGCGCGGGGGGTTGAGCACAACCCAGTCGGGCTTGCCCCACTCGTTGTGAAAAGTCATCACTCCGTCGTGTGCATCCGCACACAGCTGCAAAACATTGTGAATCTTATTGCGTCGAGCGGCAGTCACTCCTTCGAGGGCTGCGGGACCCACTTCTTCGACAGAAAGGATCTTCTCCGTCGAAGAGGCCAAGTGCATCGCCATGAGACCAACACCACTATAAAGATCAAGACCTTGTTTGTAGGGACCCTTGCCGAGAAGCTCTTTTACTCGTTGATAGAGATACGCCGCCTGAGCGCTATTCACCTGGAGGAATGAGAGGGGACCCACGGACACGCGCAAAGCACCCATCTGCTCAGTGAGCTCTCCTGCCTTCATCGCAAAGCGATTGGCCTCGCCCAGAAGCACGTTGCCAGGGTCATCATTGATGTTTTGAACCAGCGCGACGATCCTCTCTCCATAGGCAGCCTGAAGCCTCTCTAGAACTCGGTCCAACCCAGCAACAACTTTCTTGGTCGTCACAAAAACGCAAATCACCTTTTTGTCGCGAAACGAGTAGCGAACAATGAGATAACGAACACTGGGCTTTTGAAAGTCGCTGCCTTCAGAAATGGGAACTTTCTCTCGCCGAAGGTTTTCTTTGATATGCAAAGAAACTTCGTTGATGAGGGGTGCATGCACCGAGCACTGGGGAATGTCGACAACGTCGTGGGTGCCGCTCTTGTAGATCCCCATCTTGAGCTCGCCGCTCTTCGTGTCTTCCTGAAGAATCCATTTTGCCTTATTGCGATACCCGAGTGTCTTGGGTGACCCTCGCGTCTCTTTGAGGATTTTCTTGATCGAAGCGCCAGGAAATCCCGCCGCCTCGAAGGCGTTTAAAAGATCGCCCCTCTTTTTCTTGAGCTGCTCGGGATAGGAGAGTTCCATAAGCGGGCATCCACTGCATTCTTCGTAGTGGATACAAGGGACCTTCTTGGCTTTGTCCGTTTTCATCATTTCCTTGCCGTAGCGCTACTTGGCACCTGCTGGAGTCTCCGGTCTGGTGTCCGTAAGTTTTGCGTCATCTTCGAAACTCATGTTCGCACAGTCTGTCTCAAAGGGATCTCGGCCGTCGACGCAACCACGACGACAGTCGCCACCCTTGAGGAGTACGGGTGGGTCTCCAGCATCGTAAGCAAGAAACAACCTCGCCTGTCCCCCGAGTCCAGGCTGATAAACAAGTCGCCCGTTGCTCTCGGTGTAAAAGGTCAAGGCAGGTCGCTCGATGAAATTTGTGAGATTGCGGACATCGGTGATCCTCTTCACTCCGCCAACGTCTGTAATTTTGTTGTAGTAGTTCTCCTTTGTTACGATCGACTCCGTACCGCCGTTGGGCAGAGGTCGCTTAAAGACGTAGGAAATGTAGCCGTTTTGGTCCATCACCTGGTGCACTTCCCACACTACAAAATCAGGCTGAGTGCTAAAGCGAATTTTGTCGCGGATAAGCAGACGAGACTGCCGTTTGGTTTTGCGAAAAACCCAGGGTAGCTGATTGATAACGATGCACGAGGCGACCTGATTCATGGAGAGGCCACGTTGATTGACCGGCACTTGGGTGAGCTTATCCTGCACGCGAGACTGAGGGACAGTCTTGCTCGTGAGTGCGTTCTGCGAGCGCAAACCCGTGGCGAACGTCGCAGCCAAAAGGCTGATAACGCCGAAGATGCGAGATTTCATAGGTACAATAGTATCAGAACAAATCGCGCAGCACACGATTGCGGGCCATCAAACGTTGACGTGTCTTGTACTCCCGATGTCGACTCCGTCCTCCAATCGACTCGATGTATGACTCTTTATCGAGAATCTGAATCTCGAAGGGATAGTAGAAGGTGCGCTTCTCTCGAAGCGTGATCGGAATTTGTCGAAGGACTTCTTCCATCCCGGGCTGCTTCACAATTTCAGATCGCACACCCTGCCAAAATCGAAAGGTCGGATCGGGAGCGACAATTAACTGGCGGCAGGTGAACTGCACCGCGCGGTACCAGCTCGACGTGAAACGATTGCGCGCGACTCCCAGTGAAACACCGCTGTCTTGTTCGAGTGCACGGACAGCACGCATCGCATCGGCCTCACTCAGACCCTGAGTCTTCATTCGATGGCGCAGGTCTTCGACGAAGTCACGAAACTGTTCCGTAGGAACGAGTGTGTTGAAAGAGCGCTGCGGATGAATATTGGGTGGACTCAACACACCCGAATCGAAAAGCTGTCGAATCAGTTGAAAAGATTCCCACTTGGTCTCGGTCACAAAACGAAACCCGATGCGATCGTAGATTGCCTCGACCATCGCCTTGGGTTTTGAAAGAAGTTTTACGAGAGTCGAATTGCGATCCTTCCGCTCTTTCTTGAAATATCGAATGAGCTCCACTGAAGAGCCTGGCGAACCAAAATCCCAGCGCCGCCCACCGTCGATCTTGGTAACAAGTCCGTCAAATCGATTGAAGATTTGTTCGCGGGCATAGCGAAAATTGTCGTAACGAACGTCGTTGTCTAAGTGAGAGATGATGTGCATCACGCGCAAAATTGCGCAACTCCAGCGACTTGAGGACTCAGCGCTCTGACGAGAAGCATCGAGCAAGAGCTTTACGACATCACTTTGCTGAGTGCGTGCCAAAAACGGGGACGGAATTTCTTCACCGGGGTCCAAAAGCGCATCACGTAAAAATGCAATCGCCTCGAAATAGATTCGCCAGATCTCTTCACGAACGTGCGGATCCTCAATATCGTAGCCATAAGCGAGAAGAAATTTTTTTGCTTCGACTTTTGAAGTGACGCCGAGCTTTTGAACGTCAATATAGGAGCGTCCCTCGGTAGCAGACCACAGAGCGTCCCAATCAAAATTCAGATCATTCAGTTTTACCAAGAGTCCTCTTCATCGCCGGCGTCTTCAACATCGTCAAAGCTGCCACGCTTGGAGGCCCAGTCCTCGTCGTCTTCACTCCACTCATCGGAGTCATCAAAGCTCGCACGACCGGCCGCTTCGTCGCCTTCAGGCTCGATACCTGCGGGGTCATCTTTCCACCAAGGCGGAGGTCCTTCGCGGTCTTCATCAAGATCGTCTTCTTCAAGCTCAACAGTTTCGACAGCATCGAGAGCGTCTTCACTCACAACCTCTCCGTCGGCGTCTTCAAAATTCATGACGGTGGAGATTTCTTCTTCAGCCGCCGCATCGAAACGCGGTTTCGTTTTACGCGAAGGACGAGCAACTACGATTTCTTCCTCAGCATCTTCGTCTTGCAATTCGATCTCTTCGTCGAGCTCGGAATCCGTGAACCTGTTCGGCGTTTTCTCGAGATCTTTGAGTGAAGCCTTGCCCTTCTTAGAAGCCGCCGTCTTATCGACAACGGGAGCGCCCTTCTTCTTTGACGCGTCCGCAGCTTTTGTAGCGGGCTTAGCGACAGATTTTGAAGGAGCGGCTTTCTTCGCAGGTTCAGCTTTGACCGCCTTGGCCTTTGACGGGGCTTCCTTCTTCGCCTTGGACTCTTTGCCTGCCGGCTTTTTCACCGCGGGCTTCTTCTTCGTGGGCATTGTCGCTATTCCCTTTCTTTCGTTCGTGTAATCGTGGATAAAGAGGTCTCCCGGGCGTGTCAAGGCCGGGAATCATATCGGTTAGCCATGAAGATTCTTTATCAAAGCCCAAGCTGTTTCATTTTGAACAAACCCATTCGCGTTCACAGCGACGAAGCCGTTGCGCTTTGCGCAAAAGACGGCCTCTTAGAGGGGACGGGACTCAGTCCCGAGGCTTTTGCCACCTGGTTGCCAGCCCACCGACTCGATTTCGAGACGAGTGGCTGTCTGCTCGTGTGCCCTCCAGAACATCATGCGACGTACTTGGGCCTTTTCAAGGACTCCACCGACACCAACACACAAAAAATTTACCTCGTCGGTGCCACCAAAGACCTTCACCTCCCCGTCGAAGGATTTCGCGTGGAAGGATGGATCGCCAGTCGCTACCGCGGCTCAAAATCCGTCCGTTTTCTCGAAGACGATGCACCCGAGGTCCGCAAAAAGTGGCACTCAAAACGCGCCATCCGACACCATGTCTGGAAGGCCGATGCGGAGGCTGAAAATGCGGCTAAAGCCCTAGGATTTGAGGGTTTTCCTTATGTTGTTCAGCTGCACAGCGGCGCTCGCCACCAGCTCCGAGCTGCGTTTAAGGCTTGGGGTGCCCCCCTGAAGAACGATCCCGTCTATGGGGTCGAGGACCCCGACTCTTCGACGGAGCCGCTCGCAGACGCAGCCCCCCTCGAACTCCATGCCTGGAAGCTCGAACTCTTGGATCCTGTTCTAGGCGAGCCCCTCAAGGTCACCGCCTCCGAACGCTACCCAACACCGTAACGCAGGGCGCTCTTTAGGCCTGAACCACGGCTTTCATCACGAGAGTTTTCGCTTCGCCCAGCCCGTTGCTGACCTGAACGTCGACCGTATCTCCCTCGGCGAAGGCCCCTTCGAGAAGTTTCTTCGAAAGTGGAACTTGGAGCTGTTTGTACACCGCCCTCTTGAGCGGGCGAGCTCCAAACTGAGGATCGTAGCCAACCTTAGCAAGGAAGTCCTTTGCATCGTCATTGAGACGAATCACCAGCTTCTTGCCTGCAAGAATCTTATTGAGGCCTTTCACTTGAATATCCACGATCTCACGAATCAGTTTTAAGTCGAGCGAATGGAAGATGATGGTTTCGTCGATACGGTTGATGAACTCCGGGCGCAGATGATTTCGCAATTGCCCCATAAGCTTCAAATGCAGCGCTTCTTCGGATTCACCCGCAGAATCGAGAATCAGCTCCGAGCCAATATTGCTCGTCATGATCACCACGACGTTGCGAAAATCCACGACTCGCCCCTGGCCATCTGTGAGACGTCCGTCGTCGAGGATCTGCAAGAGAACGTTGAGCACATCAGGATGTGCTTTTTCGATCTCATCGAGGAGCACGACTGAATAGGGTCGGCGCCTGATGAGCTCCGTGAGTTGACCGCCTTCCTCGAAACCAACGTATCCCGGAGGGGCGCCAATGAAGCGTGAAACCGAGTGTTTCTCCATGTACTCACTCATATCCATGCGAACCATGGACGCTTCGTCGTCGAAAAGAAATTCCGCGAGCGCTTTGGCGGTCTCGGTTTTGCCAACACCCGTGGGTCCTAGAAACAAGAACGAACCGATCGGCTTCGAGGGATCTTTGAGGCCACTGCGAGCCAGTCGGACCGCATCCGCGACCGCACGTAGCGCGTCGTTTTGTCCGCGCACGCGTTCGCGCAGGCGATCTTCGAGAAGCAAGAGCTTCTCTCCTTCGCCCTGGAGCATTCGGTCGACCGGCACACCCGTCCACCTCGCCACAACTTGTGCGATGTCCTCGGCTTCAACTTCTTCTTTGAGCATCTTCTTCTCGACTTGAATGTCTCTAAGGGCCCGCTGCGCGGCTTCGACAGCTTTTTCAATCGAGGGAAGTTTTCCGTATTTGATCTCGGCGGCGCGCTGAAGCTCAGACGAGCGCTCCGCTTGGGCCAGCTCGGTGCTCAGCTTGTCGCTCTCCGCCTTAAGTCGACGGATGGCAAGGATCTGCTCCTTCTCTTTGAGCCAATGGCCCTTCAGAGATGCAATCTCTGCCTTCTCAGCTGTAATCCGAGTCTCAATCTCATCAAGTCTCCGGATGGACTCGTTGTCTTTTTCTTTCTTAAGGGCTTCCCGTTCGACTTCGAGCTGCATCACTTCGCGCACTCGCTCGTCAATAGCGGTGGGCATCGAATCGATCTCAATGCGGAGTTTGGCCGCTGCTTCGTCCATGAGGTCGATGGCCTTATCGGGCAAGAAACGATCGGTGATGTAGCGATTCGAAAGTGTCGCGGCAGCGATGATCGCCGAGTCCTGAATGCGGACACCGTGGTGCACTTCGTAGCGCTCTTTCAGGCCACGCAGAATCGAGATCGCTTCTTCGACGCTGGGCTCACCGACATACACTTGCTGGAAGCGACGCTCGAGTGCGGGGTCTTTCTCGATGTACTTGCGGTATTCGTCAAGCGTTGTTGCGCCCACGCAGCGAAGTTCTCCACGCGCCAGAGCGGGCTTCAGAAGATTGCCCGCATCCATGGCTCCGTCGGTTTTTCCAGCGCCAATGAGGGTGTGGAGTTCGTCGATAAAAAGAATAATTTCGCCTTGTGCGTCTTGAACTTCCTTGAGGAAACTTTTGAGTCGTTCTTCAAACTCGCCGCGGTACTTTGCGCCAGCAACCATGCCGCCCAAATCTAGAGAGCGTACCTTTTTGCCTTTGAGGCTTTCGGGCACATCACCCTTGATAATCCGCTGAGCGAGGCCTTCCGCAATTGCGGTCTTGCCCACTCCAGGCTCACCGATGAGCACGGGATTGTTCTTGGTTCGCCGCGAAAGGACTTGGATCACGCGACGAATTTCTTCATCGCGACCGATGACGGGATCGAGCTTGTTCTGGGCCGCGAGTTCTGTGAGGTCCTTTGAATATTTGTCGAGCGCACCGTAACCTTCTTCAGCATTCGCAGAAGCGGCTTTTGCCTGACCGCCACGCTTTTTGATGAGGGCATTTTTTAGAGAGGCCAAATCAAAACCGCGTCCGCCGAGCTTTTGAGAGAGCGGAGACGGAACCATGAGCAGCGCCAAGAAGAAATGCTCCACCGTGACAAACTGATCGCCCATCTGCGCGGCAAGAGTCTCAGCTTGCTGAAGCGCCGCTTGCAAATCGTTTGCAAGACCAAGCCCTCCACGCTGACCCGACACCGTCGGCAGTGTTTTGGAAACTTCTGCGCACACATCACGATAACTTTCGAGTTTGCCCTGATCCTTGAGGACCTGTGAGACGGGAGAACTCGCCTCATCGACAAGAACTTGCGCCAAATGAACAGGTTCAATTGTGGGATTGGAGCGCGTCTCAGCGAGCTTTTGGGCGCTCGCTAGGGCCCGTTGAGCCATCTCTGTATATTTTTCGAAGTTCATGCCCTAAAGATGGGGACGAATTCGGCAAAAACAAGAGAACGGTATCAGACCTCTTCAGGCGCTTGGATTTCTTCGAGATTCGGCGCAACGAAAGTTTCCGCTTCGCGGAAGGCGACGATGTCGCCATCCTGCGCCACAGTGTCGCGCAACGCTTCAGCTTGGGCTTTTTGCCCCAACTTCTCGAAGCCCATGATTGCGTAGCGAATTTTTCCGAGCGACTTTGCGCGCTCGGTGCACTTCAAAATGGTGTCATGAGAAACTCGCTCTTCTCCGATGACGCGTGCGATCTTGAGAAGGAGGAACATATCTCCCTCTTCCACGACTCGAGAAACGAGGCCTTCGATTTCTGTTTTCGCATCGGCCTTCACAAAGAAGTCGATGGCGTCGCTGAGGAGTCCCTCAGACGCGTAGCCTTTACCCAGTGTCAAAATTTCGCCGCTACTCGCGCGACGAGCGCCAAAAAGAAGGTCTCGTTTTGTGATCGAATCAGGGAGCTTCATTCAAGTTTTCCTTCCGTAGCTCCGACAAAGAGAACACAGTCGATTCGCGTTCTCAAGGAGGGGAGCCCATGACACAAAAGCAAAAAAATTCTGCAAACGGTACCGTCAATCAGAGAGTAAAAGTTCTCTATCAGAACCTGGGCGGAACCTGGTATGCCTTTGCGAACATCAACGAAGAGATTTTCTTCGCACCGATTCACTTCAAGGCCGTGGCCCCAAACACTTCCAAAGGAAACGGCAAAAGCAGCCGGAAACTCGCCCAGCTTCCTAACAAAGACGCTGCTTAAGCGAACTTGCGCTTCTTGTTCTTGGTCAGACGTTTACGAGCTTTCGTGAACTTTGCCTTGAGCTTGGCATTTTTCTTGGCGGATTTAGAACGATTTTTTGCGGGTTGTTTCTTAGCCATAATGGTCCTCTCACGCTAAAATAGAACGGGTTGGCTCATATATGAAGAAGGACTTATTCCTAGAATCAAATAAATTGCTTCCGGCAGAGGGGGCCTCCGAGGGGGGCGGTTCTGGGCGTGGCGGCATTAACAGGCGGCTAAAGGCCCGGTATGCCGTCAATATTAAGGTCGAGATGCTCACTAAGGGCCTCAACCACCACCTCGTAGAAAGGTGCGCCAACGTGTCCCTTGGGGGACTTTTCGTTTGTACGGACTACCTTGGCACCGACGAGGAGCGGATCCATGTGCGTGTTATTTTTTCCGATAAAGGGGCCTTTTTCGACGTAAAGACCCGAGTTGCTTGGATCTGCGACGGCTCAGGCTCCCACCCCAAGGGCTTTGGTTTGGAGTTTATCGAGCTCACCAAAGAGCAGCACGTCATCATCCAGCACTTCCTCAAAGACTACGTGAATGTCCAAAGCGATTAACTTCGTTAGAGGGTTCTGGTCCCGCTATTCTAAGGCCAAAATCAACGTCCTGGCCTCGTCCCTCGCCTTTTACACCCTCACTTCCGTCCTCCCGATGTTCACGCTCGGCTTCTGGTACCTGACTTCAGCCGGGGTCACCGAAAAATGGATCCATGTGGCTCGTGGCTACATCATCTCCCATTTGGACTTTGGATCGGGCGAGAAGGTCCTAGACCTCTTCAACCGCATCACCGTCGAAACGACAGGGTCATCCTGGGGCTGGGTCGGCCTTTTCACCTTCTTTTACATCGCCATCATGCTTCTAGTGAGCGTCGGCAACGCGATCGACCAGGTCGTCAACACGAGCGAGATCGAGTTGGACCTCAGCCATGGCACCCTCAAGGCCATCGGGCGCCGGTTTTTGTTTATGATCTTCATGCCGATTGCCCTGACGGCCTCTGGGCTGCTGATGAGCTGGATCAAAGATGACTCCTGGATGAAGTACCTCTTCAACCTCAATTACGTGGGCAGCGTGCTCGCGCTTCCCTTGCCTTGGAGTCTCGACCTTCTCGTTTTTATCCTTCTCTACTACTACGTTCCGAACCGGCGCGTGACAGCCCGACAAGCGCTGCGGGCTGCGCTTTTCTCGACGCCGCTCTATATCGCGGGCAAATATGCGATGGGGTACTACAGTACCTACGCCCTCACGACGCACAAGATCTACGGCGCCTTCGCCGTGATCCCACTGATGATGCTGTGGATTTATGTGGCCTGGCTTATCGTCCTGGCAGGAGCCTTATTTATTCGAGAGAACGCTCAAACAATGGCGCGAACTATTTCAGGCCCGAAGACTCGGAAGTCTTCTTCTTAGTTCTGCCCCACCACCAAAAACAAGGAATCCAGATATCCATACTTCTTTGACCGCCCTAGAGGGCTCATCGGTTAGTCGCCACGCTCTCTAAAGTGTCGAGAATCTGGGAGGCCATGACCCTGCTCGGTTCACTGACCAAAAAGTAGTCAGTGCGCTGCCGTACATTGGCAAAAACCCTTCCAAAAACCTTTAATACGTCAATAATTACATATATTTAAGACCAGAAACATCCGGACCCCATCGTGCTTTATCTGAAGTATGAAGCTGTCGTATCAATGGTCATCTTTGGGACTCCTCGCACTGCTCCAAGCTTGCGGCAATCCCTTTGATATTCGCGCCAACTGCGACACGGGCTTCTACACCACCAACACCGGCAAGCGTATGCAGTGGTCCGACGGCAGTCGTATCGATTTCGAAATGCACAAGTCGGTCCCTGATTCCATGCGCGACGTTGTGCTTGCGTCCGGAGCTCGTTACAACGACGTTTTCTCGAAGACACGTGTGAATATTATCGACTCCGAACTCAATACGCCGAGCTTCAGCGGAAGCGTGAGCAAAGTCTCGGGCGACGACGTCAACGCCATCTACTGGGTTCGTGAAGAAGACTGGGCCTGGGGAGAAAGCGATCCCCAAGCGGTTGCCATGACCGTGGTCTCTTTCTCTCACAGCGGCATCAAAGAGTCTGATGTGTTCTTCAGGGCTAAAGTCTTCACCCGCGAAACATCCGTCAATGTTTCGAAGGCGACCGTCTCCACAGGCCTGTCCAAAAGCATGCCGCTCGACTTCATGCTGGGACTTGGTTTTACGCTTCCAAAATTTTCTGTGTCGAGCGCCGCCTACAACGCAAGCACTTCAAACCCCAATCCCGTCGAGCACCAAGTCTTTATGGTCAGCATCCACGAAATGGGACACGCTATCGGCCGCTGTCACAGCGAAGACCCTTCTTCGATCATGTACCCCGAAGTGGGTGCCGGCTCTGCAGAAGATCGCGCAAAGCCCCTCAGCGAGGGCGACCTCGATATTCTCGCCAAAGCCTACAAGCTTTAAAGCTGAGCCCTAGAACTTGAACTTCTTCTTGAGCTTATCGAGCTCTTTCTTGAGAGGCTCGGGTGCCTTTTCCGAAAGCTTTTCGATAACTTTCGGCGCAAGCTTCTCAATCTCTCTTTTGGCCGTGCCCTTGGCATAACGTTCAGCGAGAATTTTGGTTGTGTAGCCAATATCAGGCTTGGGCTCTTGCATGGTCCCCGTGAGCTTCATGGGAATTTCCACGAGTCCGCTCGGACCTTTGAGTTCAGCCACCCGAATCAACTCAGGCGACACATAAGCTGTTGCGTCGAATTTGATCTGGCGATCAAAAGTTAGCTCGCCCGTCGATGAGAAGCGCAGATCCCCAATCTTGGCTTTTTGTGGATCATAAATCACATTGAGTTCTTTGATCAAAATTGAACGTCCTTTGATGTCTGCGGCGAACTTCATGGTTTTGAAATCGCCTCTGAACTCTTGGTCTCCAAGCTTCTCTCCGGCTTGCTTGGGAAGCTTCTCAATAAACATTGTGACAAGCTTCATCACGGGAAGGTTGAGACGACCATTTTCCATAGAGCCTTGTACGTTGCCCCTTAAATGCTCGGCGAGTTGCGCCTTGCGAAGACCTTGACCTGACAGCGTCATCGACCCTACGAGTGCTCCCGTCATCGAATCTTTCCAAAGTGGCGCATGCGCCTTTACGGCTTCAGCAATTTTAATCTTGTCCATCTTGGCCTTCATACCGTACTCAAGAATTGAAGGTTTCAGACCGAGATCCATATCCGCTTGTATGCTTCCACCATAAGCTCCCATGTTGCCCGTCTTGATGGTCATCTTACGTGAGGCCAGTTTGGCTTCAGCCGTCGCGTTGGTGTACTCGGCTCCGGCGAAGCGAATTTTCTTGAGATTCATTGTCGCAACAAGGCTGATGCGATCAAGCATTTCATTTTTGAGACTCTCCTCTACAAGAGGCGCCATTTCATCGAGAACCACATCGAGACTTGCGTTAGGGTCCACGGTAACAGGTGTGGACGTTCCGGCCGGAGGGCCAGCCACGCCACCGCCCTTGCCTGCTGCCACGGGCTCGACACCCATCAATTCATCTCCATCGAGAAGACTCGAGGTCACGTTCACTTTGGCAACAATTTTAGCGAGGCCTTCGCTCGTCATATTCATCGCGAGATCAGAGCGACCGATCTTCATGGAAAAATCCTTGAGAGCCACAAGAGGCTTTTCGAGATTGCCTTTGACTGTGAGCTGACCCTTGAGATCACTTATGGGTTTGGCGAGTTGAGGAGTTGCACCCGACACGCCAGACAATGTCGCGCGAATATCGAGACTGGGGTTCGTAGGCGAGCCCTTCACGATGATCGCAAAATCGCTCTGTCCTTTGAGTTTAAAATCACGAACAAGGGGCACCAGGGCACCGAGGCCAGCAAGATCAATTTTTTCGCTGAGAATTTTGAGATCAATTTGTGACTCATCGAGCTTCTCGGCTCGGAGCCCAAGACTTCCGGTTGTCTTAATTCCGCCAAACTGAAACGAAAGCGTGCTGACGTTAGCGTCGATCACTTTACCAAACTTTACCGAACCACCAAGCTCCCCGCCCATCGCCGTTCCAGCCTTTTTATCGAGAAGCCCCAGTGCAGAGATTGCAACGTCATCGAGTTTTTGTTGCAGCGCAAACTTGAGTTCGGAACTTTCGCCTTTAGAGGGAATCAAGGTCAATTCGCCGTCGAGAGCAAAGGGGCCTTCAACCTTGATGCCGTCCATGTCGACATTCATCACGGCAGACGACGAGACTTGAATAGGGCTATTGAATCCGATTTCCAAAACTTGAAAGCGCAGATCTTTAAGGTCAGCTGAAATAGCAGAGTCTTTTGAAACAAGCTTCGAGCTCACATGAGACTCCAGAATTTCAAACGAGAATCGTGCCGTAAGAATTCGGTTGCGGATAAACCCAGGCACATCGACAAGTACGACCGCAAGATTCTTTTGCACGGCCGCAAGAGGATTGGCCTCGTCCGCGAGCACCGCTGCATCTCTTGGCTCGGACTCGGCTGGAGCTTCGGGGAGAAAGTTCTTAAGGTTATCGCCCTTTCCTTCAGCGCTTGTGTGATTCAAGTCGAGACCATTCAGGCGGAACATTACCTTCGGGGAACTCAGAAGCGAAAGCAGAGACATTCTGATCTCAAGTTTTGCAATCTTCCCGAAGGGCTCGCCGGCTGCACCTTTGCGCTCGAAGAGCTGAACATCTTCCACGCCCACCTTAACACTCGGAAAAAGCGAAAAAATCATATGACCGAGCTTCACCTCGCCACGAAGTTTCGCATTAGCGGCCTGCTCAATCCTCGGCTTGACGTCGTCGAGGGAGTAAAAGAGAGGAACCACCAGTAAGACAAGGATCACCGTGACGATGAGAGAAAAAACGATCGCTAGAATTTTTTTCATGATGAACTCCTTGAATTAACCCGGTGGCCAGCTCATTTGCCTGCCGCCGAGGATATGAAAATGAAGATGGCCAACGGATTGTCCACCGTCGGAACCGATGTTTGTGACGACTCGGTACCCTGTGGGGTCGAGGCCCTGCTTGCGTGCGATTTTAGCAATGGTGATCATGATGTGGCCCAACAAAGCTTGATCTTCAGATCCCAACTGTGCGAGAGACCCAATCGGCTTTCGAGGGATGACAAGAATATGAACGGGTGCCTGAGGCTGGACGTCGTGAAATGCCACACAAAGCTCATCTTCGTACACGAACTTAGCCGGAATTTCTTTTGAGAGAATTTTTCCAAAAATCGTCATTAAAAATTCCGTTAAACCACGACGCTCACGATGCGCCCTTTGACGTACACAAACTTTTTCAGTGGCTTTCCCTCCATCCACTTCTGGATGGGCTCAAGAGCAAGAACTTGTTGTTTAAGGCTCGCTTCGTCGACTTCGGCGGGAATTTTTAGCGACGCGCGAAGCTTGCCGTTCACCTGAACCCCGATCTCAATCTCATCGAACACCGTCTTGCGCGGATCAAACGCGGGCCAGGCTGCCATCGCAAGCGATCCGGAATGTCCGAGCTTTGACCAGGCTTCTTCACACATGTGGGGAGCAAACGGGGCGAGCAGCTGAACGTAAGCTTCCACAAGCTTGCGAGGAAGTGGCTTGTCGTCGCCAAAGGCTTTTTGCAACTCGTTCTGGAGGATCATCAACGCAGAGATAGATGTGTTGAATCCGAGTTTCTCGATATCCTCGCCGACCTGTTTGATCGTGCGATGAAGGGTGCCCTCAATGCCCGAGGGCCATTGATCGGGCCCGATGTCTTGAATGCGTTTTGAAAGAGTGCCGTCAGTATCGAATATCATGCGCGTCACGCGCGAGAGATAGCGGTAAACGCCCTCAATACCACCTGTTTGCCACGGCTTGGCTTTCTCAAGAGGTCCCATAAACATTTCGTAGAGTCGGAATGTATCGGCACCGTAATCACGCACAATGTCGTCAGGATTAATGACGTTGCCACGAGACTTCGACATCTTCTCGCCATCTTCACCGAGCATCAGTCCTTGGTGCACAAGTTTTTGGAAGGGCTCGCTCGTGGGCACGAGTCCCATATCGAAGAACACCTTATGCCAGAAGCGCGCATACAGAAGATGTCCCACCGCGTGCTCTGAACCACCAAGGTAGAAGTCGACATTCTGCCAGTACGTCACAGCAGATTGTGACCAGGCAGCTTGGTCATTGTGCGGGTCCATGTAACGGAGGAAGTACCAACTTGAGCCCGCCGATCCCGGCATCGTGTTCGTTTCACGCAAATATTTGTTGCCGGTCTTTTTATCGGTGACCTCGACCCAGCTCCGGAGTGTTGCCAGTGGTGACTCACCAGAACCCGAGGGCTCATAGCGCTCAACTGACGGAAGCTCGAGCGGGAGCTCAGAATCGTCGATCAATGTCACAGGGCCCGACAGCGCTCCACCCATCGGGTGCAAGGCCGGTATCGGCTCGCCCCAATAGCGCTGCCGAGAGAAAACCCAGTCCCGCAACTTATAGGTGACCTTCGCCTCACCATGACCCTTGGTCGCAAGGTACGTCGTAATTTTTTTTGCTGCTTCCGCGATGGGAAGTCCGTTGACCTTCACGTCGACCGAATCCGAATGGATGAGGTTGCCGTTCTCATCAATCACGGGCACGACGTCGAGGGAATGCTTCACAGCAAATTCTTGATCGCGCTCATCGTGGGCTGGAACAGCCATGATCGCACCCGTTCCATAATTCATGAGCACATAGTCAGCGACCCAGATCGGAATCTTTTTCCCACTCAGGGGATGGAGAGCATAGGCTCCCGTAAACACTCCCGACTTGTCTTTGTTGAGATCGGTGCGAGCGAGATCTCCCTTGCGAGCAGATTCACTCCGATAAGCACGAAGTTCTTCCAAATGATCAGCAGAAGCGATCTCAAGAACAAGAGGATGCTCTGGCGCGAGAACCATGAAAGTGACACCCATGAGCGTATCGGGGCGAGTGGTGAAGACTTCGAAAGTCTGTTTGGGATCTTTCTCGAGCAAGAAGCAGATCTGTGCGCCTTCGGATCGACCAATCCAATTGCGTTGATGCTCTTTGGTCGACTCGGGCCAATCAAGTCCCTCGAGATCTTGCAAAAGTCGTTCGGCGTAAGCCGTAATCTTGAGCATCCACTGACGCATGGGCCGCTTTTCGACCGGATGCCCGCCACGCTCGGACTTGCCATCAATGACTTCATCGTTGGCGAGAACGGTCCCAAGCGCAGGACACCAGTTCACGGGGAACTCGGCCTGATATGCCAAACCCTTCTCATAGAGCTTTTTGAAAATCCATTGAGTCCATTTGTAATAACTCGGATCAGCCGTGGAGATTTCACGAGACCAATCGTAACCAAGGCCCAACGTGCGTAGCTGCCGACGGAAGGTTTCCGCATTCTTCTTTGTCGTGATTGCAGGGTGAATGCCTGTTTGAATGGCATACTGCTCCGCGGGGAGACCGAAAGCATCCCAACCCATAGGATGCAAAACATTGAAGCCCTTCATGCGCTTGTATCGACAAAGAATATCCGTAGCGATGTAACCGAGGGGATGCCCCACATGAAGCCCCTGACCCGAAGGATAAGGGAACATGTCGAGACAGTAGAACTTGGGAAGCTCTGAACCCTTTTCTCCAGGTTGGGCGGCCCGGTAAACGCCGCTAGATTCCCAGTGGTCTTGCCACTTTTTCTCGATGCCATTTGCGAAGTCTCGGAAGTTGAATTCAGGCTGCGCCATAACCCGATTGTGTCTATCAGAAACGGTAGCTTGAAGCGACAACCCCGCCGTAGAAGTAATTGCTACGCGGCACGTCGCCTGTCTTGCTGGGGTCCACAGAAAGCGAGCGTCCTTGCCCTCCCTGGACCCAACCTCCTAGAGAGACTTCACCGCTGTCTTTGGCGAAGACCAGAGCTCCCGTAGCCCCAAACATGTTGACCTTGTCCTGCATCGCCGAAATTCCCGACGGTAGATTGTTGGCAGCAGAGAGGTTCGTGAAGCAACCCACCCGAAGACCCAGGCTCTTCTTGAAGAAATGTTCATAACCGAAGTGAAGACTCGGGATCGAACGAAGATCGACCTCAAATTCCGACAAGGAATCGGGATGAAGATTTTTCTTGTAGGGAGTGTAGAGATGGAGATCCGCAGCAAAGGTGTCGGCAGGCCCCCAAGAATAGGACATTCCCACGCTCAGGCGCGCGGGCATTGGATAGCCCGTGGGCTTGAACTCCTGAGCGTCGAGTTCCGTTCCGCCGCTCTCGATATGGGAAACTTCGCCCCGTGCCCCAAAAGGCAAGACCGGAAGCCTCAGCGAAACTCCCCAGCTCAAATGTTCATCCTCGCGACGCGAATACCCCGCAAGCGCGGTGAAGCCATTGACGTCCCACATCCGCTCGACGAACTCGATCTGAATGCTACCCGCAACTTTTTCGACGAAAGAAAATTTTTCCGTTGATAGGCGTGAGACGTAAAAGACGCCTAAGCCGATTGAGTTGCGCTCATCGAGTTGAAGAGTCCCGAAGCCGGTGATCCAGATATCCTCAAAAGAACTTTCGTAGCTGGCTTGCGCGTCAGCCCCAAGATCCAGTGTTCCTGAATTGACAAAAGAATTGGGGACTAAAACGGAGCCGCCCCAAGTCCAATCAGACTTCTTAAAAAAACCGCCGACCATCGCAGGAACAGAGAGGAAACCACCTCGCGTGATGTTGTCGGCGGCGGACTTGAAGAGACTCACATAGGCACCGGTTCGAGTGTCGATTCGACTGTACGCCGACACCCCCGCAGAGATCTGATCACCTTGAGCCCAGGCGAGTACTGCGGGGTTGTAATAGATAGATCCCACGTCGTCAGCTAGGGCCATGCCCGTGTTGCCCATTCCAAAAGAGCGTGTCCCAACAGGAAGGTCTTCGTAATTATAAAGACGTGCTTCCGCCCCAAACGAAGCGGTCATGATCAAAATAAAACCTAGAGAGCGTCCGACTGAATTCATGTTTTCATTTTCTTAAGTGCGGTCATGAGACACGCTGAAATTTTTTCAGGGTGTGCCTTGCCTTGGGATATCTTCATGACCTGGCCCATCAGGAAGGCAAAAATCTTTTCTTTGCCGCTGAGATATTCGGCAACACGGTCGGGATGTTCGGCAAGAATCGTCTCTACCCAGGCTTCAAGGGCCGTGGCGTCGTCAACTTGCACAAGATTCTCATCCTGCACATGCTGGATAAGTGAAGCGTCTGGATGCTTCATCCACCAAATGAGAAGCTCTTTGGCCTGACGACGGGAAATTTTCTTCTCCTGTAAAAGCTTGAGAAGCTCCGCCATAGACTCCGACGTGAATGGATTTTCCGCAAAACTTTTCCCAAGGTGATTAAGCTCACCGACAAGATCAGAGATAACCCACGACGCAGCCAGCTTCGCATCGATACCATTTACACAAAGCGCATCGATGTAGACATGCCAGTCGCGATGCTCCAGCAGAAGCTTGGCCTCGGAATCAGAAAGTCCCATTTCAGCCTGAAGACGCCGACGCTTGTCGTCGGGGAGCTCGGGAAGTTCCTGGCGGATGCGCTCGATCCATTCGGGGCTAAGAACAAGCGGAGGCAAGTCAGGGTCCGGGAAGTAGCGGTAGTCGTCTGCATCTTCCTTGGTCCGCATCGTAAACGTTTTGTTAGCGGCCGCATCCCAGCCGCGGGTCTCTTGAATCACTTTCCCGCCGCTCTCAACGACTGCGATCTGACGAGCGATTTCGTATTCAAGAGCAAGTTCCACAAAACGGAAGGAGTTGACGTTTTTGATTTCGGTACGGGTGCCGAGCTTGGTTTCGCCTAGCTTGCGAATACTCACATTTGCGTCGCAGCGAAAGTTACCCTGTTCGAGATTTCCATCCGTAACTCCGGTGTGGACAAGGAGCGAGTGTAGAATTTTCAGATAGTTTTTGGCTTCGAGGGGTGAACGCAGGTCGGGATGGGTCACCACCTCGATGAGGGGCGTGCCCGCGCGGTTGAGATTGACGAGTGTGGAGGAAGCCACATGAAACAGCTGGCCTGCATCCTCTTCCATATGAATCCGCTGAATACGAACGCGTCGGGTCCTTTTTCCCGCCTCGTCGCTCGCCACTTCGAGCCAACCTTCGCCACAAATGGGTTCATCGAACTGAGAGATCTGATAGCCCTTAGGAAGATCAGGATAGAAATAATTTTTACGTGCAAAGCGACTACGGGCGTTGATTTCGCAGTGACAGGCGAATCCGGCTCGAACCGCAAGTTCGACTGCGTGCCGATTTAAGACGGGCAGTGAACCGGGAAGGCCCGCCGAGACCGAACCCACGCTGGTGTTGGGCTCGGATTCATTGGAGACCGGCGCCGTGCAAAAAATTTTGCTTTTGGTGAGAAGCTGCGCGTGAACCTCAAGTCCAATGACGACTTCGAAAACAGCCATCAGACAATCCCCCCGACACCTTGCTGCTGAAGCTCATCCACAACTCTCAGAAGCAGCGACTCATCAAACCATGGCGCCATCAACTGCATCCCAACCGGAAGACGGGGGCGCGTAAAGTTTGTGGGGAATGACAACGCCGGAACTCCCGCAAGACTTGCGGGAAGCGTGCAAAGATCAGAGGCGTACATTTTCAGAGGGTCACCGGTGCGTGATCCCAGCTCAAATGCCGTCTCAGGCGCCGTAGGAGTCAGCAAAAGATGGACGGATTTGAAGGCCTGAGAAAAATCACGATGAATGAGTCTGCGAACCTGCGCCGCACGACGATAATAGGCGTCGTAGTAGCCTGCCGACAGGGCGTAGGTTCCGAGCAAGACCCGCAGGCGCACTTCAGGCCCAAAGCCCTCACCCCGTGCGCGCGCATAAATTCCCTCGAGACCAATCTCTTCCGTGTTCGAAGCACCGCGCCCTGTGTGAATGCCGTTGTAGCGCGACAGATTGCTCGAAGCTTCTGAGGTGCAGATGACGTAATAAGTGGGGAGCGCGAGTGGAAAATGTGGCAGCGAAATAGACACAAAGTTTGCACCTTGAGATTCCAGATGCGCTCGCAGCGAAGCTAGCTCTTCAGACACCTCGGTCTGGAGCGACATTCCGTCCATCTCCTTTGGAATCCCGATTTTAAGACCCTTGAGAGAACCCTTCGCGCGAGAAGCCAAGACTTCGGCGAGAAAATCCGGGAGCCGCGCCTGCGAGGAGGTCGCATCGTGCGAATCGAAGCCCGACATGGCATGCAAAAGTGCCGCACAGCCTTCGGCATCACGAGCCATCGGGCCGATTTGATCGAGGCTGCTGGCAAATGCCATCAGTCCATAGCGACTCACCCTCCCATACGTAGGCTTGAGCCCGGTCAAACCGCAAAACGCCGCGGGCTGCCTCACACTGCCGCCGGTATCGGTGCCAAGTGCGAGAGGCACGTCTCCAGCGGCTACGGACGCTGCCGATCCCCCAGAAGAGCCACCGGGTGCGCGTGCAGGATCGAGGGGGTTGCGAACGGGCCCAAAGGCCGAATTCTCGTTTGAAGACCCCATTCCAAATTCATCAAGGGCCGTCTTGGCAACAACAATGGCCCCCTGTGCCTCGAGCCGAGACACAGAAGTGGCCGTATAAGGAGCCACGAAGTTCTCTAGAATCTTTGAAGACGCCGTACAATTCTCGCCCTCAACAAGAATCAAGTCTTTTACAGCGATAGGAATACCCAGAAGGGGCAAATCCTCGCCTGCAGCGCGACGAGCGTCGGCCAAAGCCGCGGCCTTAAGTGCACGCGACTCAAGGATTGTCATGTAGGGATTGTACTTCGCTTGAGAGATATGAGCTCGATCAAGCGAACTTCGCGTGAGCTCAACGCTCGTAATTTTTTTTGATTGAAGAGCTTGGCGATATTCCGAGAAACGAAAAATTTCCATTTCGCACCTACTCCGAACGCACGACGCGGCCAACTCGGTAACACCCATCGAAACTGTTAGGAGCATTCCGAAGAATTTTCTCACGATCCAACGCCTCTTCCGGGACATCGGCACGCAAAAAGCTTTCCTCGGACAAACTGTAAAGAGGAGCCGCCCCCGTAACATCGACGTCTTGAAGGGCGTCGAAGGATGCAAGAATTCTTTCAAGACGATCCTTGAGGCGAGCTTCATCACCTTCGCGCAATTCGATGCGAGCCAATCGAGCGATTTTAGCGATATCGAAACTTTGAGTCACAGACAGATGAATTTAGGGAACTTTTTCCAAGGGAGCAAACTTCGCCAGGAATTTTTTCGTCCCAACGTTCGAGAACTTGATCGAAAGCTTGAGGGAATCCCTGGCCCCCTGGCGCCCCACGACAACGCCCGTCCCATAATCCGGATGACGCACCTTTGTTCCGACGGCGAACCCATCATCGTCCGAAGGACCCGCATCAAAGAATTCATCGAAGCCAGCCTTCTTCGAGCTTGGGGGTGCTGATTTGGCCGAAGCAAAACTCGAAGTTCCCCGCGTCATTTCAAAGCCGTCATAAGACGAATCGTAGCTGTCGGGATTGTAGGCGTTGCGCCTCTCGAAGGAAGGAGCATGGTCCCTGAGCAAGATCTCGTCCTGGGGCAACTCTCCGACGAAGCGAGAGAGGCGACGGACCTTACTGATACCAAAGACTCTGCGCACATGGGCCGAAGTCAAAAACAACCGTTTCCGAGCGCGGGTCATACCAACGTAACAAAGACGTCGCTCTTCTTCGATGTCGTCGGGGTCGGGCTCAAAGGCATCTCCGCGGATACTCGGAAAGAGCTCCTCCTCAAGACCCACAAGAAAGACATTGTGATATTCAAGCCCTTTGGCAGAGTGAAGAGTCATCATGGTGACCGAAGCTCCATCATCCTTGGAGCGATCTTGATCCGTATAAAGGGCAACTTCTTCAAGAAAACCCGAGAGGGTCGGGGCCTCAGCCCTCGACTCGTAATCAGCAATCGCTGACGCCAATTCCTGTAAGTTCTCAAGTCGCGTTTGAGCTTCGATATCGTCTTCGGCTCGCAAGGACTGCAAGTAGCCTGTTTCGTCCAGAGCCATCGCATAAAACTCGCGAACTGGGAGCTTTGCGGCCGATTCGCGCAATGTTTGCATCATCGCCGAGAACTGAATCATCTTCTTTCGAGCTGCGGCGGGAATCTCCCCCTCACCCTGCTCTAAAAGTCCCAAGGCCTCACCTAAGGACACTCGGCGGTCCCACGCAAAATTCCGAAGGGCCTCGACACTCGTTTTACCGATGCCGCGCGCGGGGACATTGATGATTCGCGAGAGCGACACGTCATCCTGAGAATTGGCTACGGCCCTGAGATAGGCCAGAGCGTTCTTGATTTCAGCGCGGTCATAGAACCTGAGTCCGCCAAAAATTCTGTAGGGTATGAGATCCGAGCGCAACATGTCTTCAAGAAGACGAGACTGAGCATGGGTACGATAAAAAATCGCGATTTCGTCGGGTTGGGCACCACTGCTTAGAAGCTCGCGAATTCGCCTCGCCACCCACTTCGCCTCTTCAAAATCGCTTTCCAAAACATGCACCTCAACGGGCGCGCCTGCTTCGTTGTTGGTGAACAGCGTCTTAGCCTTGCGCTGAGTGTTGTTTGCGATCACGAGATTCGAGGCACGAATAATATGGGCGGTCGAACGGTAATTTTCTTCAAGCTTTACTGTCTTCGCGCCTTCATAGTCTTTTTCGAAATCGAGAATGTTGCGGATGTCGGCGCCGCGCCACCGATAAATACTTTGGTCTTCGTCGCCCACCACGCAGATGTTTCGGTACTTGGAGGCGAGGAGTTTCAGCAGACGATACTGAACTCCGTTTGTGTCCTGATACTCGTCGACCAAGAAATAGCGGTACTGGTCCTGAAACCGTTCAAGCAAATCAGGATTCTTCTCAAAAAGCTCCAGTGTTTTTCGAAGCAAATCCCCGAAGTCGACCGCGTTGTTACGGCGCAGACCTCGCTCGTAGGCGTGGATCACGGGTTCCATTTTCTTCTCAGAAAAATTGCGTGCGTCGGCCTTAAACTCGAGCGGATCAAGGCCCTCGTTCTTTAGCGCCTGAATACGGTAGTGCACAGACTTGGGTGCAATGACTTTGTCGCTAACACCTGCCTCCTCAAGACAGTTCTTGATCAGAGTTTGAGAATCGGAATCGTCGAAGATGGAGAATCCGGACTGCAGTCCGAGCCGTGATCCATACATCCTCAGGAGCTTTGCGCCCGAGCTGTGGAAAGTGGAAACCCAAATATCATCGGCCGGGATTCCCGAACCATCGAGAAGCTTTTCCATCCGGTGCTTCATTTCGCGGGCCGCCTTGTTGGTAAAGGTGACAGCAAAAATTTCTGCGGGAAAAGCGGCTCCGCTCTCTATGAGGTGCACCATTCGGTAGGTGAGGATCCGAGTCTTCCCCGAACCCGCACCCGCCAGGACCAGCAAGGGCCCTTGCGTATGCAAGACAGCTTCGCGCTGAGTGGGGTTGAGCTCGCGCTCGATTCGATCCGCTAAAATGAAGGACATTTGAGTCCCCAGACTTAAGGCCACTTGCCCCACGAGCTCAAGCTTGAGGGGGCAAATTCTCAACAGAGCCCCTGTTTGGCACCATTTTTTGGCCCTAAGTTCCAAAGTGAAACCAGTTACTTGAGTTATGCTCACCAAAAATCAAGAGTTTGTAAAGATCGGGCAGCTGGCATGGAAGATGCATCCACCGGGAGCAGAACAAGTTAAAAGACTTTGATTCGAAGGCCACCCCCCCCTCCCCCCCCCCGGCCTAGAATCAAGGTTGTTTTTAAGACCCCGAGAACCGAAAGGCTCTCGGGGTTAATTTTTTTCCCTGCGCTCTATCGATTCAAAAAGTGCCTCTTAGTCTTCAGCACAGACGTGCGAAACTACCTCGCTGCCAACAAAGCAATATCAAGAGTCGAGACTTCGATTCACCCAAGCTTCAAGGTTATGGCACGACCCGTAGTGTGGTGCCTTCTTTGCGAGACACGCAGAAAGACTCAGTAGTCGCTGAGGTCGAAAATCTCAGCGACTATTTTTTTCCTCTTGGAGCCTTGAAGAGAGGATCCAAACCACGCCAGCAGTCGACGTAATTTTCTTGAGCGAGGTCCTTGGTCGCCAGGCTCCAGTGGGTAGGCCGTATGACGTAACGACTTTCCAGCATGAACGCTAAAGTTTTCTCAAAGCGCTCCGGAAGCAATTTGACGTTCGAAGCTTTCTCAAAAGTCTTCGCGTCAGGCCCATGTCCCGACATGCAGTTATGAAGACTTGTTCCTCCGGGAACAAAGCCATCCTCTTTTGCGTCGTAGGCACCCTCAATAAGGCCCATGAGTTCGCTCATGGCATTGCGATGAAAATACGGTGGCCGGAAGGTGTTTTCGGCAACCATCCATCGCGGCGGGAAGATCACAAAATCCATGTGGGGTGTTCCGGGCGTGTCCGAGGGAGATGTGAGCACCGTAAAAATAGAGGGATCGGGATGATCAAAACTCACAGTGTTGATCGTGTTGAAGAGAGACAAGTCGTACTTATAGGGACAATAGTTTCCGTGCCACGCAACCACGTCGAGAGGCGAATGATCCAGTTTGGTTTGCCAGAGCTCACCAAGGAATTTGGCGACGAGCCGGAACTTGCCTCGTTTCTGTTCAAAACTTGCCACTGGAGTAAGGAAGTCACGCGGGTTCGCGAGACCATTGGCTCCAATCGGACCGAGATCGGGAAGCCGGAAGGGCGCTCCCATGTTCTCACAGACATAGCCGCGAGCAGATTTGCCCTTGAGTTCGACTTGAAAACGTAGTCCCCGGGGAATCACAGCAATCTCTCGAGGCGCAATCTCTAGATTGCCGAGTTCGGTCTTAAGCAGCAACCCTCCATCAACAGGCAAGAACAGCCACTCTCCATCGGCGCTATAAAAATACGAGGCGTCATCGTTCGCCGATGCGGCGTAGACGTAATAATTCATTCCGTTCTGGGCTTCTGCATCGCCATTTCCTGCGAGACATCTTAGCGAACTCAAAAAATCGACTTTGCCCTTGGGCAACGAGGAGGCGTTCCAACGATACTGAATCGGCGAGAGGTCCTCGACGAGATGCCTCCGTGAAAACGCCTCATGAGTCAGCCGCTCCCGAAACTCACCGTGAGTGACTGAAGGCTGGATTCGGTAAACCCAAGTCCGGCGATTGAGGTGTCTGGGGGCGGTGAAGGCAGTGCCCGAAATCTGCTCGGCATAGAGACCCAAAGGGGCCTTCTGAGGGGAATTCTGTCCCATGGGAAGTGCGCCCGTGACGGCCTCGGTTGAAAAGTGGTTAGCGAATCCGGACTGGTACTGAAGCGCCATGCTTCATGAATGTAGTCGTTCTCAGATGATGCGCCAAGTTCTTGACTGATTCACGCGAGATTTCCCGAATCTCTTAACGAGATCTTCACTCTAACTCCGTGCGGCGAGAAGGCTACAATTCTAGAGAGGGACGAGGAGTGCCTTTTTCTTAAGAAGCGGCCCTTAAGTGTCGATAAACATTTGGAAGAGGAGGAACGAGTCGCGTGTTAGCAATTGCCGCCGCCGTCATTATTGGCAGCGCTGTCTTTTTCATGATGTATGTCGTTCAAATCTCGGCGGAGAAATCCGCTGTTGAGGATCGCCTCGGCCTCAATTGGAACAGCGAAAAAAAGAACGCGTTCAAGCCACCCTTCTATCTTGCTTTCACGCGGCCTCTTCTCAAAGGTCCCTATCTCTCGATTGCATCGGGCTACTGGAAACCGAGCTCCCTGCAGAAGTGGAAAGTGAAGCTCGTCTCCGCGGGCCTGGGTCGCTTTGTCGAACCCGAACACTTCGTTGCCTCGAAATTTTGGCTCACGCTCGGCGTGGGGGGACTTCTGTTCCTGGTTCACACTTTTTCAGCAGAACCCCCAGCGGCTTGGTTTAGCTGCGCGATTGTTCTCTTTATGTTCTTCATGCCGAACCTCCACGTGGATTCGCTTCGTAAGATGCGCCAACTGGAGATTCGAATCTCGATGCCCTACGTGGTCGACTTGCTGACCTTGAGCATTGAGGCGGGACTCGACTTCATGGGCGCGATCGGCCGCGTGGTTGAAAAGGCTCCCGAAAGTCCACTGGTTGAAGAACTCTCAATCCTTCTCAAAGACATTCAACTCGGTAAAACCCGAGCACAAGCTCTTCGAGCGATGTCGGACCGCATCGACATGCAAGAGATGAGCAGTTTTGTCGCTGTCCTGATTTCCTCAGATCAGATGGGTGCCAGCATCGGAAACGTTCTGCGCGCCCAATCCGATTCCATGCGAAATGAGCGCCTCACTAAAGCGGAAAAAATGGGCGCTCAGGCCAGCCAAAAAATCCTTATTCCTCTGATCTTCTTCATTATGCCTGCCGTATTCTTAATCATCTTTGGCCCGTTTGTTCTCCAAATGATCGGAGCCAAATGATGGGTCAGACGCGCACATCCCAAGTTCGCGTTCGTGAGACGCAGGCGCTGCTGAGCTCGAAGTGTTCTTGGGCCATGAGCTCACGGAGCCGCATGGTAGGACTTCTCAATCATACGACTCTCGAAGAAGAGGCTTCCCTGGTCATCGACCCCTGCAAGCACATCCACATGTTCTTCATGCGATTCGCGATCGACGTTGTATTTTTAAATAACTCGAATCGCGTCCTTAAGATTCAATCACTCAAGCCCTGGCGTCTTTCGTCATTTGTCTGGAGCGCCCGTCGTGTGATGGAGCTCCCCGAAGGGCGCTGCGCGCGCATCGGGCTCCAGCCAGGGCATCATCTGGAGTTCAGCGATGCTTGAACTTAAGATTATCAAAAGTCCAAATGGACAGTCGGAACAGTTTGAAATACCCACGGGTCGTTCGATGGTCGTGGGCCGCGCAGAGGAATGCGGCATTCGCTTGTCGTCGGCCGGAATTTCCAAAAAACACTGCGTGCTGACGCCCATTTCAATGACCCGCGTTGAAGTCGAAGACCTCGGTTCTTCCAACGGCACCTACATCAACGGTTTGCTGATTAAAAAACATATCATGCAACCAGGTGACACGCTGAGCGTGCACAACTTTGTCTTCCAGCTCTCCAAAAAAATTCCGGACGTCACCTCATCTGCGGCTTCAGACTCATTGAACAACACGTTCTTGAATCCGGATGATGCGATCGACACCTTCGGCATCAAAAAGAAGCGAAGCGCTTTCGATAAAATCGACGACTGGCTGGAAGACAATGTCTATCCATCTGCCGACACCCTGAGCAGCTCGATGGACGTCCGACTGCTTTGCTTTCTAGCGCTCGCACTGTGGACGCTGATCGTAACCAGTCTGAGCTTGAGTCCATTCAAAACACTTGCAAACGAGCGTGCTCGCGACGAATCGATTCAGGTCGCTCGCCTTTATGCCCGCCAGATGGTGACACTGAACCAACGCGCCGTGATTGAACAGCGCTACAACGACTTGATCGCCGAACTCGATGTGCGCCGGGGAGAAACCCCGGGCGTCATCGAGGCGAAGATCCTCGATGTTGTAAACGCTCAAGTGCTTGCACCCACGCAGCAGCTTGGCCGCCCGGTTAACGGGAAATTTGAGCAAATGGCTCTTTCCTATGATCGCGAGCAGATCAACCTCGATGAAGACAATGGAGCGGCGTATGTCTCGATCCCCATCCGCGTTGGCACCAGCGACGGGAATAAAACCGTCGCGACCGTGTTCGTTCAATACAGCTACGTGGACGGTCAATTCACCCTGGCCAATCTCGTAGAACAGATCGTCAATTCGATCTTCTGGGCACTGATTATCTCCTGCGTCTTTTTGATCTTCATCTACCGTTGGACAGACGGAAGCCTTGTCCGAACGGCTCGCGCCACAGAAGCCGCATTACGCGAAGGTAAGAATTCTATACCCCTCTCGATCCAGTGGCCTGCGCTTCAAAAACTAGTCCAAGAAATTGGTTACAGCCTTACCAAGGCCCTTGAGAGTGGAGGTGACGATGGATTCTCGTCCGGAAACGCTCAACCTGCCTGGGCGATCGGCGCTGTCGCAAATACCAAACGAGCCTCCGCCGCACTCGACGCCAATCTTACAGTTCTCTCGTGGAACAAGGGTATGGCCACCTTGATCGGAATCCAGGAAGCTGTGGCCGTTGGTGCAGATATTTCTCAGGCAAGCCGCGACGTCGCTTTCGAGAGCGCAGTGAGAGACCTAGCAAACGAGTGTTCTTCGGGAGCTTGGCAGCCTCACTCGCGAACGATTGAGTTCGGTGGGCGCGGATATCGGATTTCAATGGTGGGGGGCAACGGCGCCTTCCTGGTGAATATCGATGAGGAGGGATAAAAAATGAACCCTCTTCGTTTTGAGCTGCGCAACAAGGAACAAGGCTTGAAGATCCGGCTGTCGGGTGAGTTCATCCGCGTGGGCCGAGCTGAAGACAATACCGTCGTCCTCAACGATCCAAGTGTTTCGCGTTATCACGTGAATCTGTATCCTAAGGAATCAAACTTGATCGTCGAAGACGCGGGCTCGAAGACCGGATTCTTTGTGAATGGCGTGGCTCAACGCGCTCCCACCTCTTTAAAAAGTGGTGATCTCCTCAAGATCGGCACACAGACATTTTCGATTTTCATCGACGCTGGTGCCATCTCTGAAGAAGCCGTCGGAACACCTCCAGGAGGCGTACCTATTGGTGGAGCCTCTGCCGAGGAAGGAGTCGTCAGTCGACGCCGCAAAATTCTCTACGGTGCCGTTGCGGCGTTCTTAATTGCTCTCGCTCTCGGTGGAAAGCAAGAAGAAGCTCCACCGCTCGCGCGAGATGACATTCTGGACGCCGATTCCGTCTCGAAGGCGCTCGACGCTCGACTGCTCAACGCGGATTCAGCTCGGCACAAGTCCCGCGGAGAGATTGAGGCCGAAGGCAAGTTCCAGGAAGGAATGCGCGAGTACAACAACGGAAACTACGTTCGAGCGATCGGACGCTTCGAAGAGGCCCTTACACAGAACCCTACAATGGACTCGGCGACCGACTACCTCCAATTCTCCCGGGCCCGACTCAAGTCCCAGATCAACGATCTCATGCAGGATGGCCAACGCAGCTACGCGCTCCTTCAATACTCGCGCGCTCGGGCCCAATTTGCCCAGGTTCTTTCAATTATGAGTGAGCAAATTCCTGGATATTGGCAGCAGATCGCCCAAAAATCGCTCTCAACAGATGACGGGCGCAAGCCTGCCCAAGAAGACTCTCTTCTGGACATTCCGTGTGAACGAACCAAAGAGCAAGCCACCTGCAAACTTGCCGTCGAACTCATCAAACAATCCCGCCAAGCGCTGGGTGAAGAGGACACGATACGATGAAACAACGTGCGATCGTCCTCATCAGGGACGGAAAAGAACATTTTCATAAAATAACGGCTGAAAAGATAGTGATTGGACGCGATAAGTCCTGCGACATCGTGTTGGACGATGTCTCAATTTCACGAAAGCATGCAGCGATCATCAATCGTTTTGAAAAAGTTTACATCGAGAACATCTCTCCCAGCGGACAAATTCTGAAGAGTGACGCCCCAGTTGAGTACGCTGAACTTGAAGAAGACGCTGAAGTCGTTATTGGACCCTACACCCTGCTGTGGCGCTTCGCCGATGCTCAAGACTTTTTAAGTACCGACGATCGGGTGCCCAACTCTAACGAAGAAGCCAACGATCTTTCGGTGGCCGATGCTCAGCTGAGTGACGCCCCGATTGAAGACTCATCCTCGGCCGAAGAGAACGCACTTGAACCTTATAACCCAAGCGATTCCATGATGCCTGATCAGGGTGGCCTAGGAGAAATATCTCCCAGCGAAAACACCGTTGTCTCACAGCACCAAGCGTTGCCAAAGCTTCGGATTGTGAAGGGTGAGCACGAAGGGCGCGAGATCAAGCTCGACATCGGAACCGTTTGGGTTGTGGGGCGCTCTCGCAAGGCACACATCCACATCGAGAGCGAGAAAATTTCTCGCCAGCATTTTAAAGTCATTCGCATCAACAACCGCTATCGCATTCAAGACATGGGCTCCTCGACAGGGACCAAGCTCAACGGCGTCACCGTGGCCGACGCACCCCTTCAGCCCTTTGACACCATTCAAGCAGGCGGCATCGAGCTGCAGTTTGTACTCGTAGATTCTGCTCTTCAGCATGTCGAAGTGCCCCAACTTGGCGGTGGACTTGCCGCATTGCCGGCACCCTCTCAGTTCCAAGGTGCGGCCGCACAATTTGAATTTGAGGGCGGCGGAAACAACAACAGCACGATCGTAAACGTTCCTGTTCCCTACGATCCCCATGTGGCTCGGGGCACCTCCTCGCCCCATGGGGCAACCGCCTCTTCAGCGACTTACGAGGCCTACAGCGCCGAGCCTGGCGCGGCTTCACGCACCGCGAGTTCACAAAACGACGAGTCCGAAGAGAAAGGTCCCCCTTGGCTCAGAAACGCCAAGAAAAAGTATTCCGCGTTTCGTGTCGCTTGGTTCCAGCTGCCCAAGCAAAAACGCATCCTCTACGGAGGTGTTGGAGCCGTTATTCTAATCTTGGTCCTTTCGAGCCTAGCGGGCTCACCCGCCGATGAGGCGACATCTACAGTTGCGGAGACTGTCGAAGAGAAAGCCAGCCCCGGCATCAACGTCGCGCAAAGCCCCGACATCTCACCGACATTCTACGCACTCAGCATCGACAAACAGAATACCATCACCAAGCTCTACGCAGAGGCAGAGCGCGCCATCTCCAAAAACGAATGGCAGGCGGCTTTCGACTCTACGAGTAAGATTTTGGAAATGGTCGACAAGTACAAGAAATCCAAAGACATGCTTTTGCAAGCACAGTCGAACCTCAATGATGCCATGTTCAACAAGATCTCTCCCGGGGTCGAGGATGCGGCCCAAGCTGCAAAAAGCAATCAGGAACAGATCGCGACGTTCATCGCGGCGGGAACCCAGGCGCTCGCAGAGAAACGTTGGGATGCTGCCGAAACTTCGTTTACAAGTGCCCTCACATTGGACCCGACCACCAAGGAGGCGGAACTCGGGCTGATCGCTGCCCGTAAAAAGAACACCTTGGCGCAAGCTGAGGGCGAAGACGAAGTTGTCGCAGAAGTGGCTCCTCCCGACCCCGACATGGAGGCCAAACAAAAAGAGCTGGACTCGATTGAGGGCTATAGAGTCCAGTACCAGGTCGCAGAGGACAAAGTGCGCGCGGCCGAATACCACGATGCGATTCCGATTCTCGAGGAACTCTATGACAAGCTCAACACAAAAAGCGACGACTACAGCGCAGGTCGAGGGCCCGCTTCCATTCGCAGCGAACTTTCCATGGCTGTTAAAGCGCTCCAAAGCAATGTTCAAGAAGCCTACCAGAATGCATTTGCCCAGCTAGATGTCGAGTACGGAACACAGCTCGCAGATGCCGATCAATTTGTCGCCAACCGCCAATATGTTCAGGCTCGCGAAATTTACGATCAAATTATTGAACGCGCTCCTTACTATCACAATGTCAAAGATGCCCGCGATCGCCTTTACGAGAAGATTCTCAGTGAAGCGAAAGCTCTCTATCAGGGAGCACTCATCTACGAGTCTGTGGGAGACCTTCGGGCAGCAACATCGGGCCTTCAGAAGACATCAGAACTGCTGAATAACGTGCGTCGTTATGAAGCGGTTGAATACCGCCAAAAAGCCGAAGCACGTCTGCGTTATCTGAAGCGTTGAGGATTCACCGCCACCCTTCTATACTGTAAAGATGCTGCTCTCGCTGGCGCCGCTCGAATGCGGAGATTTGACTGGAATCCTCGTATTGCTTCATCGTCAATGGACCTCATCCGCTTCGGGTCAGGCCGAGGACGTCATTGGAAGCTATGGAGAAGCCTTGTTTCGTCTCCACAACGACACCGAGAGCACAAAGCCCTATCTTGCGAGACTCGGCTCCACCGTCTTGAGCGACCTCGAGTCCGCATCTGAAATTTGTATGCGTCGTCTTCCCGATCGCTTCAGAAGAGGCTGCAGTCTCTTTACCTTGGCCCAAGACAGTCGCGCCTCAAAAATGCGTCTCCACTACAAAATTCCACCATGGATTCATCTCACACTCGTGAACGAGGATCAGAATGCCTTCGAAATGAGTGGTGCAGAGGAATCTGCATGGAAAACCTTCGACGAGGCAAAAGGGCACGAGGCCCCTGGGCCTTGGCGCCAGGCCTTGCTAAATTTCTTTGCTCCACCTACGGCACCTAGTCTTCTCCAGCTTCAGCTTCCTTTGCCTCAAGGGATCACTCACTACCGGCTCGCAGAACTAATTCAAAGATCCACACTTCCCGCGCTTGCTCCTTGTTTTTCTCTGGCCCTCACAGGAAAAAAGGCGTGAAACGTCCTCTTCTGATCGGCTCCTTGCTCGTTCTTGCCGCGACTGTCCTCAGTATTTTGGGCGTCCGCAAGGAAGAGTTTTTGGTTTCTGAGCGATCCGGAGCACCAAAAAATTCTGAGATCGCCTCTTCAAAAGCCGAAGAACAAGAAGTTCTCTCCGGAGCTTCAGACACCTCCGCGGCTCAAGCCATTGAACACACCCACACTATGCCCACTGAGGTTGAACTTGAGCGAGAGCTTCCTCAGCGTTTCGGAGTCGAGAAGATCCAAAGCACCGTGGAAGGATTCGAAGCAGGGATCGAAATCGACGGACTTCCTCTCTTGGGAGCTCGTCTGTTTGTCTCTTCAGGGAGCGGTGGGCTCCGACAACAGATTATTCCCGCGTTGCAGACGCCTCCCAGAGGCGAGCACAGCCGATCTTTTAACGCCGAAGTCGAAAGCAAAGCGCAAAAAGAGGCGAGTCTTTTGGAGAAGTGCAAAATTATTTCGATTGGGAAATCGCGCCAAATCTGGTTCAACGCCAACGATGCTGGAGTCGTGCCTGCCTATGCAATTGAAGTTTATGGAATTTGCTCGAGGGAGCGCAAGCGCGAAGACTGGATCTACAGAGACCCCGACCTTGAAAGAATCGGGCGTATTCTAAACCGAAACTGAACTGGAACGCGTGGCTCACTCCTTAATAGGATTCTTCTTCGAATCGTCGATGAGCTTCTTGAGCTCTTTGCCGACTTTAAAGAATGGAAGTTTTTTCTCAGGAACTCCAACCGCAGTTCCGGTCTTTGGATTACGACCGGTGTAGCTCTTGTATTGCTTCACGTACCAGCTGCCGAATCCTCGAACCTCGATGCGGTCACCGTTCACCAGCGCCTCGAACATCGTGTCGAAACAACAGTTGACGACCGCTTCGACCTTCTTCTTGGTGAGGTTCGTCTTCTCGGTGATGAGGTTTACTAGATCGGATTTGGTCATGGATATGATTGTGACAAAGATTCCCCAGACTGGGAAGAGTCAAAGTCTTTCAACTCTTAACGCTTGGCATTATTTTGCCAGTATCGAGCTCCACTGAGCGCCGGTAGTCTTTCGCGAAGCTCATTTTGAGCTGTCAGATCAATATCGGCTACCAAAAGTCCTTCTTCAGAGCCCGGAAGTTCGGCGACCGTCTCGCCCCAGGGACCGTAAATCACGCTATTGCCGTAACACTGACAAAGCTGGCCTCGTGAATCGGTGTGAAAACCAAATTGACCCGAGGCTACAACGAACGATTGGTTCTCAATCGCGCGGGCACGAAGCAACGTGTTCCAGTGCGCTTCACCGGTTTCTTGTGCAAAGGCCGCCGGCACGAGAAGTACACTCGCACCTCGTCCGAGCACCATCTCTCTAAAAAGTTCAGGGAAACGCAGGTCGTAGCAGATGCTCATCCCCACACGCACGCCGTCAATGTCGACACAGTGAACCGAATCGCCCGGACTGATGTCGCGAGATTCCTCGTAGTGAGCCTGCCTTCCACGGAACGCAAAGAGGTGCTGCTTTCGATACACCACCATCGTTCCATCTGCCTTGCGAAGTAGATGGGCGTTGTAGGGGTGAGCTTCGTCACCGCGGCATTCAAGCGTCGAACCCAGACTCACGGCAGCCGTCCACCCCCGCATGATCTCAGCCAACGCACGTGCAAATTCACGGTCAGGTAGAAGCTCGCCACGCTCCGAGAAACGCAGACAAATCTCTTTGCGATCGAAGGTCTCCGAGGTTTTTGGACCACGGTAAAAAACATTCTCCGGAAAACAAACGAGATCTGCGCCGCGCTCAACGGCTTCTTTCACGAAGGAATCGACGACAAGAAGGTTCTCCATCGGGTCTGCGCTTGAACACATCTGAACCAAAGCAATCTTCATTTTTTCTGACACTCCTCAGACGCCCAAATCAAACCCTGCGGCGGAACCCAATAGATGCTTCTCGCTGGAACTGCGATCCTCGAGGGCAGTCGCTCGTCCGTAAATCCCCACTCGCGTCCTTCAAAGTACCACAGCGCAAAAGCTTCCATGCGGTAGACGTCGATCGCTGGCCTAGGAACAAGAACGCGACATCGCGCCGGGGCGCTGTTCACGCGTTCTCGGATCGCGATGAATTCTTGGCCGCGATTTTCGGTGCTGCTGATTCTTTCGCCTCGCACAATCACAAACGCAACCGCCGCGAGCAGAGAAACCCAGCGCAACCAAGGACTCACAAGCCACGGGAAGCGCGGAACAAGGAAACTGCGCGCGAGAAAATCTATCGAAAAGCCTGCGAGTGGGGCAAGAACCAGATAGGTGGGATGCAGATAATGTGGGAGTTTGTAAGATATTAGACTCAGGGGCACGATAAAGGCCGAGAAAAACGAACCCGAAACAAGAATCCACCTAACGAGCGTCTTGTCACGAAAGCCTTCTTTGCCGCGAAAAGAGAGGACCAAAGTCATGGGAACCGCCCACCACCACGGCCAAAGGTTTTTTACGATGACCTCGATATAATAGAAAAAATTATGAGCTTCACGGAAAAACTCTTCTCCACGATCTGTCGTGGCCGAACGGAAAACTTGTTTTACAAAATAGCCATGCAACCACTCAAACAAGGCCGGCTGCTTCACGGCCTGCAGAAGCCAGTAAAGAAAGGGGAGCGCACCAAAGAAAAACAGGGAGAGCCCAAGAAACGGAACAAAGAAAAGTCTGCGCAGGGGTTTGTTCTCGAGGAAAAAATGTCCGACCACCGCGAGCAAACAGCCACCCCATGCGCCGAGTCCAATAACTCCTTTGATTGCGCAGGCGAGCGCGATTCCTGCCCCCATCATTAAGACACCACCGAGCTGAACAAAATTTCGGTTCGCGTAGAGATAAACGTAACAACCTAGGGCGGCTAAAACGACACCCAGAGCAAGCGGTCCCTCCATCATCGACGTCGAAGCGTATTTGGTGAAATGTACTGTCGAGGTGACAGCGAGAACGGTCCAAGCTGCTACGGACCAGCCCCAACTTCTCCAGGTGAAAATGGTGATCATAAAAAGTGCCATGAGTGCCGGCAGGGCTCCCATCGCTTTGGCGCTCCATTCATGAACTCCAAGTCGAGCCATCAGCCAAGCGCCCCATTGGAAGAAGTAAGGTGGATGCTCAAAGAATTTTGGAAACTTCTCTGCGCTCGCGGAAAGCATCCAGGCCTCGCCCGTATGGAGAATTTTTTGGGCGAGTCCTGCATAGAGGGCGGCATCCGGTTGCAAACCAATGACGCGGATCGAGGCAAACAGCGCCAGAATCGCGAGTGCACTTACCCAGGCCGCTTTTTCGAAGATAGAATAGTTTTTCATGGATTCGGCCCGATCCCATTGTAGAGCCCAGACTGCGCACCCTCAAGATGGGCGGAGTGAGATATGAACGCTGATCTCGAAAGCGATCCCCTTAAGACGCGCTGCCTACCGGACAGTCTGTGTCTCAAATTGCCCGCATCCTTGGTCGAATGGGACCGATCGACTCGCGTGAGCTGCCACAAATCGATGGAGGCCCACCCAAAAAGTGTTGAGGCCCTGCGTTGGCTTGTTGAGAAGCCTCCGGGCATTTCCCTTATGGCCGTCCTGTTCTTGCTGCTTTTTTGGCGCCTCTTTCGATGGCCCAAGCTCCGTCCCGGCGAGATCCTGCGCAAGTTAATCTATCTTGTCGTTGGCGCGGGCCTCTCAGACCTTTTAGCGAGCAGTCTCAAAGTTGCCATCGGCCGACTCAAACCGCACGTGACGTTCTACAATCCTAACGTTCTCCCCGCCCTAAGCCTCCCCTCGAATCACGCCTTCAACACGGCCTTTATCTGTGTCTGGTTCTGTCTCGAGAGCGCTCGCCTCCAAGAAAAGTTTACTGGTGCTCGCTTCATTTTTGTGAGCTTTCTCTTCGCACTCGTCGCCTTCATCGACGTGAGCCGGATGGTGCTCGGTCAGCACTATCCTCTCGACGTGATCGGCGGAAATATCGGAGGAACTCTGTTTGCACTCATTTATTCGTTTTTGGTGAGTCGCGTGAGGTCCACAAAACCATTGTAGGTAAATCCCAGCTTGCGTCCAATTTCGCCCCGAGCCATGTAGGACTTTGAATAATGATAGAGTGGAATGAGTGCAGCCTCTTTCCAAACCAAAAGATCTTCTGCTTCGAAAACTTTTTTCCAAAAATCTGAATCCGCGCGTGAGCTAGAGTCGAGAGCTGCGAGTTTTTGGTCGAAGTCCTTCGAAATCCATCGACCAAAGTTATTCAGATTGTTGCCCTCAAAAAGGCTCAGAAAAAACCGCGGATCCGGGTATACCGCCGTCCACGCGTATCGAAACACCTCGGTTGGAGACTTCTTCAGAACGTCGATATAATGATTCCACTCTTGCGGTTCGAAGACCACCTCGAGCCCGAGTCGACGCTGCCAGTTGTTGGCCAGTCGCTCCATGAGCAACTGATGCCGAGATCCCGCTGGATAGCCCAATGCCAACTTCTTAGGAACAGGTGTGTTTGCAGCGACTTCTCGCCAGAGACGTTTGGCCTCGACCACATCTTCGGTGTGCGTCCGACGGAATTCCGCAAGTTCCGAAGCAGGAAGCAGGTCGTCGGGATTTAAGGTGTAGGCAGCACGTTCGCCTCCTTGCAGCAGCGAGGGAATTTCTTCTCGACCCGCACTCAAAGCAAGCGCGCGCCTCAGGCGCACGTCTTGAGACCAAATCCCGCCCTTTCGAAAATCAAAAGCCACGTAGTAGGTCGCCATCATTGGAACTCGGTGAAAGTCGGGACGCCCTTTGAATTTGGGCAACAAGGCCTGAGGCACTTCGGTGAGAACCTCAAGGTCCCCTTTTTCGTACATGATGAGCGCGGTATCCGAATCGCGCACAAAAAGGAATTCGACATTCGCTGAAAGAAATTGCGAAGGATCCACCGCGGCGATCTTGATGGAGCGCCCCCTCCGCCACTCTAAGAGACGAAAGGGGCCCGAGCTTATGCGGTGCTCAGCGTCGAGTCCTTCACGCCAAGGCGCGGTCCCTAAGAAAGCCAATGCGTTGAGTAGACTGCGGTCGCGGGGCTTAAGACTCGTAAGAATCAACTCACGATCCGTGCATCGCAGTGCCGCCTCAAGTGCAGAGTGATCGCCGACAACGGCCGAAGAGTAGCCCTTGAGATTACGAAAAAGCTCGCTCATGGGACTCAGAAGGCCGCTGCCTTTGCCGAGCATTTTCAAAATACCCGCTCTGTAGTGACAAGCCGTTAGAGGAGCTCCGTCGGACCATTTTAGCTCTGCACGAAAACGAAGACTGAGCTCAAAACCCGTCTCGTTCCAAGAGTAGGACTGCGCAGCATCAGCGTCCCAGTTTCCATCTGCCGCGAAGCGCAGAGGAGGACGAACCAGGTGTCGCAGAATTACCATCTCGGCACCCGTTTCGGCCAAGTAGGGACTCAGATGTGAAGGTTCCGACGACAATTGCACGCGAAGAGTCTCGCGAAAAGGAGTCGAAACTTTGGCGTTACACGCTGAGAGGCACAGCGTAGCGAGTCCTAGCATCACAGATATTTTCATCTCTCCCTGCTATAGTATTACCCAATGAAACTGCTCAAACGGATTTTCATAGTTTTCTTGGTCGGCTTCGGCGTCGCAGTCATCGGCGCCGTCACACTGCTTGCAACTTACTCGGCGGATCTACCCAATCTCGACAGCCTGGTTCACTATTCTCCTAAACTGGTCACAACAATTTACTCAAAAGACGACAAAGTCATCGCAAGCTACGCCCAGGAGCGCCGAATCTATATTCCGCCTTCGGAAACCCCAGAGAATGTCGCCAATGCCTTTATTGCCGCCGAAGATGACGAGTTTTACACCCACTCCGGCATCAACCCGATCACGATTGCGCGGGCTGCATGGAAGAATTTTCGTGCAGGAGCAACCGTTCAAGGGGGATCTACGATCACCCAACAGGTGGCAAAATCGTTTCTTCTCACACCAGAAAAATCTTACAAGCGGAAACTCAAAGAAGTTATCCTTGCGTTCCGCATCGAAAAAACTCTCACGAAAGAACAAATTCTAAACCTCTACCTCAATCATATTTTCTTGGGACAAAACTCTTATGGCATTGAAGCCGCAGGTCTGACTTATTTTGGAAAATCCGCGAAAGACTTGAGCATTGCTGAAGCCGCAGTGCTTGCGGGACTGCCGCGCGCGCCCTCGAGAGACAATCCCGCGGTGGCTCCTCGCGCTGCCAAACACCGCCAGACCTATGTCTTAGGACGCCTGCTTGCGACTCAAAAAATCAGTAAGCCGGAATATGACGCCGCCGTGGCCGAAGAGATCAAAATCGTAAACACCGCACCGGGACTTGTGAGCCCCGCCCCTTACCTTGCGGAATACATCCGCCGCGAACTCCTCGAAAAATACGGCGAAGAGCGCGTCAACCAAGGTCTCACTGTGTACACAACGGTGCGCCTCGACCGCCAATTAGCGGCACAAAAGTCGATTGATCTAGGGCTCCGTGAGGTCGACAAACGTATGGGTCTCAGGCGACCCGCCCTTCATCTCAAAACCAAGACCGACATTGAAGCCTGGAGTGCGAAGAAGCACCAAGAGCTGGTCAAATCATTCTACAATTTCCGCGTCATCGATGCGCAAGGCGAGATTCACGAACCCGTCGCCAGCGACACTCCCACGCCCATAGAAATCGGAAAAAACTACCTGGGTGTGGTCGTGGCCAAAGACCGAGCTAAGCGTGCGCTCAAAGTGCAGATCGGCAACCGCACGGGCGAAGTTCTTCCTGAAGACTATCGCTGGACGCTCGAAGCCAATCCCGACGAAGTCTACGGTGAAAAAGTTATTCGTAGCCCTATCGGCGAACTTCAGGTCGGTGACGTGATCACGGTGCAGCCTCGCGTGCTAGACGAAAAAAACCTCTATATGAAGCTCGAGCAAGAACCCGTGGTCCAGGGAGCTTTGATCGCTTACGATGTCAAAGACGGTTCGCTCCAAGCTATTGTCGGAGGATACGACTTCACCAAAACGGGCTCGCACTTCAACCGAGCATTTCAGGCCATTCGGCAGCCAGGCTCCACATTCAAACCCTTTGTGTATGGAGCAGCCCTTGAGTCAGGACTGACCCCATCCACGATTATCGTGGACTCGCCCATCGTGTACCACAACCAAGACGAACAAACACAACTCGAGAGCGTGTGGAAGCCGGACAACTACGGCGAGAAATTCTACGGCGACACGACTCTTCGCAATGCGATTGCCTACTCACGAAACATTCCAACGATCAAGCTGCTGCAGTACCTCAAAGTCCCCACTGTGATCGACTTTGCCCGCAAACTTGGTATCACGTCGAAACTCGCTCCTGACCTCTCTCTCGGACTTGGGAGTTCGGGCATTGGCCTGAATGAGATGGTGGGAGCGTGGTCCGTCTTTGCCAACCAAGGTCGTCGTCAGAATCACTTCGCCGTCGAGAGGGTCTTGGACTGGGGGGGCAACGTTCTTGAAGAAAACAAACCCGTTCCCCTCGTTGAGCAGACTCAGATCATCGACCCCAAGGTCGCCTTCCTGATCACGAGCCTTCTTCGTTCTGTTGTCGACTACGGCACGGCAACGATTGTTCAACAGCTCAAGCGCCCTCTTGCTGGAAAAACCGGAACCACGAACGATTACAAAGACGCGTGGTTTTTTGGGTACTCTCCGCAGCTCATCGGCGGCGTATGGATTGGTTTTGACGAGGACCGCCCCATCGGACGCAACGAGACCGGAACCCGTTCGGCAGCGCCCATCTGGATTTCCTATATGCAAGAAGCTTTCAAGGATCTGCCTGTTGAAGACTTCGAAATTCCTGAAGGAATCATCCAGGTGAAAGTCGACACCCAAACCGGAGACGTCCCCACCCCATCGACTCAGAAGACTGTCACGGAGTATTTCATCGATGGACTCGCGCCTGGCCAGACTGCTAAGGTCGACGAGAATTCGAACCTGGCAGCGCTCGCAAACGAAGGACCGCGCGTGCTAAAGACCCAGGTCATTACCGGTAATCCTGACCTCTCGACGACGACATCGCGTCCGACGGGAGCCCCCGATTCCGGAGCGGGCATGGACGATCTCATGCGGGATGATTTGTAAGGAAGGATTTTTGCGTGCCGATCCCAATTAAGACCCCTGCCGAGCTCGAAACCATGCGCCGAAGCTGTGTCCTTGCAGCCGACGTACTGGTCATGATCGCACCCCACGTCAAAGTCGGCGTCACCACTCATGAACTCGACCAGATTTGTCACGACTTCATCGTAGAGAATAAGGCGATCCCCAGCTGCCTAAACTACAAAGGATATCCCAAGAGTATCTGCACATCCGTGAACCATGTCGTGTGTCACGGGATTCCCGACAACTACCGATTGCGCGAGGGCGATATCGTCAATGTCGACGTAACGACCTACCTCGAGGGATTTCACGGCGACAATTCGAAGACCTACCTCGTCGGCAAAACCTCTCGCGCGGCTCGCGAAATTGTAGCCGCCGCTGAGGAGGCCATGTGGGCCGGCATCCGTGCTGTCAAAGCGGGTGGAAATTTTGGAGATATCGGGTACGCCGTGCAAACTTTTGTCGAGTCCAAAGGATTTTCAGTGGTTCGCGAGTACGGTGGTCACGGCATCGGCCGCGTGTTCCACGAAGACCCTCACGTCATGCACTTTGGCCGCAAGGGCACAGGACCCAAACTTTTGCCCGGCATGGTCTTCACGGTCGAGCCGATGGTGAACCAAGGCAAACGCGAAGTTATCTTGCTCGATGACGACTGGACCGTCGAAACTGAGGATGGAAAACTCTCTGCTCAGTTTGAACACACGATCGCTGTGCATGAGGACAAGGTAGAAATTCTCACCTTCCCCTCCAGCTATACAGGATCGCGCTTTATTTGAATCGGTAAAGAGTCGGTCTTATTCGTCCGACTCGCCTGTCTCGTCGGTCTCGCGCTGGAACTTGCGTTTGGAAAGAGCTTCGGGGTTCGAGGTCTCTCTCTTTTTAGCACGCCAGACTTTATAGCCCTGAGGACCTGTAACCCACTCACCTTTACCTTCTCCGTCTTCAGGACTGAGACCGTTGGCGATGATCGCCTCGCGGTGTTTCTGCTCACAGATATCGATGTCTGTGGTGAACTCAGCTTTGCGAGCGGCAAGAACTTTTTTGTATCCACGGAAACGCTCGATGCGGTCACGGAGCTTTTCTTCGGTGACACCCACCAGGTTGCCCTGTTCATCGATCACAAACTTCAGATCCTCTTCGGTCTCAGTAACCCGTCCCGAAGTCGCCATAGGTTTGAGCTTACCCGTACCGCCAATGCGAGGATCGGCGAGCTTCTTCTCACAGTCTTTGTTGACTCCTTGGAGGCCTCGGGTGCCGTACTTCTCATTGCCGTAGACATCATTTTCCAAGACATAAACTTCTTTTTCGAGTCCGCGAAGCGACTCCGCGAGAAACACCTTGGTCTGCACAAGAACCTTGCCGTCTTTGTCGAGACCAACGGTGTTGCCGTTCACGGTTTGGGATTTTTCGAGACGTGTGTCTTTCTCCTCAGCTTTGTCCTTTGAAGCGCAAGCTCCCATTCCCAACAAAGCGAGTGCAGCCAAAAATTGCATTTTCACGTGAAATCCCCCTCTAGAATCGAACGACGTATCGGGCCTTTAGCTCAGAATTCTGCGGGTCCCACTCCGGGACCAAGGCCCACTCGGTTCCTTCCGACGGGGTCAACAGTTCCGCTCCGGAGGGACCCACCTGGGCTACATTGTAAGTCATATAGATCGCCGCGGCGATCATGCCGACACCTGCGCCAAGCGAGATATTGCGAATATTGTCTTGCGGCTTGCTGTAGAAAGAAAGCGTCGAAAGACCCAAAATGCCACCCACAAGTCCGGCCATCAGGATCCCGCCGATGGCTTCGCGAGGTTCGAGGTCTTTTGGAAGATTCTGTTGCGCACGGAGCGCTGGACTGGCCGCAAGCAAGGCAAGCAACGCAACCCGCATCCCGAACGATTCTAAACCGCGACGTTTCATCTGTGGAATACTCTAATGGGACCCGACACGCTTGCCAAGAACCCCGCCGGACGCTTTTAGTTGAAGCGGCACGCCCTGTGCGGACTTGCGAAACAGAGCGTGTCATACTTTGATGCTTTAGATTCATGACAATCGCTCACACCAAAGAAAGCCTTCAATTCGCCAAGTTTTTCGATCACACGCTTCTTAAGCCCGAAGCGACTGCTGCCCAGATCGAGACCCTTTGCCTCGAGGCCCGTCAAAATCTTTTCTACACCGTATGCGTCAACGCGGGATGGATACCTCTGGCGAGCTCTCTACTCAAAGGCACGGATGTGCTGCCGATCACAGTTGTGGGGTTTCCCTTGGGGGCAACACTCACTCGAGCCAAGGCCCTTGAGGCCGAAGAAGCCATCAAGGTCGGTGCTCGCGAGATCGACATGGTGCTCAACGTGGGCTGGCTCAAGTCAGGTCGAGCAAACGACTGCGAAAAAGATATTCGCGATGTCGTGAAAGCCTCGGGTCAGGCATCCGTCAAAGTCATCCTAGAAACCTCACTACTCGACACCGAGGAAATTGCGCTTGCCTCGCGACTCAGTGAGGCGGCAGGTGCCGCCTTCATCAAAACAAGCACCGGCTTTGGTTCTCGTGGTGCCAGTCGCGACGATATTCTGACGATGAGGTCCAGCGTTTCTCCAAAAATGCTCATCAAAGCAAGTGGGGGACTGCGCACCCTTGATGCCGTGGAGACAATGATTGCCGCAGGGGCCAGCCGTGTCGGATCTTCGTCGTCGGTGCAGATTCTTCGAGATTGGGCCCAGAAAAACGGAGTCGCGCTATGACACCACAAGCCCCCTTTGATCGTGTGATCTTGGTTGTTCTCGACTCGGTCGGAATGGGAGCGGCTCCCGACGCTGGCCGCTTTGGCGACGAAGGCTCGCATACACTCGGACACATTGCCCAGTGGTGCCACAAAAATGGAAAATCGTTTGAGCTTCCCCACCTCAGCCGCTGGGGACTTGGAGAGCTCGTGCAGGCACCAGGTTTCGAAAGAAATGCCGCCCACGCCGCAAGTCTTGCAGCGCTTGAAGAAATTTCCCCCGGCAAGGATACCACCACGGGACACTGGGAAATTTCCGGCACACCGCTGACGAAGGAATTTCCGGTCTATCCCCAAGGTTTCAGTGAGACGATTCTAAAAAAATGGGCAGCAGAGAATCAACTCGCAGGTTGGCTTTGCAATGCGCCCGGATCCGGAACCCAGGTGCTCACGGACTACGGCCTCGAGCACATGAAGAACCATAAGCCCATCGTTTACACCTCCGCCGACAGCGTCTGGCAGATCGCCGCTCACGAAGAAAGCTTCGGTCTCGAGAAGCTATATCAAATTTGTCGTTCTGCTCGCGTCTACGCCGATCAACTCGGCCTAGGACGAGTCATTGCCCGCCCTTTTGTAGGCGACTCACCTGTAACTTTCCAACGCACCGAGAACCGTCGTGACTTCTCTGAAATGCCCCCGGCACCCAACATGCTCGATGCGATCAAAGGGGCTGGATGTTTTGTTGGAGGGGTCGGAAAGATCGAAGATATTTTTGCGCACCGTGGCCTTACGCTCTCAAATCACACCGGCCGCAACGAAACCAGCCAAGAAGCCACTCTTCAGATGATGCACGAGACCCGCGGAAAGCGTGGTCTGGTGTTCACGAATCTCATCGACTTCGACATGCTCTATGGCCATCGTCGCGATCCCGCTGGATACGCCGACTGTCTAGTGCGCTTTGACGAATACCTCCCTCGGCTTGAGGCCGCCGCTGGACCGCGCGATCTTGTGATCCTGACTGCCGATCATGGGAACGATCCCACTCACTCAGGAACGGATCACACTCGTGAACGAGTTCCTCTTCTTTTCTGGTCGAAAAATACGACGTTTAGGCCCAAAAATTTTGGCCGCCTCAGGGGATTTCATCAGATTGCTCGCCTCTGTCTCGAGAGCCTTGGCCTTGATGCGCTTAGAGAAGTGCCCTCACTAAAAGATTCCATGTCATTGCTCAGCGGTGAATCCTGATGCTTCCAGTCGCCGAAATCATCCGTAAAAAACGTGAAGCTCAGCCCCTCAATTCAGAGGAGCTTGCTTTTCTCGTCAAAGGATTTTCTGACGGGAGCATCCCGGATTACCAAATCTCTGCGTGGCTCATGGCGAGCTTTCTTTGCGGTATGGACCGAGAGGAAACCTTCGTCTTGACGACGCTCATGCGCAACTCTGGCAAAACTCTCGACTGGCGCCAGCTAAGTCAAAACTTTAAATCAGCGCGCTTTGCCGACAAGCATTCCACCGGAGGAGTCGGCGACAAGGTCTCGCTGATTCTCGCGCCCTTGGCCGTCTGCTTGGGTCTCAAGGTTCCCATGATGAGCGGCCGCGGCCTGGGCCACACCGGAGGAACAGTCGACAAACTGGAGTCGATACCTGGTTTTTCGATGCGTCTCGACGAGAAGCAAATGATCCGCTGTCTCGACGAGGTCGGTGTCTGCATGATGTCCCAGAGTTCAGAATTGTGTCCGGCCGATAAAAAGTTGTATTCGCTAAGAGACGTTACGGCCACCGTCGAGAGCATTCCCCTGATCACAGCCTCGATTGTCTCAAAGAAGTGGGCCGAAGGCATCGATGCCATCGTCTACGACGTAAAATGTGGAAGCGCTGCTTTTATGGCTCACCTGGATCAAGCGGAAAATCTTTCGCGTAGTCTCGTACGCATTTCGCAGAAAGCGGGAATCAAGGCTCTCGCTTGCGTGACCCGCATGGAAGAGCCCCTTGGATCTTACGTGGGCAACTCCATGGAGGTCGAAGAGTCGATCTGGATTCTCAAAGATGAGTACCCGAGTCCTCTCCACCGCGAGATCATTGCTCCCCTGAGGCAGCTTTGTATCGATCTTTCCTCTGAGATGGCCGTGCTTGCTGGAACCAGGGCCGACATGAGTACGGCGCGCGTCGACTGTGAGGCCGCCATCTCCTCGGGAGAGGCTTACCGTGTTTTCGAAAAAATGCTCAAGACCCAAGGCGCGCACGACAACTGGTTTGAGTCCTTACCTCGAGCGAAGCACCAGCTTGTTTATGAGTCTCCGGAAGCCGGACATGTTCTTGAGATCCTGTCGCGCGATCTGGGAATCCTCGGCGTTAAACTCGGCGTAGGCCGCGAGAAGAGCGAAGACAGTGTCGATCCTGCAATTGGTTTCGAGATGCTTGTGCGCCCCGGAATGCGCGTCGAGCGTGGAACCCCGCTTTTGAAATTTCACGCCCATACGCCCGATGCTCTCGACAGTATTCGCGATGCTCTCGAGAAAATTTTCATCATCGAAGACCATCCCGAGAAGCTCCGCATCCTCGGAGGAGCTTCAAAGACCACAAACCTGCTCATGGAAAGGGTCCACGTATGATCAACCCAGCTTCGTTCTCACTCAAAAAAATCTTCGAGAAGCGTGCTATTCCGGCACCCGAACTCCATATCGTTCTCGGATCTGGACTTGCACCCGCTTTTAGCATGAGTGTTCCCGAGGGGAGTGTCCAAGCTCTCGCAGAAATTGGTTTCGCAGAAGTCGAAGGACTCCTCCCCTCCTCGGCTCCTGGCCACAAGGGCGCGTTCCGAATTTACCTCGACAAGAAAACGGGTAAGACCTTCTCTTTCCAGATGGGCCGTCTTCACGGTTACGAAGGGCATGCGCCTCAGTCGGTCGTGCAGCCCCTTGTTCAGATGGCGCTGAGCGGGACTCCGAAGTTCCTCCTCACAAACGCGTCTGGTTCGCTGCAACCCTCATACTTGCCTGGTTCTCTCATGATCATCGAAGATCACGTCAATCTCACGGGCCAGAGTCCGCTCTACGGACCCAACTCTCTCGACGCGAAAGGACAGCCGTACGGACCTCGCTTTACGGATATGAGCCACGCTTACGACGAGTCTCTCAATGCACTGCTCGAAAAAACTCTCTTGGCCTCGAAGCTCAGTGTCCACCGAGGCACCTACCTCGGCGTCAACGGACCTACCTTCGAAACTCCTGCCGAAGTGAAGCTCTTCTCGAAGTGGGGACTCGGTGCCGTGGGAATGTCGACCGTCTGGGAAACGATGGCTCTCAATTATCTCTCTCGCCGCGTAGCGGGACTTTCGTTTATTTCTAATCTCGGCTGTGGGCTCGTCGCCAAGCAAGCCCTCTCTCACGAAGAAGTGGAAGAAGAAGGCCGACGTATCGCACCCGTACTTCTCAAAAGCATCTTCGACTACGCTGCCGCCACTCTTTCCGAGGTATAGATATTTATGAAAACTTTCGACACCCTTCTCAAAGCTCAGCACATCAGCACTCTTCAAAAGGGCCGCCCTTTCGTCGAGAAAGACACCTGCATTGGTATCAGCGGCAAAGAGATCGCCTACGTCGGCCCACACACGGCCGACTTGTCGGCAAAAACCGTAACCGACTACGGTGAGGCTTGGATTATTCCTGGACTTATCAATGCGCACACTCATCTGCCGATGACACTTTTCCGAGGCTTCTCGGATGACGAACCTTTGCAAGACTGGCTCACCAAACACATTTTTCCGGCTGAAGCTCGACTGGTAAATCCAGAATTCTGTCGTATCGGGACCGAAATTGCTGCCCTTGAAGCGATGCTCAGCGGGACCACTTGCTTTGCGGACATGTATTATTTCGAACCTGATATCGCAGACGTCATGGATAAGTCGGGAATGCGGGCCTTCCTTGGCGAGTCGGTCATCGATTTCCCAACTCCCGACAACAAGAAAAAAGATGGCAGCGACTACCGCCTCCTGGAAGAGCTCATCGAGAGAACACGAGGCCACTCGCGCCTTGCGGCGATGATCGCGCCCCACGCGCCCTACACCTGCTCCGACGAGACGCTGAGGCGTGCTGCGGATTTCGCGCGTGCTAAGAATATTCTGCTCAGCGTGCACGTTTCCGAAACAGCTTTTGAAGTCGCCGAATCCCGCAAGAACTTCGGCGGGAAAACCCCTGTCGAGCGTTTGCTAGGTCTGGGCGTGCTCGACACCCCCGCACTCTTCGCCCACTGCGTGCACGTCACGGATTCTGACATCGAGATCATGGCCCAAAAACCTGTGGCTGCAATCTATAACCCTGAGAGCAACATGAAGCTTGGGTCAGGTGCCGCTCCCGTGCGGAAAATGCTCGACGCCGGAGTTTGTGTTGCGCTTGGAACCGACGGCTGCGCCTCGAACAACGATCTCAACATGATCCGAGAAATGGACACCGGAGCAAAACTCCAGAAGCTTTCTCTCGCCGACAATTCCGCAATCACCGCACAGGAACTCATCGAACTAGCGACAGTGGGTGGAGCGAAGGCTCTCCAGATCAGCGAGCGCGTGGGACAACTGAAAGTGGGCCTCAGTGCAGACCTTGTAGCGATCGATCTGCGTCGCCCCCACCTGCAGCCCGTGCATGAAGTGGCGAGCCTGATCTATTCGCTTCAAGGAAACGAAGTGAAGGACGTCTTTGTTGAAGGGCGCAAAGTCGTCGAGAACGGCCGCTCGCTTACGATTGACCAAGAGGGGCTCATGGATCGACTGAGCTTCTATAGAAGCAAAGCTGGCTTCTAGAATATCTAATAGATTCAGAACTTTAAGATGATTTGTTGACGCGCAGCGTTGGCGACACTAAGCAGGGGCTATGAAATCGCGCATCGCTGCCCTCGGCTTCCTTCTCTCGACGGCCCTTGTTCACGCCCAAGTCATTAGCCCTTATGGCGAAGAACTCGAGATCACCTATCAAACAAGTTTCATCAGCTCCAACGACGATGAAGACGTGGTCACTGCCGCCTCAACTCATTCGGACTACCTCATGGGAGTCCTCAAGAGCGAAGCGCTTGTCGAAAGCCTCGGCGTAAGTTTTGCGGGATCTGAAGGCCTCGGGGCTCCTCGACTCCCCCTCAAGATTACCGCAGTGAAGGAAAAGACTCTGGCCGATGGACGCACAGAAATTTCCTATAAGTACCGGGCGAAGGCGATCATTCACAAGACGGCCGCAAAACGCCTTCTGCAAAAAGGCACACTTGATCTCGTGTTACCTTACGACCTCGACAAGGTTTACGATAAGAAGTGCACAGACTCGCACTATCCTTCATTCGGGGACTACTGGTATTTTTGGGACCCTTACCGTGCTGGCTGTGAGAACCTTCTCAAAGAGCCTGCCACTCGCTATGTCCAAGTGAGCGTTAAGCCACTTGAGTACAAACGCCTTGAGGAGAACACACGCCTTGACCTTGTGCGTGGGGACAATGGCAACGGTAAGCTCCTGCAAATCGACCTCATCAGCGGCTTCGACGAATCTGCAGGGCGCAGAGACATTGGCTGGAAGATTTTTAGGAACCTCAACTCTTCACTCGAAACGCGTTTTGGATTCGAACTCGTAAAAAAAGCAGGATCGGCTAAGAGCCCTTTGTATCTCTTTGAGAAACATCTCGAATCAGGCGTCAAAGTTCTCGTGAGACATCTGCTCGTAGATACGGCAATCAACTCGAGATCACTCGCTTTTGCGAGGTTCTTCAAAAAAAGTGTTCGCGATGCCGACCTTATTGTCTATTCGGGACATTCAGGGCTAGGCGGGAATCTCGATATTCCCTCGTTGCAGGAAAAGGCCGGCGCATTTGAGTTTAATCCCAAAAAACGCCAGATCTTCTTCTTTAACAGCTGCTCATCGTATTCATACTATCTCGATCATTTCCGCAGCGAGAAGACAAAGGCCCGCATCGATATTCTCACCAACGCGCTCGCAGCGTACATGGACGACGAGTCACTCGAAGTGCAAAGCCTTCTTGAGAGCGTGCTCGACGAGAGCGAGTCTCCTGCTTGGATGAAGGTCCTCAAAAAAATGGAAGTTTCCATTCCCTTCAACATGACCTATCTGCTCAACGTGGGTGGCGTTTAAGAGCGCTCGTACTTGCGGGCGGCTTCTTTGATCCAGTCTCGGAACTCGATTCCGATGCGCGACAGCGACTGTTGGCGATAGGAAATATAAAGGCGATTGCCGAGAGCGGGGAACTTTTTGGACTCAAGGGAAGCCAACTCGCCGTTGGCGATGAGGTCCTCGACTGTGTGAAGGGGGGCAACGCAAATACCCATTGCATCCATCAATAAGCGTCGAATAACGACGTAAGAATTCACTTGGTGGCGATACTTGAATCGGCGGTCAATGACGGTGCCAAGCTGCTCTAGCCAGCGCAAGGCCCAGGTTTCAGTCGAGAAAGAATCCCCGTAACCGATCCATGAAATCTGCTCCCAAAAACGCTCGCCTTCTTTGGCCTTCTCAATAACCGACTTGAGTGCGTCGATATCTTTCTTGCGGCCAACGGGGACAAGCTTCTCCTCCATGAGAAGTTCAGAGACAGTGTTGGGATGCTCAATCTTTTTGGTGGTGATCACGAGGTCGGCGCGACCCGTAAGCAGGCGCTCGATGATCACGTCGTTGTCCTGGACCTCTAAGAAGAGGCGGGAGTCTTCGTGCTGAGCGCGAAAATCTTTGAAACGATTTAGGAGCCAAAACTCACCCACACCCTCGACTGAAGCCAGGAACAGCTTGGGCTTGGTGAGGTGCTCTTCCTCACGAACATCGACAAGGAGAATCTCGAGACGCTCAAGCAAAGGGAGAAGCTTCTGATAGAGATCTTGGCCTCGACCCGTGAGAACGTTTCGGCGCCCGCTTCGTTCAAAAAGTGAAAACCCGAGCTGACGCTCAAGATTGGAAATTTGAAGCGACACAGCTGGCTGAGAAAGCTTCAGTGCCTCGGCAGCCTCCGCCACAGACCCCATCGAAGAGACATACGCAAAAATGCGCAAGCTCTGGATAGAATGATCTGCGAGGTCTTTAAGAAACATGTCCTAAATCCTCAAGCCCAGAAATCTGGAGTCTCTCCGCGCCAGAAGAAATCCGCTCGGTCGCTACCCGTACCCACGCCCACAATCTTTGCGCCGGCCTCGGTCTCGACGTAGCTCAAGTAGGACTCGAGTTCCGCGCTCAAAGCCGTTCGCGAATCGTCTTTGTAGATCGACTTCCAACAAGGAAACTCTTTGAGGCTTCCTTTATTTAGTGCCTTCACTACGGGCTCACCCGTGAGAATATCTGCCTTGGTGAGAACAATATGCGTGCAGTCACTTAGGCGCACGGCGAGACGAAGTTCGTCAATGTTGAGCCAGCCCACACGACGCGGACGACCCGTGGTCGCACCGAACTCGCCCCCCTTGGCGCGGATACGTTCGCCGTCTTCGTTGTCGAGTTCCGTCTCAAAGGGACCCGAACCCACGCGGGTCATGTAAACTTTGGCGACACCAATCACAGCACCCAGGCGAGAGAGAGGAAACGGTGTGCCAGCCGCTGCAGCAGAGGGCAACGTGTTCGAAGAGGTGACATAAGGATAGGTTCCGTGGTCCAGGTCGAGGAGCACGCCCTGAGCGCCTTCAAGAACGCACTTATGCGTCTTGGCGATATCGTAGAAGGGCGTAGGGTCGCTAGCGACATGCTCGCGCAGGAGTTCCTGAGCCAGCTCAACAACCTTCCAGTTGTCTTCGAAGCTGCTCTCAGAAAGGTCTTGGGCACGGATCATAGCGTTGTAGGTGTCACAGAGAAAACGGACTTTGTCTTGGATGCCAGACTCGAAAAGATCGCCGACGCGAATTCCGCAGCGATCCATCTTTGTTGTGTAAGTTGGCCCGATACCCTTGCGAGTGGTGCCGATGCTTTTGGAGCCACTTTCGCGGGCGGCATCGAGCACAATGTGAATAGGCAACGTGAGATGAGCTCGGGAGTCGATTCGAAGACGTTCACCCTTGAGGGCCGAGCCCGATTGGGAAATTTCTGCGAGCTCTTTCTTGAGAGAAACAGGATCTAGAACGCAGCCTGCGCCGATGTAGTTTTTAACATGAGAGTAGAGTACGCCCGAAGGAACCGAATGAGTCACGAGCTTCTTGCCGTTCACCCAGAGAGTGTGGCCCGCATTGGATCCGCCGTTAAAACGGATGACCCATTCGGATTGTTTGGCCAGGGAATCTGTGATCTTGCCTTTGCCTTCGTCGCCGTATTGCAGTCCAAGAACGATAGGGTGTTTCACTGAGCAAATTGCTAGCGAATGGCCCTATCAGAGTCAAGCCTCGTCGGACACCATCAGGTGCTCTTTCAGCTTGCTGCGCAGGCGCAGGACCGCCTGAGTGTGAAGCTGGGAGACACGACTCTCTGTGACCTCAAGAATGTCGCCGATTTCTTTCAGGTTGAGATCTTCATAGTAGTAAAGCGAAAGCACCATGCGCTGCTTTTCGGGCAGATCCTCAATCGCTTTGGAAAGCTGTTCCCTCAGTTCGTTGCCCGCCAGCTGAACCATTGGGTTTGAGTCGCGACCAGCCTCCAAGAGACCCAGCAAACTCTTGCGGTCACCGTTCGAGAACGTGCCTACCTCATCGAGTGAGAGCAGGGAAACAGACTTGCATTGCTGAAGCGCTGACTGAAATTCTCCAAGCTCCATACCGAGGTCCTTTGCTACCTCGTCTTCACTTGCAGAACGACCGAGCTTTTGTTCGAGTTTCTGAAAGGATCTTTCGATGCCCTTGGCTTTTTCGCGCATCGAACGAGGAATCCAGTCTTGCGCGCGCAGCTCGTCTAAAATCGCGCCCCGAATGCGAAACTCAGCGTAGGTCTTGAACTTGTTGTCGCGTGCGGGATCGTACTTGTCGATCGCATCCATGAGTCCGATGACACCGGCACTCATTAGATCGTCGAGCTCGATATTTGCGGGCAGACGCACTGCGATTTTTTGCGCAATAAACTTCACCAGAGGTGAGTACTCCTGAATGATGCTTCGTTTTTCGTCGTTCGAAAGCTTCTTTGCATTTGCTTTGTACTTACGGATCAATGCTTCGCTTGAGCTCATGAAGCCCCCCTCAGAGACACGGTAGCCAGACTCTTATTTTGATCTTTCGGCGCGTGAGAACAAGCCAGTAGTTTGTCGGCGATCCGCACCAGGGCCAGAGCGAACGGAGACCGTGGCGAGAGCTGCACAGTGGCACGTTGCTGACGCACGGCCTTAAGGACGCAAGGGTCTTCTGGAAGAGATCCTAGGAAATCGATCGAGATGTTCAAGAATTCAGCCGAAACGTCCGTGAGACGCTTAAAGGACTCGAGACCGTCTTGAGCCGACTGAGCGCGGTTGATCAGCAATCGAAATTTTTTCTCTTTTCGCTCGAGGGCCATAACCTTAATGAGCGCGTAGGCGTCGGCAAGCGCGGTAGGCTCCGCATGCGCAACAACAACGATGTCGTGGGCTGAGGCGTTGAAATTCAGAACCATGGATCCAATGCCGGGCGCTGTATCGTAAATAACGATGTCGTATTCGTGGATAATTTCCTGGAGACGATCCATCAGGGTTCTCTGGGCGAAAGCATCGAGCTCGAGCATTTTTCTGACGCCACTCGAACTGGGGAGTAAGTCGAAGCCTCCTGGAGTTCGCACGAAAGTGTCCTGGAGTTTCGCGTCACCGAACATAACGTCGTCGAGCGTCTTGTCGACTCGACATCCCATGAGGAGATTGGCGTTCGCCAGACCCATGTCGGCATCAATGAGGAGTACCTTAAGCCCCTTCGCCGAGTAGAGCGTCGCCATGTTTGCAGCAATGTTGGATTTACCAACGCCGCCTTTTCCGCTCGTGATGCTAATGATCCGCGTTTTACGACTGGATTCAGAGAATCCCGCCAATGTCCTTAGTCGATCTGCTTGGTCCACGATGCGTCTCCCCCCGCCAAATTTAGAATCAAATCGGCCACACGTTCTTTTGTTGCGACTTCCATATCTTCGGGGACCCTTTGGCCCATTGTAAAATAGGAGAGAGGCATGTGGGTCTTGGCGGCCAAATTGTAAATGTTTCCGTACTGTGTTGTTTCGTCGAGTTTGGTGAATACGAGATATTCAGGCTCGAAAATTTTGAAACGCTGGATAACCTGCATGAGATCTGTGTCGCGCGTTGTCGATGTCACACAAAGATGTGTTTCCGTTCTAACCGCGGACAAGAGGTTGCTGAGTTCAACGAGCTTGCGCTCATCACGTGGACCAAATCCAGCTGTGTCCACGAGGACTACGTCGTCGGGAGACAAGTGATCACGAAGAGCAGCAAAACTCTCGGCATTCTGGCACACTTCAAGAGGACACTTGAGAATATTTGCATAGGTCTGAAGCTGTTCGACAGCTGCAATCTTAAAAGTGTCTGTCGTTGCCAAAGTTACAGGACGCTTCTGATTGATCACAAGCTCAGCCGCGATCTTAGCGATGGTCGTCGTTTTACCGACTCCAGTTGGACCCAAGAAGGTGATGATTCGAGGTGTGCTCGGAACACGCAGACGCTCTCCGAGAGACCGTGCCACGCGCAGCCGCGACATAAGAACTCGCGCCAGCTGCAAGCGAAGAAGATCTTCGCGTGTGATGTGCTCTCTGAGCATCACGGCTTTGAGCTCATCCCCAATCTCGCGGACAAGATCTTCCTGGACTCCCGCTTCGATCAGTTCGGCAACGAGCTTTGGAAAGACTTGAATTGAAGAACGAGTGGCATTGGGCACATAGCGGGCTTGAGATCCGGAGATCTCGTAACTCGGGCTCGCGACACGAGTCTGGGCCTGCACTTGAGGCGGCGGAGTATTTCGCGAGAACTGCATGCGATCGTGCGAACGCTGTGAAACCTGCTCGGCGGGGCTCTCGTCGTCTTCGATGTCAACATAGCGACGCTGAGTCGGAGGCAGTCGACTTTGTGTAATTGCGTGCGCAGTCTGGTGTGCCGAAGTGATGGATGATGTCTGGGCTTTGGCGGTTGGAGACATATTTGACGGCTTAGATGTCAAGGCATCGGCTTCTTTCATGCGCCGCTGAATGCGAGCCCCAGAAAGAACGTCATAGCTTTGGAGAATCTTGTGAGCGGGCTTTCCAGAAAGAGCTTCGCGCTGCAGAGGACTCAGACCCGACTCTGCCTGGTTCTTTCGCCCAAGAGCTTCGCGGCTCACGGTGGCCGTGACCTCGACAGAAGCCTTGTTCATGAGGCCCCAGCCCCCCTTATTGTTCTTCGTGGACAAGATAATGGCTTCCGGGCCCATTTCGCGTTTCACGACTTTCAAGGCTTCGGCCAAGGTCGGAGCTTCGAATTTTTTGACTTCTACCATCTCGTTTTACCACCTATGCGTCCGTGTCGATTGTTCCAACAGACCTCACCCGGAGCGTCGGCTGAATCTCGTTGTGCGACAACACAACTACTTGAGGCAAGAATCGGTCCAGCAGTCTCTTGACGTGATGGCGAATCATTGGCGTGACAAGAAGTACGGGAGATATTCCCTCTTCCGTCAATTTTTCGACGAGCCGATTTGCCGAAGGAACAAGTTTTTTAACGAGTGCGGGATCAACAACAAATTGAGTTCCTTGTCCACGCTCCCCAGGTTGCACTGCGTGAATAAGTTTTTCCTCAATCTCACGTGAGAAGGTTATCAGCGGAAGCTCATCATTCTCATCAATGAGGCGCGAGGTGATACTGCGACCAAGCGCCGCGCGAACAGCTTCCGTCAACTGATCAACATCTTTGCTCACGAGGACAGCGTCTGCGAGAGCCTCTAGGATTGTAACCAGATCGCGTATAGGAACCTGCTCTTTAACCAAATTCTGAAGGACTTTGACGACCACGCCGAGACTAAGCTCTTTAGGCACAAGTTCTTCGACGACCTTAGGATGCGTCTTTTGAACATGCTCGATGAGGGCCTGCGCCTCTTGGCGTCCAACGAGCTCAAAGGCGTGGTTTTTGATGACTTCAGTCAGGTGCGTCGCAATGACTGTGGGAAGGTCGACCACAGTGTAGCCCGAAATTTGCGCGAGCTCTTTGTGATTCTCATGAATCCAAAGCGCATCGAGCCCGAAGACGGGTTCCTTGGTCGGAATGCCCTCGACGGGCTCAACGACGCCGCCCGGATCCATCGCCATGAAATGATCGAGCATCAGATCTCCCTTGGCGACGGGAATCCCCTTGAGCTTAAGGACGTATTCGCCAGGCTTGATTTGGAGATTGTCTCGAATACTCATTGGAGGGACAACCACACCCATGTCTTGAGCAAACTGTTTGCGGATACTCTGAATCCGGTCGAGGAGATCGCCCTTGGCGCTGCCCTCAACAATTGAGATGAGGCCATATCCCACTTCGAGCTGGAGCGCATCGACAGACGCCGTGGCCTCAACATGTCGCTCTTCCGTCTCTAAGGCCCGTGTTGCGGCAACCTCTTTTTTAAAGAGTTCGTCGGCCTTCGTCTTCTTAATGAGGTAACCCCCACCTGCCATCGCAGCAGCGAGTATAAAGAAGGGAAAAAACGCACCCGGAAGCATGAGACCCATAACAAACAGGGCACCAGAAAGAATGAAGAGGACTTTTTCATTCAGAAAGAGTTGCCTCCCGAACTCTTCGCCGAGATTGTCGCCCGTGCTTGAAGAACGCGTTACTACAAGGCCGGCAGCGGTTGAGATAATGAGCGCCGGGATCTGAGAAACAAGGCCATCTCCGACCGTGAGCAGAGTGTAGTTCGATGCGGCCGTTGCGACGTCCAGACCCTTCTGAGCGACGCCGATAATAAGGCCGCCAACAATGTTAACGACAGTAACGAGAATGCCCGCGATCGCATCACCTCGAACGAACTTCGAAGCACCGTCCATGGCTCCATAGAAGTCCGCCTCAGACTCGACTTCCTTGCGTCGAGTCTTGGCTTCTTTTTCATTGATAATGCCGGCATTAAGATCGGCATCGATCGCCATCTGTTTGCCAGGCAAAGCGTCCAACGTGAAGCGAGCCGCGACTTCCGAGACTCGTCCAGAGCCCTTTGTAATGACTACGAAGTTGATGATCACCAGGATCACAAAAATGATGAAACCCACAACATAGTTTCCACCGACTACGAATTCGCCAATACTTTGAATGAGTGCGCCGGCAGCTGCAGGTCCTTCATGGCCATGGGTGAGAATCAAGCGGGTTGAGGCCACGTTGAGGGCGAGTCGGAACAAAGTGACCAAAAGCAAAAGACTTGGAAAGACAGAAAAATCGAGAACCTTACGCGTGTAGATGGAAATAAGAAGAATCCCCATAGAACCCGCAATGGAAGCGACAAGAAAAAGATCCAGAAAAAAAGAATTCAGAGGAATCACCATCAGGAGCATCAGCATGATGACCCCTAGGCCCATGGACACGTCGGAATTTCCAAATAGCTTTTTCATAATTTTCTACCTCTCAGGCGGTACACGTATGCAAGAACTTCTGCGACCGCATTGAACAAGTCGCGCGATATAAACTGACCCACCTTGAGAGCTTTATAGAGGGCACGTGCGAGGGGAACGTTTTCGACGGTGGGAACGCCGTTCTCTCGTGCAATCTCCTTAATTCTTAGGGCCATGTGGTCCATGCCCTTGGCTACGATCTTCGGCGCAAACATACTTTCTCGGTCGTAGACCAGCGCAACCGCGAAGTGTGTGGGGTTGGTGATCACAACATCAGCCTTCTTTACCGCCTCAAGCATTTTGTTGGTAGCAAACTTCCGCTGAATGCCTCGGATACGTGCTTTGATCTGCGGGTTTCCGTCCATCTGTTTGCGCTCTTCGCGAACTTCTTGCTTGGTCATCATGATGCGCTTCTCGAACCGAAACTTCTGAAACGCAAAGTCTGCTGCTGACAGAACGGCCATTGCCCCTGCGATGATCAGCAAAATACGAACTACTTTTTGCCCTAGAACCGTTCCGATAACATGTGCATCGGCACCCCAAAGAGTTCCAGCCTCACCCACCCACTTGGCGAAAACGACATAAAGAATTACTCCGACGATGGAGAATTTTATGACCGCTTTAAAAAATTCGAAGACTCCATCAAGGCTAGCGATTCGAGAAAATCCACTCATAGGATCGAGTTTGTTAAAATCGGGCTCCAGAGGTTTGGTGGTCCACATGAAACCAAACTGCAGGATGTTTCCCCCAACACCTGCCAACATTCCGGCAGCCGCAACAGGCGCAACAACCCAGATGAAAGCCTTGAAAGCAAACTGCGCCATCGCGACTACGGTCTGCGGCGTCCAGTCCTGAACTCCCGTCGTACTCAACTCTAGAAAAGATGACTCAAACAAGGCCCCAAGACCTCGGAAACTCCAGCCAGCAGCACCGTAAAAAACACCGACTGTTGCTAGCATGAGCAATGCAGAAACAAGCTCTCCGCTTTTGGCCACGCGACCCTGCTCGCGCATCTCCTCCCGTTTTCGAGGAGAGGCCTCTTCTGTCCGTTCTTCGCCTTCGTCTTCAGAAGCCATCGATTAGCGAGCTCCCAGAAACTTCAGCCAGAGATATTGAGTCTCAAGACCGACGGTAAATAGTTTTTGTAGTGTCTCTCCATAGACCGGCAAAGACATGGCAAGAACAAGGACTCCGACACCGATTGTAATCGGCATGCTGACAATCCAAATATTAATCTGTGGGACGAATTTCGAGAGCACTCCAAGTCCCGTCTGTAGAACCATGATTACCACAAGCATGGGGCCCGACAGCTTGAGCATCCACGAAAAGAAGCGCGACCCCACCTCGGACCACAGGGCAACACCCGCAGCAGGATCTGTCAGACGAACATAGAAGTCGCTGTAGGAGAATTGATAGGATTCGGCAAGGGCTTGCAATGTAAACCAGTGCCCTCCCACAGCGAGATAGATCATCAACGCAATCCAACCATGGAGTGTCGACCAGGACGTGTCACTCTCTTCGAAGGCCGGATTCATCACGCTACCTGCAGAGAAGCCGATTTGTGATCCGATCCAACTGGCCGCCGCGACGGCCGCAGAAAAGATGAACTTTGCGAGAAATCCTAGACCAAGACCGATGATGATCTCACGAAACGCAAAAGAAACGAGCTCCGTAAGCTGTGGGGGAGCCGCGATCGACCACTGGGGCAGCGTATTCCCGACGAGTGGTACGAGGGCGAGTGAGAGCGTCAATGCACTCGCAACGCGAACCATCGGGGGAATATTAAGAGAGACTACGAACGGAAACGCGATCCAGAACGCGCCTACTCGAAAAGAAACCCATATCAATTTCATAATGGGCTCAAAAAGCGAGAGAACGTCCATGATCTCAGAGTCCCTTCTTACCGCTTAGCGGATGTGAAGATTGATGTTCTCGTAGAGACCGGCCGTAAAGCTCGTCATGATGCGGATCATCCATGGACCCATAATGAGAAGGGTTCCTCCGATAGCGAGAATCTTAGGGATGAACGTGAGTGTCGCTTCGTTGATCTGCGTAAGCGCTTGAAAGACAGAAACGAGCAAACCCACGACAAGCGCGACGAGCAGCAGTGGCCCCCCGACGAGCAACATCGTCTGTAGTGCATTCTTACTAAGATCCATGACCCAAAGATCATTCATGTGCGCCCCCTCCTAAAAAGACTCCCCCCGGAGTCGCTTCGGTTAAGAAAAACTTTTAACGATCGAACCCACGATCAACTGCCATCCGTCCACCAGGACAAAGAGCATCAGCTTGAATGGCAATGAGATCAGAACTGGTGGAAGCATCATCATGCCCATCGCCATAAGGACAGATGCCACAACCATATCGAGCACCAAGAACGGTAGAAAGATAACAAAACCCATCTGAAACGCTGTCTTGAGCTCTGAGATCATGAAAGCCGGCACGAGTGTCATGAATGGCACCGTTTCAACGGTCAACTTGTCTTCTTGGCCTGTGAGCTTAAGAAATAGCTCGATGTCTTTGGGTCGAGTCTGCTTGAGCATGAAGTCGCGAATCGGAGCTTGCGCTAGTTCAAGGCCCCTTGCCTGTGTGATCGCACCCTTCATGAACGGTTGTATTGCAGTGTCATTGACCTGATTGAAAGTCGGGCCCATCACAAGAAACGTTAAGAACATAGCCAGACCCACGAGAAGTTGGTTCGGAGGCATCTGGTTGGTGCCGAGAGCATTTCGCAAAAATGAGAGAATGACGATGATCCGCGTGAACGACGTCATCATGATGAGAATGGCTGGCGCAAGTGTCAGAACGGTCAGCAGAAAGAGCACCTGCAGAACATTCACAACCTCGGCTGGGCTTTTTGCTTGCTGGAGGCCCATCTGAATGCTCGGCAAACTAAGCTGCGCATGGGCAAGAGAAGCAAAAACCGTCGCACTAAGGAAACAGGCAACGATGAGAAGAAGTTGCTTCATACTCGAGAAATTTCCTTCAGGCGGCTGCCAAGCTGCCCCAGAAGGGTCTTTTCTTTGGTCTCTTCATGGTTCGAATCGAGCATCGACTCGAACGAATCGTTGTCGACTCCTTCTTCGTCGGCTTCGCAGAGAAGGTTTATCGTGTGGGCAGTCGCTCCGATGAGAAGCATCTTCTCGCCAAACTTAACGACGTGCAGGTTGCGCCCTTGTCCGAGCATGCGGCTGGACTCGATACGCAGTTGTCCTTTCGACGAAGACGCATCTTTTTTCCCGCCGAGCTTAGGCAATCCTTTTCCGAAGAACTTCTTGGCGATCATCACCGCGGCCCCAAAAGTGAGCAACACGACCCCTAAAGCGACCGACATTTTGAAACCTACTTCGAGCATTGAGGAGTCCATCGCTCAACCCAACTTCTCGATGCGCTCAATGGGCGAAATGATATCGGTAAGGCGGATGCCAAATTTCTCGTTGACGACCACAACTTCGCCCCGCGCGACAAGCTTTTCGTTCACGAGCACCTCGAGAGGCTCTCCGGCTAGCTTAGAAAGCTCGATCACAGAGCCTTGGCCCAACTGCAGAAGATCGTTTACGAGCATCTTTGTTCGACCAAGTTCGACACTCACTTTAAGAGGAATATCGAGAATCATCTCGAGTTTCTTCATTCGCTCTTCGAGCTGCATCTGCGGAGTTATTTCCTCCTCAGTCTGTTCTAGATCATCACGAGCTTCTTCAGTCATAAAATTCTCCTTCAGGTGTTCAAGTCAGGTCGTCGACAACTGTGCCCGAAGGCAGTTCGTCATTACTACGACGTTTGAGGAATTCTTTGTTTCGGTTCTGAACCACTTGCGTTACTTGGATAGCGCGACTTCCTCGGCTTGCGCCAAATAGACCCCTGAAGCGAAGCACGCCCTCAACCTGGGCCGGGATCTCCGCTGTCGCATCTGTACGAAGGGGAATCACGTCGCCCTTCTTCATCTCAAGAAGCTGCCGCAGAGTCACAGCCGTGGTTCCGAGCTCGACATGAACATTGAGTTCGGTTTCTTCAAGATGTCGAATCATCATGTTGGACCAGTAGTAGTCTGTTTCGACCACTTCCTGCTGGAAGCCACTCACGAGCTTTTGACGAATCGGTTCCAAAGTTGCAAATGGCATGACAATGGTGAGCGCTCCCGAGGCATTCTCGAGCTCGACGCTAAATGTGGTCGCGATAACAATGTCCGAAGGAGGAACAATCCCCACAAACTGCGGATTTGTCTCAGTCCTAACGAAATTGATATTCATGGGCGTAACAGGTGCCCATGCTTTCTCGAGATCATCAAGGGCCGCCATCACCACTTTCTTGATAATGCTGAGCTCAATCTGTGTGAATTCCTTGCCTTCGACTTTGGTATAGGGACGATCTGTTCCACCAAGGAAGCTATCAATCAGAGCATAGGCGAGTTTTGATTCTAGGACCACGATCCCCGACCCTCGCAATGGCTCGAAACGCACCACGGTCATGCAGCTCGGCAAAGGAAGCGTGTTGATAAATTCGCCGAACTTCATTGTGTCGGTTGCTGCAATGCTGAGAGTAGCAAGTTTTCGCAGTTGAGAAGTGAGATTCATGCGGAACGCACGAATGAATCGTTCGTAGACAATATCCAAGGTCGGCATGCGACCGCGAATAATCTTGTCTTGCGACGTTAAGTCGTAAGTAACAATCGACTCTTGTTCGGGCGACGACTGACTTGTTTCCGTTGGGACGTCACCGCCGATTACGGCGTTTAGAAGAGCGTCGACTTCTTTCTGTGAAAGGACTTGTGTCACTGTCTTCTTCTCCGCCTATTGAATAATGAACTTTGTAAAGTAGACATTCTTGATCTGACCCTTGGTGAGGTAACCATTAACTTTGTTACGTATTTCTTCGCGCAAAAAGTCTCGCCCATCGACGCTTGCGATTTGGTCGTAAGTTTTGCTTGAAAGGATCACGATGATAAAGTCGCGGATGCGTGGCCTCAGGCGAATGACTTCTTCTTTGACAAAATCGTCGTCAACTTCAATTTCCACATCAACAATTGCAAAATGAGCACCCGATCCGTCCGCGAGGTTCACCGTAAAGGATTCGGGTAAAAACTTCGATTCTTTTGCAGCGCCGGCTTCTTCACCGCCTTCGCCTTGTCCCCCGCTATGTTCGGCCCCAGAAGAAGACTTTGAGGCTTCGATGTCAGCTAGAGAGACCTGCTTTTGAGACTTGGACAAATTCATCCAGACAAATACGGCGAGCGCCAGAAGCACGACAAGATTGAGAGCGAGCACAATGTAGATCAGCTTCGGCGCCGGAGTCTTTTGACCCTCGCCTGCCTCTTCCGACTTCTTTTTGATGCTTTCATCAGCGCCTTCCGCGACTTCATCGCCTTCTTGCGCTTTTTGGTCTTTTTCTTCTTCGGCCACTGAAGTCCCCCCGACATCACTAGAAGCAATCGATATGCCCACGGCAACTCGACGCTTATAGGAAATAGAATAACAGGAACTTGTCGGGATTAGCTCGCCAAGAGCTTGGCAGGGACCGTTGAAACGATGACACCCGGCCCTCTCCCCTAGGAAAGAGCCGGGTTGGTGTCAGAATTTCGTCAGATTATTAACGCTTCAGCTGGATGACGTCTTGGAGAAGCTCGTCGCTCGTCGTCACAGTTTTTGCGTTTGCCTGGAAGTTCCGCTGAGTCCGAATCATGTCGACAAACTCGGCCGCGATATCGACGTTTGAGTTCTCGAGTGACTTCGTGAGGATGGCACCACGGCTGCCGGTTCCGGCCTCACCGATAAGAGGTCCTCCGGACAGAACGGCTTCCTTGAAGCGGTTCTGTCCCAGCTTGTAAAGGCCTTCGTTGTTCTCAAAGCGAGCTAGACCGATCTTGGAAAGCGCTTTGGTGACACCGTTTGAATAGGAACCCGAAACAGTTCCTGCCTCGTCTACAGAAAAGTTTGTGAGGGTTCCCCCTGCGTAACCATCTTGAATCTGACGGAAGATCTGGCTGTTAGATCCATACTGAGTGCTACCTTCTGCGCCAGTGCCGTTACGGTTCTCAATTGAGTCGCCAAAGAAGAAATCAACTTTTTGGTTAGGCTCGGCTCCACGGAAACTGATGTTTGAATTGAGGAGCTCGTCTTTCTGAAGTTTCCCCTCGTTGTTGAATGTGAGCTTCCCGCTAGCGATCGCTTGCATCTTGCCGTCTTCTCCACCCTGGAGAGTCGCACCATCTGCGGTCGCATGCCAGGTCCACTCGGAGTTGCCGGTTTTGTAGAAGTGCATATTCACAGAGCGACTTGTTCCAGTTGTATCATAGAGACGTACTGTAGAAGTTAAATCCGCGTTCTTGTCCGCAGTAGCAATGTCGAAAGGAGTTGTATTTATCTTGAGTCGGCTGTCCATATTTGCGTCGACGCGGATTTCCTTCGTGCCCGCAGCGGGGATCGTGTTGGAGCTAAAGGTGATGTCTTGAATGTCTCCGGTGGTCTTGCCTGATTCGCTGTCGATCTTGTAGCCCTGAACCAGGTTTCCGTCGGCTGTAGCCAGGCGGCCCTTTTGGTCAAAGCGGAAACTGCCATCGCGGGTGTAGGAACTTTCTCCACCTACAGGGTTCTTGAGGATAAAGAATCCATCGCCGCGGATGGCCATATCGGCGTCGCGGTTGGTGGCCATAATGTCGCCTTGATCGAAGATCGAAGTCACACCGGCAACGCGAACCCCGCGACCGATCTGATTACCGCCGAGAATACCCTTAAGGTTGGACGCGATGACGTCTTGGAACTCGGCCCGACTGGATTTGAAAGCCGTCGTGCCCGCGTTGGCGATGTTGTCACCGATGATACCCATGGCGGTGCCTTGAGCACGAAGACCAGAGACGCCCGTGTTAAGTGATGCAAGAATACTCATAGAAAACTCCCCCTAAGTTGCGTTATGGGAAAGTCACCGGATCAATCAATCACCGATGATGAGCTTCGCAGTTGTCGACTGCGACCAGCTTTTGCTTTCTTTCCCGTTCTAGCCAATAGATTTTTAGATCATGATCGTACTGTCAATGTTCGTAAAAACGTTCTCTTTCAAACTTTCCCGGTCTACCGCCGTGATCACCGTCTGGTTCTTCACGCTTACAATGAAAGCTGCCTTATCTGTTAAGATGAGACTGTCTTTCGATCCTTTGTCGCGGGCTTTGTTAACGGCGTCTTGCAGCTTCACCAGATCTTCAGCGCTAAGGTCAATGCCTCTGCTTTCCAATCGGGTTTGTGCGTGGGCCGAGAACTTGAGACTCTGACTTTCGGTCGACGGTTTCTGCTGGATTCTTTCTTCAAGAAGCTCTGAGAACGGTTTCGCCTTGTCTGTTCCCTTCGTCGGAGCAGCCTTTTCAGGCATCCTCGATCGAATGGAGTCAATGCGACCACTGTTCAACAGGTCTTGGGAAAGCCCCAAACCTTTTGTCTCCATAATTCTCCTATTCCTTTCTTACCCCCCCATACTATCTGAACTTCTATCTCATGAAGAGCGGCATCAGAGGATTCATTTTTGAATCGATCCGATTCTCATCGTCTTCACTTTTCAATGCTTCGCTCACGTCTCCAGCGATCTCAATCTCGGGCGCTCCGCTTTGGAGCTCCTTGGATTTTGTCACTTCACTTGTTCCTGCCACATTAGATACAGTTTCCGTGCCAGTCGGATTGTTGGCATTTGCTATAGCTTTTGACGGTGTGCCGCCCAAAGCTCCTGCGATGCTATCGTCCTTTACGCTGTTGACTTCATTCATTCGGATGCGCTGATCACCAACAAGAAGGAAGGTCTCTCCGCCCGCGCGCGTGATTCCCGACACCTTGCCCTCGATCTTACTGTCAATTGTTATGGGGCTCGCGTTCAACCCTTTGGCGTCGACCTTATAGAAGTAGCGTCCGGTACCTGCCGCTTGACCGTCGTCCGTCATACCATCCCAACGAACTTTGACTTCACCCTGACCGCGTCCTTCCATAGGGAGCGTCTTGATTGTCTCGCCTGCGTCGTTCAAGATTTCAACCTTCAGTTCGGCGGCATCCTGCGGAAGATTAAAGGTAAACTGCGAAGGCTCCATCTTGCTATGGAAAAGCGCAGCTTTATCTACAGCCACGGTTTTTCCAATCATAGAGAATGCGAGTTGCTGGTCGTCACCTTGCTTAGCGAGCATTTTTTCGAGGTACTGATTCGTTGTCACACTTTGCTCTAACTGAGAGAACATCGCCATTTGTTGCGCCATCTTTTCGTTATCAACAGGACTGGTTGGATCTTGGTACTTGAGCTGAGTCATGAACATCTTGAGAAAGGCGTCCTTGTCGAGATTCTTCTTCTTGGTGACGGCGTAGGGGTCCTTGGGTGCCGTTGCGCCCGTCATCTCGTTGAGCTGATCTCCGATCTTAGGGGCATCTTTCGGCGCAGGCGCTTCAGCGCGACGAGCCGAAGGCGTAGCCGCCCAGTCGGTCTTGACCTGCATCTTGTCTCCTGCGCTTCCAATTCCCTGCATACTCACCCCATTTTAGGTCAAGGGACGAGTCGGGTGACTCGTCCCTCGCGTTAAGTTCTTTAGGCGCTTCTTCTCATCTGCGAGAAATTCGCCCATTGTTCGAGGGCCTGACCACGTCGCTCGTCGCGTGCGAAGTCTTGGCCTAAGGTTGCGTTGCTTTGTTCAGTGCGCGAAAGAGGCGCAGAACTGCGAAGAGCCTCGAGCCGTTCACTGCGAGGCTGATCAAGGTTCGTTGCCATATCGATTCCATCGCGAGCTGCGTTCCGAACGAGATCTTCTGTGAGACGCATTGAGCCTGGGTTCGTGATCACTTGGCGCGAATCCTCGATGCGAGAGAACTGACCTTTAGAGATACTAAGATCTCCTAGTTCAACATGCTTCTCGAGCTTCGAAGTGAGCTCAGAGCGACTAGCCTCGAGTTGACGTGTCAACTCCGGACTTTCGCCCGAAATTCTTACGTCGACTCGACCCGCACGCAGAGTCACCTTGATCTCAATCTGTCCCATGTCTTTTGTCTCGAGACCAACACGAAGACTTCCGCCACCAGCTGCCTGCAGGTTCTGCACTTTGTCCGAAACAAAATCAACGACGTTCTGGTCACTCGTTTTGCTCAACAGGCCCTTTGTGCCCACAGTACTCGCGAGAACCGTACGGGCTTGGGGCCCTGCCGCTGCGTTTGAGAGATCAGATCTGTCCAAGAAAAAGTCCTTCGCGTGAACGCTGGCGTTCTTTTTATCTGAGGACTTACCTTCTCGCGCAGCCTCATCTCCGTGAACCGTCGCCACACTCTGATCATCCTTAGCGACACGCTCAACAGTGCCCGCCATCGGGACAAATCCGCCCTGAATGGTTTCTTCTTTGAGGGTCTCGGGACCGACCCTAGTGAGGCCACCTTTGGCGACCACGGAATCAGCCGCAAGCTCCGTCTTTGCGATATCCGACATGATCTCTCGCTCGGCCTTCGCGACCTGGCGATCGATCTTCAAATCGCTGCCCTCGGATCCTGCTTGCGAAACATCAACGTGCTTAAGCTCTCCAGACGCAAAAGCTGCGGTCCATGCAGCGACATTAGCCGAGCCTAGACGAGCTTCGGGTTTGACGATTTGTTGTGCGGCGGGCGCATCCAGGAGAATCTCTCCTGGGGTCGTGAACTCCTTCACGACTTTGTTTTCCGTCCCAAGAGTCTCCGCATTAGCGGCGACGTCTTGTCCAACGGTTTTAATAATAAGCCCTGCATTCAAATCAACACCAGAAATTGCCAGTCCAGCGAGAGCGGCATTCTTGTCTTTTAGGACCTTTTCGCTCGTCTCATCTTCTAAAGTCTCGCCGAGATTTGCAAAATTCAACTCGGGATCAGAAGCCGAACTCATCTCAGCGACTTCCACGCCCTCAACAAGATCCAGCAAATTTATAAACTCGGGACCACTTCCATCGGGACTCGCTATTGGCGCCATTTCATCTTTCATCCCAGACAAAATGCCCGTTGGCATTCTTTGAGACATCATTAACATTCCAAAATCCATTTTTTGTTTCCTCCTTTCTTTTAAACCACTCTTCGTGGGATCCGTTCTTAGGTCAGATCTTCCTATTTAGATGCAGGTTTTCGTTCGGCGATCTTGGTTTGTAGAAGCATCGCCTTGTTAGAATCCATTTTATCCATAATCGTAGCGACTTTCTTCGATTTCATCGCCATTAAAACATCTACCGCCAACGCGTCGTCCATTACCGACAAAACTTCGGCGGCTTTTTTGGGATTCATCGTTTCAAAGGTCTTAATCATGCGCGCTTCAATATCTTGACGACGAACAGAGAGTTCCTCTGAATTTTTTTTCTGCATGTCCGTCAAAATTCTAAGTTCTTCCACGCGTGACTTGATTCGATCTTCTTGGGTCTTGAGACGGCTTTCCAGATCTGCAAGCCGCAGCTCTTTGTCTTGAAGGGCTTTTTCTTTCTCGTTCAGGCTTCGCGCCAAATCCTCGACGACACCCTTGTTGTTTGGAACAGCCGTTGCCTTGGCATCAGCAGCGTTCGCCGTTTCCGACTTTTCACCCAAAGCGCTGCGCACACCAACACCGAGAAGAAGGACCACGAAGGCGCCCGTTACGAAGTAGGTCCAGAATGATTTCATTTGTTCACCCTCATCATGGGCGAGCGTCCCCAACGTTCGGCGACCCATGCGTCCATGCTTTGCTTTTCTTTGGTGAGGAGGTCTTTGTCGTATCTGGAGCGCTGGCGCTCTTCGAGCTTCTCGACAGCCTTCAACTCGCGGCTCAAATGGGTCACCCATTCCTGATGGCGTTCAAGTTCCTTGCGGGCAAGTTCCAGCTCTTCATTGATCGACTTTCTCAATATGAGTGCCGACTCATGTAAACGCGCTCCCATTATAAAGTCTGCCGCCGTAGAACCAATTTTGAGTGCGTCTCCGAGAGCCGCGTGAGCCTCAAGCTCACACGCTTTAAGACGATTCATAAGATCATTGTGGCGGCCGTTTACTTGAGCGAGATCACGCTTAGCAAGAAGCAGACGCTGCTCGCGATACTTCTTGAGAGACTCTAAAGAAAACTTGAATCGCTTAGCCACGGAAGATCTCCTCGAGACGTGCCTGGGTCGAGATGTCACGCGGAGCTTCTCCGAGAGCCTGCTTCAGGAACTCCTGCACCTTGGGTTGCAGGTCGATCGCCGAATCCCAACGAGCATTGTTTCCTTTGCGATAGCCACCGATATTAATCAGATCCTCGGCATCCCGGTAGGTCGAAAGCACTTCTCGTACACGTCCATTGAGTTCTTGCTCGCGAGCGCTTGCTACCACCTGGGTAAGACGCGAAACGCTCGCAAGAACGTCGATTGCTGGATAGTGATTCCGATGCGCAAGTTCACGCGAGAGAACCACGTGACCGTCGACGATCGATCGGACGTTGTCGGCGATAGGATCGTCCATATCGTTGCCTTCGACGAGAACTGTATACAGGCCTGTGATCGACCCACCACCCCTCTTCGAGCCCGCACGTTCTAAAAGACGTGGCATATGACCAAACACAGATGGCGTGTATCCTTTGCTCGTAGGGGGTTCGCCCGATGCCAGGCCGATCTCGCGCAAAGCCATCGCAAAACGAGTGACTGAGTCCATCATGAGCAAACAATCCAGACCCTGATCTCGGAAGTATTCGGCAATAGCGGTCGCTAGGTAAGCTCCTCGGACCTTAAGCACCGGGCTTTGATCGCTCGTAACTGCGATCACGATACTGTTTTTCAAACCCTCGGGTCCAAGATCATGCTCGATGAACTCCGTAACTTCGCGACCACGCTCGCCAATCAAGGCGATCACGTTGACGTGAGCTTTTGATCGACGCGCAATCATACCCATGAGGACCGACTTTCCTACGCCTGAAGCGGCCATGACTGCGAGGCGCTGTCCTTTGCCGAAAGGAATGCAGGCATCAAGCGCGCGAACACCCGTCGTAAGACGCTCACGAATTGGACTGCGCTGCTCCGGCGCAAGCGCCTGTCCACGGAGAGCGCGGATCTCAGACGGGGCATCCAGAGAGATGGGATTTTTCACGTCGATCCCGTGGGGAATGACGTTCCCCCGGCCGTCCAAAAGCTTCCCAAGTAAATGAGGTCCGACATTGATCCGCGGAGTCTCTCCCCTCTGTTCGATGCGGGCACCCATGGTGATCCCCGCTGTCTCGTCGAGTGGCATCAGAATCGCAACTTTGTCGCGGAAACCCACAATTTCTGCATCGATGTCGGGACGATTTTTCTGAATAATGGCACAGACAGATCCGACAGAGGCCCCAGGAAGAGTGCCCTCAACAATCGGACCAAGCACTTGCTTGACCCGTCCCGACTCGCGGAAGAGGTTGAGGTAGTCGAGACCGCGGAGTCTCTTCTCAAAATCGAGACCAAAGCCTTCCATCAGGTTCCCGTCTTCTCTGTCAGGTCAATATTGGGATAAATCTTAGCGAGTTCGAGGCGAAGGCTTGCGAGCTTCTCGTCGACAAAGGATGCAATTTCGCCCGAAGAGGCCTCAACAATACAATCGCCTCGCTTGATATTTGAATCGAGATCCAGACTGATACGGCCCTTGTGCGAAATATTTTTAAACTCATCTTCGAGTTGACCCACGATATTGTGATCCTCGACAGAGAGTCGAATTCGAATGTCTTCTTCTTGACCAATTTTCTCGAGGATTGCACGAATACTGTTGGCGACGAGTTCGGGCTTTTCCTTGATCTGATGGTCGACGACCACAGAGGCAATCCGAAAAGCGAGAGCAACCAAACGGGTTTCGTAGTCTTGGGCTAACTTAAGCTTAGCTTCTGAAATACTTCCTATGACGCTCGAGAGTCCTTCAACGAGCGCCGCCAGACGAGACCGTTCGGCCTCGAGCGCAAGTCGCTTTCCCTCGGCCTGACCCGTCGCAAAACCCTCTTTGTGAGACGTGGTGTGTATTTCTACCTGCAGTTTTTGGATTTCTTTTGCCAGTCGTTCCTCGAAGCGACGTTCCTCTTCGGCCTCAACGCTCAAATGACTGTGAACCATTTCTGACAAGAGGAACCTCGAGTCTCGAGGGCTCGCGGTTTCCGACTTGAAGGTCTTCTTGATGCTCTGATAGGTCGGACGATCCGTCTGACCGAGGACGGGCATTTCAAAGACCCGTACCACCGCTCCTGGGGGAAGAAGTTTGTTGGGCGAATCAGACGAAGCCATCGCTTGAGCCTCCTCTGTCGATAAAGATCTTGCCTTCTTCCTCTAAGCGACGAGCAATCGAAACGATTGCTTGTTGAGCACCTTCGACATCGGAGACGCGAAGAGGCCCAAGAGTATCCAAATCGGCCCGGATCATCTCTGCACCACGTTTGGACATGTTGCGGAAGATTTTCTCTCGAATACCGTCGGGCGCTGTTTTGAGTGCCTTGAGGAGGGCATCGTTTGAAACTTCCTTGAGGATAATGCCCATGCCCTTGTCGTCGACCTTGACAAGGTCTTCGAACACGAACATGAGTTTACGAATTTCTTCGGCGAGCAGAGGATCTTTCTCTTCCACGCGAGACATGATTGACTGCTCAGTGGCCTTATCCATGAGGTTGAACATTTCTGCAACGGGCTCGACACCACCGAGTTGGGTCATTTCCATCGTACCCATCGCGGCAAGTCCGTGCTTGAGGACCTCGTTTACTTGTTCGATAAGGTCGGGAGAAATGTAGTCTAGGTTGGCAATACGGAGCACGACTTCGCCTTGTACGGCATCCGGCAAACGACGAATCACGTCTGAGCGTTTTTCAACCGGCAAGTGTGCCATGATGAGGGCGATCGTTTGCGGGTGTTCGTTCATGAGATAGTTGGCGAGGGTGCGTGTGTCGACCATTTCTAGGGCGTCTAAGGTTTTCTGCTGACCCTGAATACCTCCAGCACCAAAAATGACTCGTGCACGATCTTCTCCAAGACTCGCTAAGAACTTCTGCCGTGCAGCTTCGCTCTCAAAGATCACTTCGTTTTCCTCGGACAGATATTTAAGGAACTCCGTCAGTGCTTTTTTGATTGTGGGAACAGGGGCCTTTTTGAATTTTCCCATCATCTGAAGGAGTCGACGAATGTCGTTGTCCTTCATATTTTTTAGGATGCTCGCTGCGGCTTCTTCTCCAATCGCATTCAAGATCAGGGCTCCGCGCTGGAGCCCGTTCATTCGCGCGAATGATACTAACTCAGCACCTTTTGAATCTTTATCCTTGTCCTTTGCCATCGTCAGTCTCGACTCTTCTTAGCGGGAGGCGCCTCGCTACTTGCGATCCACTCTGAGAGAATCTGAGCCGCCTTAGTGGGAGACATTTCGATAAGTGAAATGACCTTCTGCTTAAGGAGCTCTCCCTCGGCCTTCTCAACGTCGATTGTGTCCTCGATCATCGGGAGGTTGGCGAGGCCGGGCAGGGCCCCGCTGTCGCCTTGATGCATCTGTTCGAGTTCTTCAATTGTGCGAGGCAGAACCGTTTCAACTTTGCTGACCGAGATTCCAGTCACCCATCGGACGAAGGGACGCACGACCATCATAAAGAACAGAAGAACAAATAGAGCTACAGTTCCGTAGCGGATAAGCGAGTAGATAAGATGGCGACGCTCTTGTTGCTGAAGTGCCTTGTCGGCGCCTTCGAAATCCTCGAGCGCAAACTGTGAATTCTCGATAGTAACGCTGTCGCGGTTAGGAACATATCCAATCGTGTCTTTCACGAGACTTTCGACGACGCGCTTCGTATCATCCGTGAAGGCCGGCTTGCGAACAGCTTCCCCGTCGGCGGGAGCCGCTCCTTGAACCCCGTTGACCAATACCGCTACGGTAAGGCGCTTGATAGAACCGAGAGCCTTCTCTTTTTTTCGAACTTTTGTGGAAATCTCGAAAGACGATCGGTCGTGGTTCTTAGAAATGGCCTGACGTGTCTCTGGTGTTGCGCTTGCGGGCCCAGGAAGAGCCCCTTGGGCTCCCGCTACGCCGCCACCTTCGGAGCGACTCGCATCGACCGAATCTTCAACCTTGTTCTGTTCACGCACGGCAACCTGTTCGGGATCGTAAAGCGTCTCCTCTTCTTGAAGAGGATCAAAGTCGAGATCCGCATTGACACGCGCGACCACATTGCCGCGACCTACAATTCGTTCGACGATGTCTTCGATCTTTTCTTCAAAGTCTCGCTCGATGCTCTTCTGGCGCTCGATCATGGTCTGCGAAAGCAGGGATCCCGCGTCTCCAGTGCGGCTGAGCGCGACGCCATTACTATTGACGACAGTTACGCGCTCGGGACGAAGTCCTTCGACTGAGAAGGCCACCAGATTCTGAATTCCTTGGATCTCAGGTTGTGTGAGAGTCTTACCCAGGTTGAGATCGATCACAACGCTGGCTTTTGGATCTTCAGACTTCTCGAAGAAACTCGACTTCGGAGGCATCGAAATGTGAACCGTACTTTTTTTCACACTGCGAATGGTGTTGATGGTGCGAGTGAGTTCACCCTGAATGGCGCGCACGTAATTGATGCGCTGAACGTAACTGGAAGTCCCAAAACTTTCCTTGTCGAAAAGCTCCATCCCGGGCTTTTGTCCGCCGGGAACACCTTTCATGGCGAGCTTCATAAGAGTGGGCTGAATAAATTCGGGCGGGATAGAGATTTCGGCTCCGTCTTTAGTGACCATGTACGGAATGTTCTCTTCCTGGAGAATTTTTAGGAGCTGAATCGACTGATCGGCTTGAAGATCTGTGTAGAGGGGCGCGTAGGATTTTTCACCCACCCACACGCCCATCGCAACAAGGCAGCCGATGATCAGAACCATGAGGCTTGAAAGAGCAACCTTTTTGGCAATGCCGAACTTGCCCCACTGTTCACTGATCTCGTTAAAGATCTTCACTAGCGATTCAAACATCCCTTAGTTCCCCCGGTTTCCTGTTAAACAGGCATCTTCATGACTTCTTGGTAGGCATCGATCAGCTTGCCTCGGATTGCAGTGATCGTCCGCAAAGACAAGTCCGCCTTTTCCATAGCTATCAGTGTCTCATGCAGGCTCCCTTGGCCCGCAGCAAAATTTTTGGCACTTGTGTCAGCGCTTTTCTGAAGATCATTCGTCGTCTCGATGGCGTTCTTCAGAGAGTCAAGAAACGAGCCCCCGCTCTGGCCGGCACCAGCGCGTTGGGCTTCGGAAGCCGATTTCATTTCTGCGTTCTTGGCTGCGGTCATCTCGCGCCCAAGCAACTGCCGCTCGAGCATCGAAGTCAGGCCGCCGCCTTTGATTCCCATTTCAGACATTATCTACCGATCTCCAGGGCTTTTAGGGCCATTTGCTTCGTGGTTTGGAAGACGTTGACATTGGTTTGAAACGCACGATCCGCCGAGATCATGTTCGCCATTTCTTCGACGGGGTTGATGTTCGGATAGTAGACGTAGCCTTCGGCGTTCGCGTCGGGATGATTAGGGTCGTAGACCGGGCGTCCGCCGCTCTCATCTTCAACGGTTTCAGCAACTTTCACCTCAACATGGGTTCCATCGGTGTCTTTTTTGTCGAGGATCTCGCCGAACTCATTCTCATTGGCAACAGACTCAAGAACCACATCTTTGCGCTTGTAGGGTCCCGTGCCTCCAACACCGCGCGTGGTGTTGGCGTTGGCGACGTTGCTTGAGATGGCATTGAGCCTGGCCCTCTCGGCCGAAAGTGCCGAGCCCACAACATCCATCGTTTTAAAAATGTCCATTATCTAGATCCTCCCTCTTGGAGAACATAGCGGGCCATTGCGAACTTCTTGTTGATGAGCTGAATCGCAGTATCGTAAGCGATCGTGTTTTTTGCCAGATCTGTCTGCTCACGTTCCATGTCAACAGTGTTTCCATTGCCCTTCATGCGCGCGTGGGGGTCCTCATAGATTGAGGATGTCACGTCCTCAACGGCGGCAGTCAGCGCGTGTTCCCTGGCTTGGAGCGTGCGTTCTTGTTCAGATTGAGTCACAGCCTCTTCGAGGGCTCGATCGAACTCGATCTTACGCGCCTTGAATTGCGGAACGTTGGCGTTGGCAATATTTGAAGAGTGAACTTCGTGCGCCTTCATACGAAGGTCAAGAACACGTTCAAGCAGTGCGGTCGTCGAGTCCGTCATGGTTCTTGCCCCCCACCCCTGGGTTAGCAGAAACTATGCCATGAATAGCGGGATAGAATATTGTCGCAATCGGCAGGAAGCCGTCGCACGGAGACGTTTTAGACTAAAGGGACTGCAGTTCGCTGACGGAAAGTCGACCCCACATGGAATCGGCCGACAGGGCTTTGGCAGCCTCAAAACTTTGGCGCGCTTCCTGAAGCTTTCCTTCCTTGCGCCTTAGCTGCCCCTGGCGAAACAACACCTGCTCTTTGCTAAGTTCAGTTCCCAGCTCTGCTTTGGAGAGAAGATAGCTGAGCACTGTTGCTGCGCCCGAAAGGTCACCCTGGCGCTCTCGAGCTTCGAAGAGCATAAAGAACGTTTCTGCCGCGGGAGCATCCGAGCCTCCCTTTCCTGGAGCCGAGGCCATCCAAGGCCCCACGTAAGACTCCAGCTCAGAGCGAAGACGTCGTTCGTCTTTGTTGAGAAGAAGTACTTCGAAATAGCGTGTCCATTCTTCAGCGCCGAGAGCCGCGACTTTCTTCAGGGCTGAGAGAGTTTCGGCTTCTTTAACTGTGTTGCGCGAAAGCTTATAGAAGTCTTTCCAGAGACGCAGGATCTCCGGATCTTTACCGTCGCCTGTGGCCTCTTTCAGATGCTTCTCCACAACGCTCATTTCAATGTCACTAGACAGCAACAACTTCAGCTCCACTTTTGAGCGCAGTTTGTTCCAGTCAACGACAGACGGGAGATAGGGTCGATCCTCGTAGGGCCTCATCGCAGCGTTAGACGCGAGACCGCGCTCTATATATTCATGAGATTGTTTCCACAATCCAAGCGCGGCGTAGGCCCTGGCGAGTGGCCATATGAGCTCTGGGCGACTTTCGTCTAAGCCGGGCAGAACTTTTGCTTTTTGGAGAGCAGACATCACTTCGGAGGCTTTTTTCGCGTCAACTTTGGAATCGAGATACCCTGAGAGCGCCGACAAGCGGTACTCCTGGAGCCATGCAAGCAAGTCGGGCGAGCCCTCAAAGCCCCGCGTCCGGTCGAACTGCTCGTAGGACTGGAAGGGATCTCCGGCCCTCAAGAATCCGTCTGCGAGCAGCACGCGAACATAGATCTTAAGATCACTCGCAAATGAAGGCTCGAACACCGCGATGCTCTTGTTGAGCAAAACGTCCTCGATGTCTGCTACAAGACGCGGCCACTCCCCTCGATTGTTCGCATTCATGGCACGTCGGGACTGACGAGCCTTACAAAGTTTGCCTCCGAGATTCTCTCCGGTTCTAAAAACACACTCTCTCCAGGCTCCATCGACCTTCTCCTTAGGAGCTCCAGAAATCTCCATCAGATCACCGATACGGTACAAGATCAGACCCAGGTTGGGATGGTCCGACGCGAAACTCACAAACGCTCGAAGGTCACTCAACGCTCCCCCAACGTTTCCCATCCTAAGTCGCGCTTCGGCCCTATGTAAGAAAACTTGCGGATATCGATTGATCTCGGACGGATACCACGCGCCCTCAAAGGACATTTTCTGCTGCGTCGGAATCAGTGCAAAGGCCTCAGTGTAGTCGGAGACGGCTTCTGCATAGAGATTCTGCCGAAGCTGTGCATCCCCGAGACGGAAAGCTGCTAGAGGCAGAAGTCGCCGATCAAAAGCGGCGCTGAGCGGAACATCCTTGCGACTGTTCACATAGTCTGCAAAAATTTTGTGCGATTCATCCATAAGACCGAGCCGGTAGTGCGCTTCAGCCCTTAGGAAAGCGAGTCGCTCTTCGGTGGGAGGACTCCAGCGGAATCTCTGAGCCCAAACGAGCATCGCGGCTGCTGCATAAAATTGCCCATCGGCAAACAGGTCGCGCAACGACTCGAGCATCATATAGTCGGCACCCGCCTGGTCACTGCCTCCACGACCTGCCACCCGACGAAGGCCCGTGCGCCAGATATCGAGACTTTCGCGGTGCAGATCTCGACTCGCAAGCGATTCGCTTAGCCTGCGGTAGACGAGTCCTTTGATGGCCCACCACCTTGCGGAATTTACGGGGATCATCTTTTTTACGTTGCCCTTTTCGAGAACGACTATCGACTCCCTGGCTTTGAGCCATTGTTTGTCTGCGACAAGCTGTCTGAGATAGTTGAGTCCCTCGAGGGCTGCGGCAACATGCTCCTCATCCCCCTTTGGAAGATCTCCTGCTTCGAAGCGCACGAGCTCAAAGGCTTGCTCCGAAAAACTCAACTCGGCATCTAGCATAGGGAGCGCTAGGAGCGGAGGCACGAGCGGGCGCTGCGAACGCGGCTTCTTGGTAAAAGAAACATCTCTCTCGCTGAGCGCGACTCGAAAACGATCCAGTTCAGGAGATTCAAAAGAAACCACTTGGCCCATTTGTCCAAGAATTTTGTTCCAAGCTTCTTGGTCTTGATAGATATCGAGAACCTTATCCGAAAAATTCACAAGTGGACTGAGTCCATCGTTGTGTGCCGTTTTGGTCTTGGCTTTTTTACTTCGAGTTGTCTTGGCCGTTTTGCTGCCGCGTTTTTCGCGCACGACAAGCCAGTGATCGACGATCCAGTTCGACTGGGTTCCATAAGAGAGCGTCTGAAATTCTGAACCGGCACTTGCAACATACGACAAGCGCAACTCAAAGCCTTGAGGTGTCGGATACGCCTTAATGTCGCAGGGTCCCTGAGAGCTAAAGCGTTCAATGTCGATCCAGGGCTGCGCCTTTGCGGGCTCCGAAAACCCTAGAATCACGTCCGCAACGCTCTTGCCGCCGCACGCCGGGGAGCCCTTTTGGAAGGTCTCAGTTCGGAGGAAGTCGGGGGCCTCAAGAGGGCCCTTCAGGCGATAGACGCTGGAAACCTTCTCAAGGGATGATGCAGCATAAACATCTGAAATTATTGTTAGTATCAGTAAAGTCTTCGTGAAGCACTTAAGAAATGACGCGGCGCGACGATAGGTCTTATATGAAGCGTCCAAAAGGTCCCTGGAGCGAGCTTTTCGGAAACAAAGAAGACCTGCGTCTTCTGGCCTCGCTAAAAGCACAAAAATGGAAGCCCGAAGCCTGTTATTCATTCCTCAAAGAGCTCCTTAGTCCTCTCGTGCAATCACTTCATTTTAACAGTCATTCCAGATGGGGCCTACAAATCGAGAGTCAGGAAATTCGCACCCTCTCGATAAAGTTTCTTCAATGGATGAATCAAAAAAACGAATGGCCCGCAATCGAAGCCCGGCTCGGCGCCAAAACTGCGTCGGTCTCGCTTCTCGTGTGCCTGAGTCGCTCTTTTGTACGCTATCAGGCTCAGAGTGGAACTAAAAAGCAACTCGAGCGTGAGCCATCGTACTCCTCAAAACGAACGGTTCTCGAACTTCCTCAACCTCAAATACTTTCTCACATCGGAGGCGCTATCCTCGAAGCCTTCGGCTCTCTGACAGCACAGCTTCCGGATGATTTGCGCCTGCCCTATCAACTTCATCTCGAAGGACTCATCAACGAAGAGATTTCAGCGCTCCTAGGAATCGACGAGAGCGACCTCTCGACCCGCATTCGTAACGCCAAAAACTATCTGAAGGAACCAGTCACATGGAAAAGAGCCTCGTAATGACCCTGCCTTTCGATGACCCTTCGTGGGATGGAGTCTTGGAGTCCTGGCTTCAGGACTCTCTCGATCCCAGCATCAAGCAAAGGCTCGCCACTCGTCTCGCACTTGACGCAAAATTTCGAGAAGAATTTTGCGAGTGGGTGAAATCCCTTCGAGAGCCCGGGGGATCGAGTGCCGCCCAACGTCGACAAGGAGCCTCGTCATGAAAACTCAAATCACCGCTGCTGTGTTTTGGAGACTCTACCAAGAGACCTCTACGAGGCCCGAAGAAGTGCCCGAGATCGAACATATGCGCCACCGCTGCTTGCTCGGCTTCACTGCTCTGGACGCATCTCTCTTCACATTCTGGGAATCCTCCGTACTGCCGGAATGGGACGAAACGATGAGCCTCGTTTCGATGGTACTCGATTCTCCGACTTCGTCGGAAACTCTCGAAGAACTTGCGGTGCTCGCAGGACCTTATCTGAAAAAATCCCAGCTCGTTGCCACTTTGAGATTTCTAGCCCATACAGGCGAGGCAAGCCGCTTCACTCCAAATTTTTTGGACTTTGCTTCGTATCTTCTTCTTCGTCAGCCCAAAAACGAAGAGACCCTCCAGGCCGTTCGTCTCCTCTGTGAACTCCAAAGCAGTCGCAATTCAGCAGTCCACACAGGGCGTCCCTGGTCCGAGATTCAAGCACATCGAAGCCTCAAGTTGATCGAAGAAACCGCATTTGTTCTCTCAAAATTGGGAAAAAATTTCAGGGATGCCTTTGGCTCTGATGTCGCAGGCGAGACCAAAAAGAAGTCGGTGCGTGCCGCATGATTTCCTTTAAAGTGGGTCCATTTCTTGTCTCCGCACTCGTCGGAATCTCGGGCGTCTCTTTGCTCGCTGAACATTTTTTCAGATCTTTTGAGACATAAAAAAAATCGCCGCGACCCCCCAGGGATCACGGCGACCAACTGGCTAGAAAACCTTAGCGACTAGCGATGATCAGCAACGCCCTTACGAAGAAAGGCAGGGATGTCGAGATCATCGGAGCTTGAGGGCTTGAGGCCGAGTTCTTGCGCAATTTTCTTTGCTTGCAGAAGACTCAGGCTCAGCTGCTCGTTGTCGTTGTCATCTATGCTGTCGGGAACGGGTTGTGAGACCGCGTCCCTCTGAGCTGCGATCAAGGGATTTTCAATCAGCTGAGCTGAAACCTGAGTTTCGTGCTGAGGAGGCTGCACTACAAAAGGAGCTGCGTCCTGCTCGTATTGAGGAACCTGAGCGTACTGAGGAGCCTGAGTGTACTGAGGAGCTTGTTGCTGTACGGCCGGACGCTCAAAAAGTCCCTTCACATCGTTTTTGCGCGCTTCAATTGGGAAGCCCGTTGCAACGACAGTCACTTTCACGCTGCCACCAATCGAAGGATTGAAAACGCTACCGAAAATAACTTCAGCGTCTTGGTCCGCTTCTTCAGTGACAAGCGAAACGGCTTCGTGGATTTCATGAAGAGTCAGGTCTTCAGGGCCGGTGATATTGATAATAATGCCGGTTGCTCCCTTGATCGAAACGTCTTCGAGCAGGGGGCTCGAGATTGCCATATGAGCCGCAGTGGCTGCGCGGTTCTCACCCTCAGCAACACCAGTTCCCATAAGAGCCAGCCCGCGGTCTGTCATGACAGTTCGCACGTCCGCAAAGTCGAGGTTGATATGGCCCGAGATGTTGATCAAATCAGAGATACTTTGAACAGCATTCAACAGAACTTCGTCCGCCTTTGAAAAGGCTTCGAGAACCGTGGTCTTCTTGTCGACAATCGACAAAAGTCGTTGGTTGGGGATTTGGATGAGGGTGTCGACGTTTTCTTTGAGGTTCGTGATGCCCGACAGAGCATGACGACTGCGCTTTGGCGCTTCGAAGATAAACGGCTTGGTTACAACAGCAACAGTCAGCGCACCCATTTCACGAGCGATCTGCGCAATCACAGGAGCCGCACCCGTTCCAGTGCCACCGCCCATGCCCGCAGTAATGAAAACCATGTCAGCTCCATCAAGGGCCGCTACGATTTCTTCGCGGCTTTCTTCTGCCGAATTTTTTCCGACCGTCGGGTTCGCGCCAGCGCCGAGACCTTTTGTGAGCGTAGCTCCCAGCTGGATCTTACGAGGGGCAAGACTCTTAGCGAGAGCCTGACGATCTGTGTTGGCTGCAATAAACTCAACTCCGGTCAGTCCCGAGCGAATCATGGCGTTCAGAGCATTGCAGCCACCGCCACCCACGCCCACAACTTTGATTCGAGCGCCCAGGACAATTTCTTCCTGAGGCGCGGCTTCGGCCACTTCATTCAAGATCATGTTTTCATCAATCACAGGTTCAAAAGACATCTCAATACCCTCCCAGGTTGTTTTCAATTCGAAGACTTTAGAACATCTCCGAGATGAAGTTCTTAAGTTGACTGGTAACTTGGCCTAGCTTTGGTGCGTGCGCTTTGGTCCGACGGGTGACTCCGCTACGCGATTCCGCACCCCAAAGCGCGAGGCCTACGGCCGTCGAGCATGCAGGAGAGCGGACCATATCCGCAAATCCCGCGACCTTTTCGGGTGCTGCGCGTTTTACAGGAAGATCGAAGACAAACTCCGCGAGTTCAACAATCCCCTCAAGGAGTGTTGTGCCGCCGGTAAGGACCACACCACCACCCAAGATCTCTCCGCAGCCCGAAGCGATAATCTCGCGGTTCACAAGTTGCAAGATTTCTTCCAGGCGAGGCTCGATGATCTCACCGAGAAGTTTGCGATCAACAATGCGAGCAGGACGCCCCCCGACACTTGGAACTTCAATGGTCTCGTTGGCGTTGATGAGCTGCTTTAAGGCACATCCCGATTGAATTTTGATTTTCTCGGCCTCGTGCTGAGGAGTGCGCAATCCAATCGCAAGATCTTGCGTGATATGATTGCCGCCAACTGGAAGTACCGCCGTGTGCACGATGCTTCCGCCATGGAAGATTGCGATGTCGGTGGTTCCACCGCCGATGTCAACGAGAGCGACACCAAGTTCTTTTTCGTCTTTTGTGAGAACCGCTTTTGCAGAGGCCAGCGGCTGAAGAACCATGGCCTCGACCGAGAGACCCGTCTTTTGGCAGCATCGTACAATATTCTGTGTGGCAGATTGTGCCGCGGTCACGATGTGCACTTTTGATTCGAGGCGGATGCCCATCATTCCAAGCGGATCGCGAATGCCGTCTTGGTCGTCGACTTTAAATTCTTGAGGAAGAACATGTAGGGGCATGCGATCGGGGGGAATCGCAACAGCGCGGGCGGCATCGATCACGCGGTCCAAGTCACCCTTTTCGATTTCCTTGCCCTTGATTCCGACGACTCCGGTGGAGTTCAGGCCGCGAATATGTGATCCGCCGACTCCGACAAGCACGCGGTCGACCTTAACACCGGCCATGAGCTCGGCTTCGTTGATCGCACGACGGATGGCTTCGACGGTTTCTTCGATATTAACAACAACGCCTTTTTTGATGCCGGTGGAAGGAGCCTTGCCAACTCCGAGAACCTTGAAGCCTTGTGGCGCAGAGTCAGAATCGCCCTCCGTCAATTGGCCCACCACGGCACAGATCTTTGTCGTACCTAAATCCAGTCCGACGACAAATTCATCCGCTTTCATTTGAACCCCTCCCCCGAATCGAGGCGGCCTCCAGCGGAAAACCGACTCTCGACAAATCAAGGACTTGAGCGAGGTGTCAGTTTATCGAGCTTCTGCTCGAGAATCACGCGTGCGGCGCACCAACTCTCTTAAATTTAAACCACTTTGGGAATTGTGCAACTCGACGGACTCATAAACAAAGATCCGACCTTCAACCGAGGCATCCATCACCACCGCGAGGCGCCCTTGCTTTTGCATCGCAACAAATGCGGACTTGGCCCTGGCCCAACGCATGGGCCAGTTCTTAAGTCCGATGTGAACTCTTAAACCGAGGTTCTTGAAACCCAGGACCAGGTCTTCGTCAAAAGTGATCTCATCGAGCTGTCCTAACATCTCATCATTCTGGCGAGCCTCGACGATCCACTTCAAAAGCTGGGCCTTGAGAACTGGCTCTTTGTCGAAACCCCAAATGAGCGGCAACGCTTCGGCGTTCGTAAGAGGAGAAATCGGTTCTCCTGTATCATCCACGAACCATAGTTTTTTACCGTTAAACTCGAGAGCAGCTTTGGTCTTGAGCTGGGCTTCGATCGTGACTGTGTTGGGCCAACGCCTAAGGATGCGGGCAGCGCCCACTTCGGGGTGCGCGAGCAAGACCGTCTCGAGTTCGCTCAACTTGAGTGCGAACATGGAACGACCACTGTACGCGACCAGACTTTCCTCGATAGATTTTTTGAGAAGTCCTTCCGGGAGACGAACCTCAATACTCTGAACGCGGAAAAGTGCTTGCCGCGAGTAAAGCCATCCCCCCAGCGAAGCGACGCCAGTAAACAGAAAGACCACAATCAGAACCGCACCGAGGCGCTTCAAATGTTTCCAGCCTCTTTGAGGCGCATTTGCCTGCGGTATGAGAAGCAAACCAGAGCCTCGACAAAATTCTCATAACTCATCCCATCGGCTGCAGCGGATTTCGGGAGCAGCGAGGTGGGAGTCATCCCCGGCAAAGTGTTCATTTCGAGAACGAGGGGACCATCCGCTCCAATAATGAAATCGATGCGGCCGTAGTCTTGGCACTTCAGAACATGAAACGTGCGAACCGCGAGCGAACTCACGAGACCGCTCATCTCCTCCGTCAAAGGCGCAGGGCACAAGTACTCCGTCGCGCCGACAGTGTACTTGCTTTCATAATCGTAGAATTTGCTTTTGGGACGAATTTCGATCGCTGGAAGGGCGCGCCCCTCGAAGATGGGCACCGTAACCTCCGGGCCATCAATCCACTCTTCAACCACCACATCGGAGCAAAATTTGAAGGAGCTCTGGAGCATCCTGAGGAAAGTTTCGCGACGCTTGGACTCGGGGATCTTTTCGGCGCGGTAGCGCTCAATGCCAATCGTCGAGCCTTCTTGAGCGGGCTTAATGAACCAACTTTTTGAATAGAAATTTTCGGCGAGGCGTCCACCGCGCTCTTCATCAAAAAAGTGCGCTTCATCGATGAATTCGACATAATCCGGCGTGGGGATCTTGTCGTGAACAAGAATCGACTTCGTGAACCCTTTGTGAAAACAAACCGAAGACGAAAGAACTCCGCTCCCCACATAAGGAATGCGTCGGCTCTCGAGGTATCCCTGGATCACGCCGTCTTCACCAAAATGTCCATGGAGCGCAATGAAAACCAAGTCGGGTTTGGTGCTCCAGGGAAGCGTGTCGAGCATCTCAGGATGAACATCAAAGAGCTGCGTCGCGAATCCCTTTTTCTCGAGGGCGGCGGCAACACCGGCCCCTGTTTTTAGAGAAACATCGCGTTCGCGAGACGAGCCTCCGTAGAGGACCCAAACATTTTTGGGACGAAAACCTTGATTCATGGAAGATCATTCTAGGTCCTGCCAAGGACAACGCCAATCCATATGAGTCCTCATCATAACGAATGACGCATAAAATATTTTGACGCCTTTCACCCTAGGGACCACGTCTCGGCCTCCGTGATATCGTAGAAGGGTCCAGAAAGGGGCCCGTTCATGCTTCGACACCAAGACAAAAAAGCCGTCCAGTTTTTTCTCCTCACAAACTTCATCGGTTTTCTCGTAGGCCTTTACACACTTTGGCATCACGTCTCAATCAACACCAATGCGCTGGAGCGGGCCTCGTTCTGCAACGTCAGCTCCTACATCAACTGCGATGCCGTAGCTCTCTCGCCTTACAGTGCCGTCTTTGGGTATCCAGTCGCAGGACTACTCGTCATCTTTTATGGCGTGCTGATGATGCTCGGACTCGCTCTTTACTTTGCGGAGTTCGGAGCCAGCAAACCTGCTAAAGATGAAAATGAGCTGCACAAGCTACGCTCTTCAATCTTTGTTCTGAGCAGCTTCGCACTAGTGCCCACAGCTGCGCTTGGGCTCATCTCGGTGTTTGTCCTCAAACTGCTCTGTTTGTTGTGTCTAACGAGCTACCTGATCAACGTCGTGATCTGGTTCTTTGCGCTGCGTTTCTACCGCCGCAACCCCAAGACGGAAAGCATCCACGCACTTCCCCCCAAGACCAGTCGCATTTCAGCGGGGATTGTTGCCGCCGTGCTCGCGCTTAGTCCTTTCATGATCAAAGGAATTGTGGGCGGCGGAGACATCGACGACAACGTCCTCAACTCGGCCCTTTACTCGCACTTTTCTCAGGCGCCTATGACGATCTCCACGGAGGGATCTCCCTCTTTTGGCCCTGCGGACGCCAAGGTCACAGTTGTCGAATACAGCGATTTCCAATGTCCCCACTGCGCGCGTGCTTCGACGGTGGTCCCTCAAGTGGTTCGTGCCTTTTCCCAAGCACGCTTTGTCTTCAAAAACTTTCCGCTGGATCCCAACTGCAACCCCACGATGCAAGGCCGCGGACATCCTCTGGCCTGCTTGGCCGCTAAAACTGGCCATTGTGTCTTCACATCTAAAGGAAGTGACGCATTCTTTGACTACGAAAAAAGCGTCTTCGCCAAACAAGCTGAGCTGAGCGCGCCACTCATCGAAGAAATCGCTCTGATTGGGGGCCTCTCAAAGGAAGCCCTCAAAACCTGCGTCGAAAGCCCCGAGGTTCATGCGGTCATGGTCGCTCAATCCCAAGAGGGTAAGGCCATTGGAGTGACCGGGACCCCTGCAATTTACGTTAACGGGCGCAAGCTCGACTACGGATCGGTGGCTAAAGTTCTCAAGACCGTGATAGAGCGCTATTCGGAGAACACCTCGAATGCAGGAAAATGAGAACCCGTTCGAACGCCCCGATCCAACGCTCGCCGAGCTCATTACAGAGTTCGAAGAGCTGTTGCCGGCGTCTTGTGCGGACATCCTAAAAGAGAAAGAAATTCCATTCATTCGTGATGTTCTGATCGGCGTCGCCGAGAACCAAGCTGGCGAAATTTTTAGCCACTTCACACACGAACTTCAACTCTCTCTTAGCGAGCTACTGAGCGCGCGCCAACTCACCACACTTGTCACTCATATGTCGCACGACGAGCGTGTCGACTTCTTTCAAATGCTCCCGGAAGAACGCCAAGAGTCGCTGTTTCGTCGACTGGCGCAAAGCGAACGTGACGACATCATTCGCCTAGGAGCTTACGAAGAAGGTACAGCCGGAGCAGCAATGACCTCCGAGTACGTGACGCTTCCGATCCAGGCCACGGCCGCTGAAGCTATTGGACGTTTGCGCCGCGAAGCCCCCGAGAAAGAAACCATTTACGAGTCCTATATCGTCGATGAAAACCGCAAACTCATCGGCGTCGTTTCTTTGAAAGACCTGATTCTTGCCCCCATGAACCTACCTCTCTCGGAGATCATGCGCACAGATATTATTTTCGTGCGCTCCTCAGATGACCAAGAAGAGGCCGCTCAAAAAATTGCGAAATACGACCTCATCGCAATTCCAGTCGTTAACGACTCCGAGGCTCTTGTGGGAATCATCACCCACGACGACGTCATCGACATCTTGACCGAAGAGCACACCGAAGACATGGAAAAGCTGATGGCTCTGACGTCGTCGGGAGGAGAGTACCTCTCCACATCTTCGTGGCATCACTTCAAGAGGCGGGCAACTTGGATCGTCTCTCTTGCGGCCCTGGGCCTCGCTTCGGGATTTATCCTTCACGCCAACGAAGCCATTCTCGATAAGTTTGTCATTCTCGCCCTCTATATGCCCATGATGGCCGATACGGGTGGACACATTGGCGGTCAGTCCGTGGCCGTTCTTGTGCGCGCGATCGCCACGGGCGAAGTTAAAGTCAAAGACACCCTGCGGGTCTTCTGGAAAGAAGCCAAGATCGCCGTGATGATGGCCATTGTTCTAGCCGTTCTCGCTTTCGGAAAGATCATGATCCTCTCGAGTCCTTCCGAAATTCCTGCCGGCTTTTCGATGGTCAAGATTGCGCTCACAATCACTCTAGCGCTTGTGGTTCAGGTTTTCACTGCCACCTTTATCGGCGCGGGACTTCCGCTACTGGCCGAGAGATTCAAACTCGATCCCGCTATTGTGGCTGCGCCTGCTCTCACAACGATTGTCGATATCGTGGGAATTTTCCTGTACTTTAAGATCGCGACTGCGATCATATTCAACTGATCGAAAAACCCTACGCCTAAGCGAGCTGATGAGTTTCGTGGATTTCTACGACCCAGTATCTCGGTCCCACTTTGTCGGGATTGTCGGCGAGATAGATGCCTGCTCGCGTGGGCAGAGGCAAGAGGCTCTCGTGAAGGGAGGTTTCGAGTTGTTCGCGCAACGTAGCCCAAGGATTTCCCTTGCGAGGCCAGAGCACACCCCACACCACGCCTTTTGAAAGCTGCATCATGTCCCAGTCGCCCGTACTATCTCCCGCAACAAAATAGACTTCCGGAATATTTTCCATTTCTAGGACTTTGCGCTTTTGCTCGGCCCATACAATCCCGTGAGGACCGTGAGACTCTCCGAACACACCATCGACAACATTCAGCTCTGTCGCAAAAACCCGGTCCTCGGTCATCCCGTAGTCACGCGCGACCGAGTAAACACTAAGCTTGGGACTTCCGCTGACAACATAGGCTCGCTTGGCCTGAGCGCGCAAAAGTGTGCCCATAGGCTCAAGGCGCCGAAGGTTTCCCATTCCCAGTGCCATCTCAAGGACCTTGTCGACGATCTCCCGAGCGACATCGCACGGAAAGCCCGCCATCAGAGTGGTTTCCATTTCAAAAATTTCTTGGTAGCCCATCTTGATTGCCTGTTCCCCTCGCATGCGTTCAAAGTCAGGGAAGTTCATGTCCCTCAGGATGGAGGGTTTCCATTCTGCAGGAACACGATCCGGACTCACCAGTCCGGAGCGAAGAAGACCCCAGGCTGCCTGGGTGCCCACATCTCCCCTCATGAGGGTGCCGTCCCAATCGAAAATCCATGGGAGTCCGTTTCCGATTTTTTCGTACGTTTTAGTGACCCACTCGACAGCTTGGTCGGGAGAGATGAGTTTCCATTTATTAGAGAACATCGAGAATCCCTTCATGTGAACAGGCCACTCGCATCCAGCGCCAATCTTTGGAAAGTGGCTTCACCGCAATCGCCTTGTCGCGACTTTTTTGGTCTGCAAAAACAACCAGCAAACACCCACCACCGCCAGCTCCGCAGGCTTTGACAGAAACGGCGCCTAGGGTCTTAGCCCATTTGCCCGCTTTCTGGAGGACCGGTGCGTTGACGGCGCGGCTCAACTTCTGGCGCGAGGCCCATTCATCTGCCACGCCACGAATCCACGCTGATGTGCGCCCGGCTTCGAGATCTGTACTCATTTTTTTTGAAACAGCCTGGATCGCATCCAGAGCCCTGCGCACACGAGGTTTCTTGCTGATGAAATCTTTGTAAACTTGCCAGTTATTGATGCCCGAGTGGTGGGGCTTACCGGTGTAGATGAGCGCCATGCGAGACGCAACGTCGTCGGCGCGAGAAGCCCCGTGCTTAGAAATCTCACGACGAGCGACTCCCAATCGGAGGCTCAGAAGTCCCCCAAAAATGGCTGGCACATAGTCTTGGTCGCCAGCGGGATGTTCGATCTCAATACCCTCGAGATCACGCAACGTCTGTTGGAAGCCCCAGGGATTTTCATGAATCTCCTGTTGATGCCCACTCACCTTGGCCAGCGCAGCTCCGAGAGCGACCCCGAGCGTCGACGATCCACCAAGACCCGAGCCCGGAGGCACCTCGCTCCAAGAAGTCACGAGCCAAGTTCCGCTCCCTACCTTCCACTGTCTCAGAAAATGTTCGACCACGCGCTCGACCCAGCGGAGCGGGTTGTCTTTGACGGATTTGGCCACGGAGCGCGAAAGAGAATTCATCGAGGCGTGCTTGCGCTTGCGTTTTAGATCGCGACTTTCGACAATGAGCTGAAACTTGTCGGATGGGGTGAACTGGACCTCAGCATGAGCAAAGAGCTCGAGAGCCATGTTGTTGAGGACAAGCCCCTCGGGATAGAAAAGATATAGAGGCCAAAGATCGAGGGTGCCACCACTCAAGTCGATGCGACACGGAGCTTTCACGTGGACGGTCTTAGTCAAAAACATAGACGTCTTATCCTAGCCCTCACATGAAGATTTTCAAAACGTCGCGGATATAAAGTGCGACCGCCTCACCCACAAGAACCATCACGCAGGCCGCGTACAAAATCCCGGTAGCGGACTGGGTGGCGCGACGAGACACAGTATCGCGAACCATGAGCGCAAGGACCCAAGGAGCAATGATCCCCCAAATGAGTCGCATCGAGACAAGAATAAGTCCGTAGCTTCCCAGCTTGAGCCACAAATCGCCTTCGAGCGAAAAGAGGGAGTTCGAAGGATTGAGCTTAAGGAGAAAATCTGTGTTCGTCGCATCTTCGCCGAGAGGTCGACCCATGGGATCAATAACAGGAGCGCTCGCTATTTGAAGGCGCAGCACGATCGCCCAAAGCGCCTCGAGCGTCTTTGCCGTGAGCCCAATAAAAAGAAAGGTCATGAGGCGCCCGAGCTCCCGAATGTGCATGCCCGGCACGTTCAAAAACCAGTGCCCGAGGAACTGACCTCCGAAAAAGCCGCCGAGGATTAGCCCGGAACTGAGGAAGTGGAGGACACCTTGCACACCCGTGCTCGCAAAAGCCACAAAGGGTGCGGCCACAAGGAGAGCGAATCCCAGGAGGCGACCCCACCGTGCGTAGACCCGTGCATAAAGCTCAAAACCTGCGGCGGCTAGGGTCATGGCGCCGAGCACCTGCCACGAGTGATCGGAAAACCCGCCGAGTAAGAGTGCCGCAGCAGCCAGACCCCAAACGAATCGCGCCGCGATTTTGACGAATTTCTCTGATGATTCGGTACGGCGAACAAAGACGACCGAGAGAGCAAATCCCCAGAGAAGACGAAAGAGCAATTCAAAACCTAGCGTCGCCATGTTACCTTAAGTTCCTAGAAGCTAAGAAGATAGAGCGGTGTCGCCACCCTCGCAAGGGGCGACTCGATTTAGCTTCCGAGCGACATCGGGAGGAAACAACTTGGAACATTCGATCGGCTTCGTGATGGACTGGCGCCTCTTTTATGTGATTGCCCTTGCCATGGTCTGCGGAACTCTCGCCTTCAAGGACTTCCGAAAAATCTGGCTCATCATGAGCGTCGGTCGCGCAGAGAAGCTCACAGACAACCTCGGAGAGCGTTTGTGGCTGGTGTTTAGGAACGCCGTTTTGCAGACGAAAATGTTCAAAGATTTTTGGCCCGGAGTTTTCCACGCTTTTATTCTCTTTGGCTTTGTTGTCGTGACTCTGGGGACCGGAGAGCACCTGATTGACTCCGTGATTCGTGGTTTCTCTTTCTCGATGATCCTCGGCCCCCTCTATGCCCCGCTTGTTCTTCTCCAAGATGTTTTGCAATGGGCGATCGTCGTAGCCGTGGTGTACTTTCTCACTCGCCGCCTCATCACCAAGCCGGCTCGCATGTCTAAAAATCCGCTTCACAACCGAGACGGCTTGATCGTTCTGGCCTTCACCTCGGGACACATGCTGGCGGACATTCTCACCTATGCGTTTCTGGTTCGCGCGGGTGACCCCCATGGACAAGCTGCCTGGCGCCCTCTCTCAGAGGCGCTCTCTCAGCTTTTAGTTTCGATTGATCCTTCAACGGCACAAACTCTGGGCTGGGTTTTCTGGGCGATTCACGTTGCGACGGTTTTCTTGTTCCTGATGTACATTCCTCATTCGAAACATTTGCACGTCATGACCGCAGGACCCAATATGTTCTTTGCGCGGCTTGAGCCCCGAGGCCAGCTCTCAAAGATCAATTTTGAAGACGAGACTCAGACAACCTTCGGAGTTTCAAAACTTCCCGAGTGGTCCTGGAAAGATATTCTCGACGCCTACACTTGTACGGCGTGTGGACGCTGCAATGAATTTTGTCCCACCACAATTACTGGCAAGCCCTTGCAGCCCATGAAACTTATTCAGGATCTCAAAGTTTACGCACAGAAAACGGGCGACGCCTTTGCAAAAGACCCCGCCCTCAGCGAAGAAACCCCCATGATCTCAGAAGAAAGTGGTCTCTCTTACGACACCGTGTGGGCCTGCACCACCTGTGCGGCTTGCGTCGAGGCGTGCCCTGTGATGATCGAGCACATCGATAAAGTGGTCGATATGCGTCGTGCGCTCGTGCTCATGGAAGGCCGCATGCCCCAAGAACTCCAAAACACTTTCACAAACTGGGAACGCCAGAGCAACCCCTGGGGAATGCCCTCGGATTCTCGCGATGCTTGGGCCCAAGAGCTTGGAGTCGCACGTCTCGCCGACAAGCCCGAAGCGGAATATCTCTTCTATGTAGGCTGTGCAGGCAGCTTCAACGATCGCAACAAGAAAATTTCCACAGCCTTTGTGAAGATTCTGCAGAAAGCTGGCGTTGATTTTGCGATTCTCGGCAAGGAGGAACTCTGCAACGGCGAAACTGCGCGCAGGGCCGGCAACGAGTATCTCGCCAAGACGATGATCGACGCGAACATTGAAACCCTGAAGAAGTATTCGGTGAAAAAGATCCTCACCACCTGTCCTCACTGTTTCAACACCATGAAAAACGAGTATCCTGAGTTTGGTTTCCGCGCCGAAAGTGTTCAGCATCACACCGACTTCATCAACACACTTATGAAAACCGGAAAGCTTCAGGTCCAGGCGAAGAAGGACTCCGTAAAGATCGCTTTCCACGACTCGTGCTACTTGGGCCGCTACAACAGCGTTTACGAGGAACCCCGCGACGCCCTGCGCGGCATCGGCGGCGTCGAAGTGATTGAGATGCCTCGCAACCGCAAAAAGGGCCTCTGCTGCGGAGCTGGCGGTGCGCGCATGTGGATGGAAGAAACCATCGGCAAACGGATCAACGTAGAGCGCGTCGAAGAAGCCCTCGCCACAAAACCTGATGTCATTGCGGCAGGCTGTCCCTTCTGCCAAGTGATGCTCGAAGACGGTGTGAAAGAAAAAGCTTCACCCACCCTTGTGCGCGACGTCGCCGAAATCATTGCGGACCAAATTGGTTGAATCATGATCTCAATGCATTTCGAAACCATCGCACAAAGGCTAAATCTCAAGCGCTCGAGCCAAGCCATTTTGGGCGACGTGCACGGACAACCCAGCACGTAGGCTCCTTTAGCGCCTATCTCCAGCTCCTTCAGACCGAAGCGGCTCCGATGGATGTACTTACGGCTTTGTTGCGATAATATTTTTCGTAATGCGTTTTTTAATGCGCTTTTAATTGGCATCGCGTTATTCTTTAGCTATCCCCTAAGCAAGTCCTAAAAAAACCAAAGGGAGAACCGTCTATGAAATTTCAGAATTTAGTCCTCGGAATCTGTCTCGTCGCTCTGGCTGCGTGTGGCAAACGTCTCGAAGGAAGCATGCAAGTTTCCAGCAACCTCACGATCAACTCTACAAAAGGCCAAGTCTCTGTCCCTGCCGGCACCTACTCCACCGTCGTCAACGCCACTTCTTCGTCTGCGACCGTCGTCATGCAAACTCAATCGAACAAAGTTTCCTTCAAGCTTCCTGCGATCCGTGAACTCAATGACCGTTGGGGTGAAGGCCGCATCTACCTTAAAGCCGCTCAAATCGGGCAGAACTTCGACATCGACCTCAACCTCGACGTCACCTCGAGCGACTCCTCCCGCACCAGCCGCACCGAAAGCTGCCTCTACGACACTCGCACCTACCAAGACTGGGTTTGCCGCGAAGTCCGAGTCGACGACGACTGTCGTCAGAAGCCCGGAACCAATGGCGACACGCGCAGCGACTTCAATTGCCGCCCTGTCTACCGTCGTGAATGTGGTTGGGAAACCCGGACCGAAACCATCTACGGCCAGCGCACCGTTTACGGCTACTACAACACCATACGTCGCTCGGGAACCTTCAAGATCATCCGCGGCGGAACGACCGTGGCTCGTCTTCTGGACAACAAGCAGAGCAGCACGAACTGGATCGAAACCGATTCAGATCGTTGCCGTCGCTAATTAAGAAGCGAAAACTTCTTTAAGCGCCGCCAAGGGCTTCGTGGATCGCCGCTCCTTCGGGAGTGGCAGGGTCTACGAGGCCCTTGAGTTTTTTTGCGTCGTCGAGCACGTCGTCACGTTTTAGCTTGCGAGCAGCTTCAAAAGCCGAAGCGAGAAGTTGCTTCAAATCTTCCAGACTGCGCAGATCTAGCTTTCGGATCTCCGCCAAATTAAACATTTCTTTGAGGGTTGCAACTGATCCTTCGTCTCCAACCGATGCGAGTGCGACGGCCGCATTCCAGCGCACTTCTCGCTCGGGATCTTTCAACAATTGTTCGACAGCGGTCTGACTGCCCTCACGATCGTACTGCACAAGAAATGTGGCCGCGATTTTGCGAAAAGAAGGATCCGCGTCGTTGAGCCAAGTGCGCGGCTCTGCGAGGGTCTCAGGCGTGCGCGATTCGGGATTTTTAGAGAGGATTTCGATAAATGCCCACGCGGCGTAGAAACGAATTTCTGGATCTTTGGAATTGATCTCTTCACGAATCGAAGGCAAGGCCTGAGCTGTGCCGAATTGCCCGAGGGTCAGGAGCACGTATTTCTTAAAGCGAAGATCGGATCCATGTTCTTTCTGCAGGCTCACCAGCGCTTCAAAGAGCTGCTGTTTCTGTTCGGGACTGACCTTTGTGTCCCACTCTCCGCGACTCTTCATGCGTTGAAGCTCTTGGGAAAGTGCGTAGACAGCCTGCCAGCGATCACCCGAAGAGCGTGCCATTTTTACGGCTTCAATGCGCGCCGGAACGTCCTGAGGCTTTCTCTCGAGAAATCCTCCAATGAGGCTCCAAGACGCCCAGACAATAAATCCCAGACAAGGAAGCACGAAAAACAGGAGCATATGGGATGCAGCCGGTGAAGCGGCCTTATGGGGGGGCTGATTTGGGGTCGTCGACATAAATTCCCTTCTCTTCCCTGGGGCCTTTTCAGTCAAATATCTCACACGGATTCCGAAGCTTAGGGGCAATCGACACTTAAGCATTAACCCACTTGCACCGAAAAGAGGTCTAACCATTCAGGGGAGACACATGGACGTCGCCAAAGTTTTGACACGGAAGGCTCAACTCTCACTCTCAGTGGTCTTAGGGCTCCTGAGTGCCGAACCATGCTTGGCCGGTGTGTGGATTATTCGTCTCAAAAAAGACAAGACCTCTACATCGCCGCAAGTCCAAAGCCTGCAAACCCGCATGCGAAATTTCAAGCAATCGCGACTTTCTCGCAAAAAGGGGCTCCTGCTTCCACGCACAGAACTTCTGATCACAGAGGACCTCAGTCCCGGTGAAGTCGCGATCCTGCGTGCAGATGATTCTGTGGCCTATGTGGAAGAAGACATTCGCTGGCACACCCAAGAGAGCGTCGGCGAATCGAGCTCCTGGCCAAGCTCATTCTCCCAGGCCCCTTGGCTAAAAGATCTTATGGGATTCTCAAGCGACAATCCCGATCCAGAAATTTCTCCCAACCTCTCACAAACAAGAAGTGTTGTTGCCGTGATCGACACGGGCTCCCGCTCGGACCATCCGTTCATTTCGGCGGCGCTTGAACCCAACACCTCTGAGCTCAGCGGCAGCTCCTCACGCGACGATGATGGAAACGGCTTCGTGGATGACTTCTACGGTGCCAATGCCATCACACGACAAGGCAGCGGCACGGAATCGAATTCTTCTCACGGCACGCATGTCGCCGGAATCATCAAAACCATTCGCGACCATGCGATCGGAGATTTTCCCGAAGCCGCACAGGTTTCGATTCTTCCTATCCGCTTTATCGGGGACGATGGATCAGGATCGACAGCTTCGGCCGTGATCGCGCTTGAATACGCTCTGGCTCGCGGCGCTCGCGTGGTCAATGCGAGTTGGGGCGCCAAAGGCAACGGCGCCTATTCGCAGGCTCTCTACGACGCCTTTGCAAAACTCTACGCGGACGACGTGTTCTTTGCTGTGGCGGCGGGCAACGCCGATGGACTGGGCCAGAACAACAACGACCTCACGCCCTATTTTCCTGCCAACTACAACATTCCGAGTCTCGTGTCGGTGGCTTCTGTGACACCCTCTTACAGCTCTGCCCTGAATCGCCTTGTCTCGCTTGATCTATCGCCTTTCTCTAACTACGGAAAAAACACCGTTCAAATCGCAGCGCCCGGAGACTACGCCGACGGCCGGGGCGGAAATCCCGGCATTCTGAGCGCCTACTCCGGCTTTGGTCCGTGGGGAAATCTCTACATCAAAAAACAAGGCACCTCGATGGCCTCTCCTGTGATCGCGGGGATCGCGGCCGTGATGCGCGCCGTGAACCCGTCTCTCACGGCCTTTGAAACAAAAGATCTTCTCATTAAAAGTGCGCGCACCTACTCTCAGCTTTCGAGTTTGCAATCCTCGGCCATGGTCGATGCCCATGCCGCAATTTCCCTTGCAGAGATCACGGCGAGCCAGGGCCTTCGTCCCCGATTACCCGCCGCTCCAGTCAGGCAAAATTTGGCAACCTCGCCTCCCGAGCGCGGCGCTGGTTGCGGCACCGTCTCTCCCGTAAAACCCGAGGGGCCGTTTGGCGGAAACTCTCTTGGGCTTGTCACGGCCGGCTACGCCGTTTGGGCTCTGCTCCAAAAGCGTCGCAAGAAATCGCGCGTCTAGAGCGCGGATCGGGTGTATACCGAAGGGCACAATGCGTGTCTCTCCCGCCACCCTTTCACTCATTTTCGCGCTGGGTGCTTGCACAGCAAAGGCACCACTTCGCGTTCTGACTTACTCATCGCTCACGGGCCCCGACAGTCTTGGCGCCTTGATCAAAGAGAGTTTCGAAAAAAAGTGCCGCGCGTCGAGCGAGAGGCTCAATTGCGAGCTCGTGCTCATTCCAGAAGACGGCGACTCCAACCTCGTTGCAACTTACCTAAAGAATCCAAAAAACTATGATGCCCTACTTGGGCTCGAAGGACTCCAGGTCGAACAGCTACGGCAAAAATCTCCCATCCTCCGCGCTGAGCTTTTTGCCCGAGGCCCCCATGCCTTTATCGTCGACACCGAGCAGTGGAAGGACCCCGCCCTCTGGCCCAAGAAATGGGCGGACCTCGAAAAATTTCCGTCGTCAGCCTTCATCCAAGATCCGCGCGTGAGCTCGGTGGGTCTGGGTTGGATCAAAGCGATTTTTGTGCAGCATCTTGTGAGCCCCGAAGTCGCCAGGAAAATTACTCGTAAGGTCTTTCCTTCGTGGTCGCTCTCTTATGACGCCTTTCAAAAGAACGGCGCCCCCCTTGTGTGGAGCTATCAGAGCAGTGAGGCCTACCACCGCTGCGAAGAAAAGTCGGTCCGCTACCGGGTGCTGCCACTTGCGGATGGCTATCCCGTACAGCGCGAATATTTTGTTGTTCCGCTCGCCGAACCCTTGCCCGCAGAAAAAGACCTGCTCGCCGAAGTCCTTCTATCGGACGAAGTTCAAACTCAAATTCCCAAGAAAAATTGGATGTGGCCAGCCTCCGATAAGACCGCTCTTCCCGATTGTTTCCGTGAGGTCACTCCCGTAAAAGCTCTCGAAGACGCGGACCTCGCCGGTGCCGCTCTCCACTTGCAGCGGTGGTTGGATCAGTGGAGTCTCTGAGAAATTCCCAGAGCTCCCTCTGGATCGATCGGGGTCTTCTGATCGTCGTTGCCGCTTGCACCGTAGTTCCGTTTCTTTTCTTCGTGGTCGATGCGCTCTTTGGCATTGAGGGTTCATCGCTGTCCTCGATATTTTTTAAACTTTTGGGCCGAGCGTTTTTCTTTGGTGTGGGACAAGCTTTTGCGAGCGCCGTGTTCTCTGTTGGATTGGCTTTTGTTGTGGCCCTGGGTCTTCTCACTCTGAGAGATGGCGCACGCCAGAAACTTGCGACCGCCGTGCGAGGGCTTGGACAATCTCTCTTTGTGCTTCCAGGAACGGCCATCGCGCTACTGGTGCTTTCAGTTTCGGCATCTCTCAGGGAAATCGTGGGAGCTTGGACCCTGATCATTGCCGCCCATGCACTCTGGTCATCTCTCTTTATTGCTTCTCATGTTTTCGAGAGGCTCGAAGCTTGGCTCGACGCTGAAGGAGCCGACCTCTTGCGGGCGTCGCAAAGTCTTGGCGCCTCCACGATGGCCTCTCTTAAATGTGTGGTGTTTCCACTACTCCTCATCGAGGTGCGCACGTGGTTTCCTCTGATTTTTCTGTGGAGCTTCGGCGCTTTCTCGACTGTGTTTTTACTTGGAAGCGGCCCTCAGCACTCCACTCCAGAAGTCCTTCTTTACTACACGCTGATGAACGACCTGGATTCGTCCCGACTGCTGGTGTTGTTTGTTCTCAACCTTACGATCGGCGTGGCTTTGCTCCGCTTGTTTTCAAATCAAGATTCTTCACTCAGTTCAGGGCGCCTTTTACTAAGCGTTGATTCTCAAAGTGCCGTAAAACACGAAGCTCTCACGCTGCCAATGCGCGCGCTTTTCACGGCGCTGAGCTTGATACTTGTCCTTGGAGCTGCCCTGCTCATGTTGGGACAGGTTTACGCGATTCTACAGGGTGGGCTTCCCGATCCCTCGATTTGGAAAGGGCTCTCTTCATCGCTGAGCTACGCCGCCCTTGTGAGCGCGCTCTCACTTGGCCTCATGCTCTGGACCGCTCGCGCCTCTTCCCACACACGCAAAGCCCTCAGCTATCTGCTCGCCGTGTCTCCCGTTCTGCTCGCAGCCAGCTGGAGCCACTTCGCGTTTATGGGTGCCTCCGAGAGACCTCTGCTCCTCTCGATGCTTGTCTGTGCTGCGGGCCTTAGCCTTCTTCAGGTTCCCTTCGCGGCACTTTGGATTGAACGCAGTCTTGCCTCGATGAATTCTGATCTTGCACTCTATGCTCGAAGTGCGGGACTGAGTGATTCTCAAATTTATTGGAGTCTCAAGCTTCCCTACCTAAGACCTGTTTTTGAAAAGGTCCTGATTTACGTTTTCTGTATAGCACTCGGTGAAATCGCGCTGGCCTCGATCTGGTTGCGCGAAGCGCCCCCACTTGCCCTCGCAGCCAAACGCCTGACCCAGAGCTATGACTTCCAAAGTGCTGCGTGGATTTTTGTTCTCACTTTTGTCGCCGCCCTTTTGTCACGACGTTTTTTCCGAGCTGTCCTAAGGAGAGTCTTTGTATGAGTCTCGAATTTGTGTCCCAAAGCAAAGTTCTTCTTCCTCAGGGCAGCCGAGAGCTTCGCGTGGAAGGCTGTATTGAGGCCGGAGAAATTGTTGGTCTCCAAGGTCCGTCGGGTTGTGGCAAGTCCACGCTCCTACGCCACATCGCCCAAGTTGGAGACGCTCCTTTTGCGATGCGCTTGCACGACACGGAGGTCCTTGCCCTTGCTCCCAACGAGCGACGAATCTCGCTTGTATTTCAGAGGGCGCTGCTTTTTCCACATCTCAGTGTGCGCGAGAATTTACGGTTCCCGATGAGATTTCAGAGTCCCTACAGTTCTTGGAGTCGTGAGCTCCAAGATGCGCGTATCGACAAGCACCTTGCAGAGCTTGGGCTCGAGTCCCTTTCCTCGAGGTCCGTTGTGACTTTGAGTGGCGGAGAGGCGATGCGCATTGCTCTCGTCCGGGCGATGGTCTCCACCCCGAAGTGTTTGCTGCTTGACGAGGCATTCGCCGCATTGGACAAAGAGTCAAAGGCGCTCGTCAAAACATGGCTCAAAACTCGCATCAAAGAACACCGCATTCCGACTCTGCTCGTGGCGCACGTGGCCGAGGACCTTATGGACTTCGTGGACCGAAGCATTTTTTGGCCCGAGCCCGGACGGCCACTGCAGTTTTAGGCCTCGCGCTATCGGCAGCATGCACGGCTCCCACCGGACCCACCGCAACTCCCGTCGAGCAGCTCCCCAATCCCGAATTCGCCCGCAAACCGCAAATCCTTTTTGTCGTCGACTCAGAGGAGAAGTTTTGGAATGCGCCGCTTCCAGCTGAAATCGAGCTCAAACACCGCGTTCGCCTCACACTGAGTGACAGCTCTACCCTGGAAAACTTGGTGGCCTCACTTCAAGATTTCAATTCGCGCGAAGGTGATCTTTTGCTCTTCTCAGGAAAGCGCCTGCTCCCAAGCGCCAAGAAATTGGCGCTCTTTTCGCACCCCTCAGGTCGCAGAACTTTTTGGTTCTCGCCCTCACCTCGTGATGGAGTCCCCACCGTTCGGCTCGACCTAGGGACAACGCTCGATGTCCTAAAAATTGTCTGCGCCCGTTTTGAAAAGGTAGGGCACCTCTGCACCTGGGATACAAATATTCCTGGAGCTCCATCTCCAACTTTCTCCAAATCAAAACCCCTTCCACTCGCCTTTGCCTCAAGCAAACTTTCTGAGTCCAAGGACCTTCGGCTAGAGCTGAAGATCGACTGGGTTCAGTGGATGGAGCAGTTCCTCAGAAGCCTCGCCACATCCTCTGAAAATGCGGATCCAAACCCCGCTCCTTGGCACACGATCAGCCTCGAATCAGGAACACTACGTCTCGAAGTTATTGGCTCAGATTCTACGGCCGGGGAGCTTCGCCGCATTCTCCAAGAAGAGCGCCTCAAAAGATTGTAAGGTCGAGCGGATGTCTGGAACCCTAGTTTTGCTCCACGGATTTATGGGATCGGCTCTCAACTGGGGACCGATTCTCACGAGACTCAAATCAAGGCCTGAGCTTCGGGGTTGGAGTTTTGTGACTCCTGACATGCTAGGTCATGGGGGCCGGCGCGGCCCTGAAGCTCTGAGTTACGAGACCCTCACTCACAAGGCACTCGTCGAAGATCTGAAGTTGCAGATTCCAACCGAAGCTCCCCTTGTGCTGCTTGGCCACTCCTTTGGCCTTCGTCCCTTTTTGTCTTTGTGCGCCGATCCCGAGTGGACTCATCGCATCCAGGCGTTGATTGTCGAAGACGCGAGCCCCGAGATCACAGGCGACAACGCCACTCGCTTGCACAAAATCCTAGAAAGAGTTCCCGTCCCTTTTCGCTCACGCCTTGAGGCCAAACAGAAAATTGAAGAACTCTTCGCGGGAGATTCCCGCTTGGCTGCGTTTTTGTTTTCAAATATTCGCTCCAAAAAAGCTGACGAGCACGACTGGAGATTCGACCGAGAAGGCCTTCTCTCCCTCTTAAAAGAGGCGGAGAACTCGCCACTTTGGTCAGAATGGTCAAAGTATTCGGGCCCTGTTTATGTTTTCCGAGGAGAACATTCTGAGCACCTCACGCCTGAGCGGCTCGAAAAAGCGCTTGTAGCCCGTGGCAGCCTGGAGACTCACGTGATTCAAATTGCTCAAAGTGGTCACTGGATTCACTCTGACCAAGCCGATGCCTTCGCCGATGAGCTGGTCAAAGTTCTCAAAAAATTTTAAGGGGGATCAGTCTTCGGTGCCGGTCTTCTTGCTGTTGAAGAAGATCGTGTTCGAGGCCCTCGAAGCTTCAAGCTTCTTGCGGCGGCGAACATAGAAGGCCACGAGTCCGGCGACTGCAGCGAGCGCTCCGAGCATCAGAGCAATGTCCATAACCGGAAGTCCTGCAAAACTGCTTGCACTCGAAGAAACTTCGAGGCCAGAGTCGCCCTCTGCAGGAGGCGCCTGAGCCCCTTCGCTCGCAGCAAGCTCCGGATCACTTGGATTCGGGTTAGCTTGAGCGACTTGATCACTTTGAGTTGAGCTGGGATCAGAGAGCGCGGCCTGAGCCTCGCCTTGAACTTTTTGAACATAGGCCTGAAGGATCGCGCTTGTGTCGCGAGTGGCAGGAGCGATCTGAAGACTTTGACCCACTTCGACGCTATCGGGACTTGTGAGTCCGTTGGCATTCAAAGTGGCCAATTCGCGCCAGGAATCGGGGCTTCCGTAAACCTTGGCGGCGATCGAGGACAAGGTGTCTCCGGCCGAGACGCTGACCGCCGTGAGGGTCATGCCGAAGTCGCTATCAAAAGATTTCAAAGTCGACGTGTCATCAGGACGGAACGGTGAATTGTAATAGATCACAGCTCCTGGCTTGATCTCGGCTCCACCGTTCCACTGAGAAAGAAGTGTCGCCCGGTCGTCTCGTCCGTAGAGCAAACGCGATAGATCTTTCCAGCTGCGCTCGCCGCGAACAAAAACATATCCGTTCAGAGAGTAACCATCTTTAGCGATGGCTCTTGTAGCAATTTCTGGGAAAGCGGAGTTGCGGTAGGCGGGTCCGCCTTGGCGCGCGACTTGCGCTGCACCATCCAAGGATGGGATCTCACTGGAAAGACTTCCTTCGGCGCCGCCCTCACTCGAGCTTTGATCAACGGGCACATCCGCATACGAAAGATCCGACGCCGAATCCGTTGGGCCCTTGGTCGAGCTACAAGCTCCCAGGCCCAGCAGAGACAGACTGAGTGCCCAGTATTTCGTGGGCTGTCGGGTAATCCAATTCGTCACGTAATAGAATCCTTATAATAAGTCTAAGTCTTAACGACAGATCTTCAACCGCGCTTGAGAAAGCGGGGGGATAAAAAATTTGTCGCTAAGACTCACCGCTCCCGTCTTCTTTTTCGGTCTATATATATAGAGGAGACGTTATGAAGCTTGGACTTGAAAAACTTCTGAACGAACCCGAACTCCAGCGCCAACTCAAAGGACGCCGCGTGGCCTACCTCGGCCACCCGGCATCGGTGGATCGGAACGGCCGCCATGGTCTCGATCTTTTGAAAGAATTGGGAACGCTTTCGCTGAGTTCGGCCTTTGGTCCGCAGCACGGCATGCGCGGCGAAAAACAAGACAACATGATCGAAAGCGAGCACTACCGCGACCCCGACACGGGCGTGATTGTGTTTAGCCTCTACTCAGAAGTGCGACGCCCCACGCCCGAGATGATCGACAGTTTCGATGTGCTCCTTGTCGACATGCAAGACGTGGGATGCCGCGTCTACACCTACCTCACAACACTCCTCTATATGATGGAGGCTTGCGCCAAGGCCGGCAAATCGCTTTGGGTGCTGGATCGTCCCAACCCCGCGGGTCGTCCCTTCGAAGGGTTTCTCTTGGATGCCTCGATGGAAAGTTTTGTCGGCGCTTCGAGAGTTCCGCTTCGACACGGACTCACGCTCGGAGAGATGGCCTATTTCCTGAAGAGCCATCACAAACTGAGTCTCGACATGAAAGTTGTGGCCATGGATGGCTACGAGATCGACGCCGCTCCCGGACACGGTTGGCCCACGGGCGAGCTCCCCTGGATCAACCCAAGTCCGAACATGCCCACACTCTGCACCGCGCGCTGCTACGGCGGCACGGTGCTTCTCGAGGGCACTCTACTCTCTGAAGGTCGCGGCACCACACGCCCCCTGCAAATCTTTGGGGCTCCCAGACTCGATTCTAAGCGCATCATCCGCGAACTGGGCAAGCGCGCCCCGCGGCTACTTGAAAGCTGCTTTGTGCGCTCTTGCTTCTTTGAGCCCACCTTCCACAAATTCAAAGGCGAGCTTTGCGAAGGCCTGCAGATCCACGTCGACACCGACGCCCACTACACGCACACGAACTTCCAACCCTTTCGGCTCATGATGATGGTGTTTAGGCTCCTCAAAGAATACCAACCCGAGCTTATGAACTGGCGCCAGCCCCCTTACGAATACGAAACCGTTCGCCTGCCGATTGATTTGCTGATTGGGGATGTGCGCGGGCGCGAATGGGCCGACACCAAAGGCAGCCGCCTTGAGGATCTCGATGAACTCCTCAAACCCCATGAGTCCGAGTGGGCGGAACTTGTCCGCCCTCACCTGCTCTACTAGTAACGTAAGACATGACCGCGCCGCTTTCTGTGCTCAAATTTGGGGGATCAAGTGTTGGTTCGCCCGAGCGAATCCACCGCGTCGCCCGAATCATTGAGGCCCACCACAAGCGAGGGGAAAAGCTCGTTGTTGTGGTGAGCGCCATGGCCGACACAACCGATGACTTGATTGCACTCGCAAAAAAAGTTTCTCCTCGCGCCACCGAGCGCACCCACAAACGAGAAATGGACATGCTGCTCACGACCGGCGAGCGCATCAGCATGGCGCTTCTTAGCATGGCTCTAGCCGATCTTGGTCTAGAGGCAGTTTCATTTACGGGCTCACAGAGCGGCATCATCACCACAAACTTTCACGGAGAAGCTCGCATCAATGACATTCGGCCGATTCGCATTTTCGAGAGTCTCGAGAAGGGAAAGATTTCGATCGTCGCCGGATTCCAAGGCGTAAGCCTTGAAAAAGAAATCACAACTCTCGGGCGCGGCGGCAGCGACACAAGCGCTGTTGCTCTTGGCGCCAAGTTGGGCGCGAAAGAAGTTTTTATCTACACCGATGTGGACGGCGTTTATTCGGCAGACCCAAGGAAAATTCCCGCGGCCCAAAAGCTTGATGTGCTTTCCGCGCGGCTCGCGTACCTTGCCGCTTCGCGCGGCGCTCAGGTCCTTCACCACCGCTGCCTCGAGGTTGCGCTTAAGTTTAAAATTCCGGTGCGCGTGCTTTCAAGTTTCCTCGAGAAAGACGTGATCCGAGAAGGCCGCTTCTTTGACAACGGAACCCGCATCATCCCACACTCGCAGGAGACCCAAATGGAAAACCCCTTCGTCTCGGTCGTCAACAAATCTTCTCATGTCTCGCTTCTGCAAATCAGTGGAATGGAGAACTCAAAAGTTCTCGAGCTAATCACGCGCCTTCAAGACTCGAAGCTCACCTGGATTTCGCTAAGATCTTTTGAAAGCGGACTCGAAGTGATTTGCCGCGACGAGCTTGTCGACGAGTTCTGCTCACATTTCCGGCCGCAACAGCGCCTGACGGATCTCACGCTTCTGAGCCTTGTCGGCGGTGGCCTCACGGCAGCGCCCGAGCTCACGCGTGGAGTGCTCGCAATTCTAAAGCGTAAAAAAATTGAACCCGTTCATGTCCTCATCGGCGATGAGGTGATGGAGATTGCTGTGCCAACAAGCCCAGACCTTGATCCGCTTCTTGCCGAGATCCATGCCCTTACTCGTTGAGAGATGAGGGCTGATAGTCGACCACGATTCGGTCTGTGTCGCTCAGACTTAAGAGAAGCGTGTCGTTTGTGATGACCACTTCAAAGCCTGAGATTTCATAGTCTTCGTTGACGATACGGTCCTGCGAGCCGTCGGCGCGTTTCACGTAAAGAAGAATGTCGTTCTCAGATGTGGGCTGAAAGCGCAGCTTGAAACGGTTCTTCTTGGTGAGCACAGTGCGGCCGATCGCATCGAGAATCGGCGAGTAGTCGCTGCTCGTGATTTCCATTTTTAGAGAACCGTTTCCGACCGAATCCACAAACTCGGCCAAGCGCGTGCCGTAGTCCGACGAAACAGATCCGTAGCTATTAGCGTCTTCGCCCATCTCATCTTGAAGCGCCTTAACAGCAACTCCCGTTGTGGGTGTGATTGTGGTCACGAAATAGTTGGGATCGCCTGCAGGGTCGCCGTCGAGACCCCTGAAGAACGTGTCGAGCTGGGTCTTGAACTCCGAGACCGAGCGGATCTTATCGGGCTTAGGACAAGCCTGGCGGCGATACGTGTGGGCGTCGACAGTTTTCCAGGGACAGTCCACCGTGAAGTTGTACTGAGCGTCAGGCGTGGTCTGCGTCCCGCCCGTTGGAAAATTCGTGCTTTGGTCGTCTTCATCCGAGACGATCACGATCACACGCAGAGCGCCGGGCCTAAAGAACTTGCTCGACGAGGCCGTTGCTTCGTTATCGGTGATGAGTTGCGAAATCGAGTTGAAAAACATTTCGTAGGGATATCCCGAGACACCGCCGCTGAGGTTAACAACGAAATCCTTGTAGAGCTGCTCGCTCCACGCAGCGTCTGCGGGTGTGCCCTCGGGTGGCTTCGTGGAGATGATCGCCTTTCCAGACCGCACGGTGTTGTTCATGATCGTATTCACGCACTGAACAGAGCTGTCGAGAACCCCCGTCCCGCCGTTCACGCAGTTGTCGACACCGCTGTAGGTGTTTTGTTTGTCGCGCACATAGCACTGCGCGACGCCAAAGAAGAAGGGGTTCGAGTTACTCGACCAGCACATGGTCGCAAGAGGTCCGTCGTGGCGACCGGGAACAAGTCGCGCGTAGTAAGAAGGATTTGATGGGCTCACGTCGGCCGAGAGATTTGCGCCTGCGTACTCAGGAATCGCTTGCCTGAGGCGAATGCCCGCCCCTGTGACGGCTCCAGTCGAGCTGATGCCCGACCCCACCCACCAGAGTGGCGCCACAAACGCTGTCGTGCGCTTGGGGCTCGCTGTACTTGAAGGATTGAGATACGCCGATTGATAACCCGCCTCTCGCGAGTAGCGCTGTGCGCTGCCTGTGGTGCCGACGCCATTAAGAAAGCTCGCCATGCTGGGGTGAGCGAGATAGGTGTCTTGCGAAATCACCGCAACGCGAATGTCCCAATTGGGTTTCATGTACTGCTCGGCGAACTGACGAAAGCCGTCTCGGATTTTTTTCTGCGAGGGTGCGATGCTCGGGCTGTTGTCGACCACCCAGAGCATGTCGATTTTTGTGTTCACGGAAACGTCGGTTTTGAAGTTTTCCACCTGCTGCTGATAGCGGAAACTGTCGGCGAGCTGCCCCGTGCAGGCCGTGAATGTGAGAAGCGGAACTAGCACGCTTGCGTGTTTTTTGGTGAACCCCATGGACGTTGCCCCTTGCTTAAAAAGCTTGAGAGAGTGAGGAGCTTACATCCAGCAGTGGTGCGGTCGGGGTGACTATCCCCTTCCGGACATCTGTATCAGTTAACAGCATTGAGTATAGGCGTGGGATCGGCTTGCCGAGTGTGAAGATTTTGCGCTGCTCGCGTGACGTCGAAAATTCGGGAGCTTAGCGGGGAGCATGCGCCGCTTCTCGCTCGTAAAATCCCCCCGATCGGCGGTTGCCAGACGCCTCTCAAGGTAATGAAATAACACTCATGCAGGCTTATCACGATCTCTTGCAACGTCTCTTAACAGAAGGAACTCGCAAAGAAGACCGCACGGGCACTGGCACACTCAGCGTGTTTGGCCACCAGATGCGCATTAATCTGAACGACGGATTCCCACTCGTGACCACTAAGAAGCTGCACCTGCGCTCGATCATTCACGAGCTGCTGTGGTTCCTCAAGGGAGACACCAACATCAAGTATCTCCAAGAAAACAATGTTCGCATCTGGGATGAGTGGGCCGATCGTGAGGGAAATCTCGGACCCGTCTACGGAGCGCAGTGGCGTTCGTGGGCCGGCGCCGGTGGCGAGAGCATCGACCAAATTTCTCAAGTCGTTGAAGAGATCAAGCGCAATCCCAATTCGCGTCGCCTCATCGTGAGCGCGTGGAACGTGGGGCAAATCGCACAGATGGCCCTGCCTCCCTGTCATTCTCTTTTTCAGTTCTACGTCGCAGACGGCAAACTCTCGTGTCAGCTCTACCAGCGTAGCGCCGATGTGTTCCTGGGTGTGCCTTTCAATATCGCGAGCTACGCGCTGCTCACACACATGGTCGCTCAAGCGACGGGGCTTGGAGTGGGCGACTTCGTGCACACCTTTGGCGACGCTCACCTCTATCTCAACCACGTCGAACAAGCGCGCTTGCAGCTCACGCGCGCGCACATGCCGCTCCCGCGGCTCAAGCTCAACCCCGCAGTTAAAGATCTTTTCGCCTTCACTTTTGATGACATCAGTATTGAAGGCTACGAGGCGCACCCCACCATCAAAGCTCCCATCGCCGTTTGAGCAAGCTTGTGAAGTTACGGATCTAGCCCTAGAGTAGCTCTCGGATGAATATTCGTATTTCACTTATTGTCGCGATGACTCAAAACGACTGGATCATTGGTCGCAACAATAAGCTTCCTTGGCACGCGCCCGAGGACCTCAAATATTTTAAAGAACGCACGCTAGGATCTCCAATCATCATGGGTCGCAAGACCTTCGATTCCATCGGACGCCCGCTTCCCGCTCGCAAGAATATTGTTTTGTCGCGCTCGGCTCGTCCGGCAGATCTTTCGACGGATGTCGTTTGGGTCGCGAGCCTTCCCGAAGCTCTCGGTGTCGCAAACCACACCATCAAGAGCGGAGAGCTCGCGAGTGAAGATATTTTTGTGATCGGCGGAAGCCAGCTCTTTGCGGAAGCCGTGCCACTCGCAAACCGCCTCTATATTACGTGGGTAGGTGCACCTTTTGAGGGAGACATCCGCTTCCCGCAGATTGCTCTTGAGAAGGATTTCCGCCTCGTGGACTCCAAACAAGGCGAGTCTCTGGACCCGCCCCTGAAATTCGCTGTTTACGACCGCGTCTAAAGACTTAACGCACTGAGGCTAGCCCCCTCAACGTCGCTTTTTTGACACTTCGGCCTCTAAATCCCTGTAGCCTCAAGATTTCCTCCCTGCGCGTCGATAGGACGATCATGGGATTTGTCGGACTATTAATGCTCTTTGGCTGTGTGTTCGGGGGCTTCATGATGGCCGCCCACTGGAACTTCGCCTTCTTCGGCGTTTTCCTGCACCCGGGTGAGTACGTCGTCATTATCGGTGCTGCTGTCGCGGCTCTCATCATCAGCACGCCCATGAAGTACGTCAAAAGCATCTTCTCGATGGGCATCAAAGCCCTCTCAATTAAAGACGTGGGCAAGTCAGATTACATGGAGGGCCTGAGCCTCATGTACGAGCTTTTCCAAGCGCAGAAAAAAGACGGCGTGCAAGCGGTCGAAGGTCACATCGAAAACCCCGAGACCTCCGCAATTTTTACGAAGTATCCGCACATTCTTCACAACCACCACGCGATCGAATTTATCGCCGACTCGATGAGAACATTTATCTCGGGCGGCCCTTCGCCCTACGACATGGATGATCTTCTCGTGGCCGACCTCGAAGCCATGCACGCCGAAGAACACAAAATTCCCGCACAGATTCAAACCACGGCCGATGCGTTTCCCGCGATCGGGATTGTCGCGGCGGTCTTGGGGATTATTATCACCATGAACAGTATTGCGGCCGGACCCGAAGTCGTCGGCGGTAAAGTCGCTGCCGCGCTCGTCGGAACTTTCCTGGGTATCTTTGTGGGTTACGGTATCATTAGCCCCATCGCAAAACGCCTCGAGCACCACTACGAGGCTGAAGGTATTTTCTTCAACATGCTTAAAGCGGGAATTCTCGCCAACTGCCGAGGCCTACCACCCCAAGTGTCCATCGAGTTTGCGCGTCGAACCGTTATGCCGTCGGAGCGTCCCGGATTCAAAGAGATGGAAGAGGTTCTGAAGAACGCCTCAGCTGGATCTGCGAAGAAGGCCGCCTAGAAACTAAAGGTAATTTATGGCTGACGAGAACACACCGATCATCATCAAGAAGATCAAGAAGGGCGGCCATGGTCATCATGGCGGCGCCTGGAAGGTTGCTTACGCCGACTTCGTGACGGCGATGATGGCGTTTTTCATGGTGATGTGGATCGTGGGCATGAGCCAAGAATCCAAAGAAGCGATTCAGCG
>CAMCVE010000006.1 GCA_945881775.1 Bacteriovorax stolpii
CAAGCGAAAGCGCCGAGGGCTCCCCACTCAATTTTGTGTCCTGGCAAGGCGGACTCGAAGCGAGCAGCGCAATGGCCAAAACGGCCATGAGCAGCGGAGCAAGAGTCCAACGCCGCCAGGGCGCAAAAGTGAGTAGGGAAGTGGTGGGCCCAGAGGGACTTGAACCCCCGGCCAAGTAGTTATGAGCCACCTGCTCTAACCAACTGAGCTATGGGCCCCACCGACTCTAGAGCCTAGCTTCTTGGCCCGCCTCGCTCAATCGAGGAGACAAGAAACCTTTCGCGAAGTCAGAAGTTTTTGAAAGTGAATTTGCAGTCCCGTTTCTTGACGGTCGGTGGCCCATTCAGGAATACGGAAGCTCTATCGACCTCTCACCCTCAAGGAACAGCCCAAAATTAGCTGAGGACCGCTTTTTCAGTGGATCAGCCAAAAACACTTGGATATAATGACCTCCGAACCGCGACCAGACAGAGTCCCCAGCGTCCAGCTAGTGATCTTCTTCTTTAGCGGCCATTGCCTAAAGGAGGCACATTATAATGGGTAAGAAACTTTACGTAGGAAACCTCTCTTTCAAAACTGACGACTCGGCTCTCCAAGCTTTGTTTTCGCAAGTTGGCCAAGTCGAATCGGCTCGAATCATCACTGATCGCGATTCCGGCCGCAGCAAAGGCTTCGGATTCGTGGAAATGTCGAGCGACGCAGAAGCCCAAGAAGGCATCGCTAAGCTCAACGGCCAAGACTTCGAAGGTCGTCCTCTGACTGTTACCGAAGCTCGTCCCCAAGCTCCCCGTGAAGGTGGCTTCGGCGGCGGTCGCGGTGGTGGCGGCGGCGGTGGTTACGGCGGCGGCGGCGGCGGCGGTGGTCGCGGCGGATCCGGCGGCGGCGGTCGCGGCGGTCGTTACTAAGACCTGGCCGAATCATTTTAAACGTCAAAAGGGTGGGTTCCTTCGGGAACCCACCCTTTTTTTATTTCTAAAAAGTCAGCACAGTCGGGCCCACAGGGCCCAGCTGCTTAGTTTTCGACGAACGCCTTGAGGTGCTTGGCGCGACTCGGGTGACGAAGCTTGCGGAGCGCCTTGGCTTCAATCTGACGAATCCGCTCGCGGGTCACAGAGAAGTCCTGTCCCACTTCCTCGAGGGTGTGGTCGGAGCGTTCACCAATCCCAAAGCGCATGCGCAGAACCTTCTCCTCACGAGGCGTGAGTGTGGCGAGAACCTTACGCGTTTGCTCGGAGAGGTTGAGGTTGATGACGGCTTCAGAGGGATTGATCGCCGTTTTGTCTTCGATGAAGTCTCCAAGATGCGAGTCTTCTTCTTCGCCGATAGGGGTTTCGAGTGAGATCGGCTCTTTGGCGATCTTCAGGACCTTGCGGACCTTCTCGACAGGAAGTTCCATCTTTGCGGCGATTTCTTCAGGCGTGGGCTCACGACCGATTTCTTGCATGAGGTAGCGCGAGGTGCGCACAAGCTTGTTGATCGTTTCGATCATGTGGACGGGAATACGGATCGTGCGAGCTTGGTCAGCAATCGCGCGGGTGATTGCTTGGCGAATCCACCAGGTGGCATAGGTCGAGAACTTGTAACCACGGCGGTATTCAAACTTGTCGACAGCCTTCATCAGGCCGATGTTGCCTTCTTGAATAAGGTCGAGGAACTGGAGTCCGCGGTTGGTGTACTTCTTTGCGATCGAAACCACGAGACGCAGGTTGGCCTCGACGAGTTTGGCTTTCGAGAGGTCGGCCTTCTTCTCACCTTCGACGATCTGCGAGTACATCTTCTTGAGCTTTTCGATGGGAAGGCCCGACTGACCTTCGACATCTTCAAGGCGAGTGCTTTGCTCAGCAACGATCTGCGCCAGGACACCGATCTCGGCGAGGGTGCGGTTGCCCGCCTGCTTAAAGGCTTCGAGCTTGCGCTTGGGATCGTCGAATTTTTTCTTGAGCTCTTCGTAGTCCCCAATACTCTTACAGCGAACTTTTCCAAGCTCACGGACGAGGGTGGCCTCCGAGTCTTCGATAACCTGTACGTAGCCCTTCATGCGACCAACGATACGGTTGATTGTCTTACGGTTGAAGGAAATTTCCTGGAAGGCAAGGAACATTCCGTCACGAGCTTTCACAAGATCTTCTTGCTTGGCGTTTCCTGCGTCTAGGAGCAAAGCTTCGAAATCGCGCACACGCTCGATGGCAGTGAGAATCTTGTCTCGGTATTCGTCTTCGTTGACTTCGGGATCGTCTTCGTCGAGTCCGCGCACGACGTCGCGCACGCGAATCTTGCCGGCCTTGATACGCTCGCCGACTGAGAGAACTTCTTGGATACCGATCTGAGAGTTCAGAACGACGTCCATGACTTCGGCTTCGCCCTCTTCGATCAACTTAGCGATTTCAACTTCGCCCTCTTTTGTAAGGAGCGGGATAGAACCCATTTTGCGAAGATAGAGTCGGACAGGATCGTTGGCTTTAGAGAGCGTGTCGACGTCGACTTGCTCCTCTTTTTCGGCTTCGTCGGCTTCGCCGCCCTCTGGGGCAGCGGCCTCGAGCTCTTCGTCACCGTCCTCAGCGGACTCTTCACCGGGCGCAGCAGCGGCCGGGCTTTTCTTTTTGGTTTTACCTTTGGCGGCGAATTCTTCTTCTGATTCGACAAGCTGAATTTCTTGATCGATGAGATAGTTTACTGCTTCTTCGAGCTGATCAGACGAATTCATTTCCTTCGGAAGAGCAGAGTTGATCTCTTCATAGGTCAGGAAACCCTTCTTCTGACCAAGCGCTGCGAGCTTCTCGAGAACAAGCTCGGGGCTATCAGGAGTCCGGCCTTTGCGTTTCGTGGTGGCGGCCTCGACAGGGGCTGCGCCTTTTTTTGCGGGCGCAATAGGAGCAGCGATCTTGGCGCTAGCGGGAATTTGTTTGCCTGCAGCTGCGACCTTAGTGGGTGCGGCTGTCACGATCGTTTTCGTCACAGCGACTGACTTGGTGGCAATGACCTTAGCGGTTTTCTTGTCGACGACTGGCGTAGCAACTTTAGCTGTTGAAATTTTCGCAGGTACTTTTTTTGCGGCGAGCGTTTTTGGAGGCGTTGCCTTGGGAGCCGCGACTTTTTTTGCAGCCGATTTTTTCACCGTGCCCTTTGTAGAAGGTGGGGTGGTCTTGGCGCTTGAATTTTTCTTGGTGCTTTTTTGGGGCATTGAGTGCGGGTTCTCCCTATCGTCAAAAACTATGGCAGCCTAGCGAATCAGCTTCTTTTTTCCAAACTCAATCTGAGTCGCTGGATCCGCGACAACACCTCAAGTGCTTCTTCCTCGTTGGGCCGAGAGCGAAGTTGTTGCTCGAGTCGCGCGATTTCTGCGTGAGCTTTTTCCTTCTTAAGGCTATACGCCAATTCCTTAAAAGAAATCAATGCCTTATCTGCATTTTCTACACTTTCAAAGCCCTCGGGACTTACGAGTCCGCGGTAGAGCCACTGCTGCAAAAGTGGGTCCAACTGACTTTGCTCAAGCGGTAGACTGACAAAAGAGATTTTGAGCTTCTCGTTCGTGCGACGAGCCTCGTCCGACCACGAGCGAACAAGCCCCTCGGCGAGCGACCCGACGAAGAGATCAACTCGTTGATCCCACTCAGCTTCGCTCGAGGGATGGAGCTTGTCCCAATGCCGTAGCCACCAGACAAGCAGCTCTTCGGCATCACGGTCCCAGGAGTGCTTGGAGCGCGAATGATCCTTGAAAGGCTCATAGCGGTCTTCATCCAGTCGAGCCACCTTCACAGGAGTCCCAATCTCGTCAAAAGCTGCCTTGAGCTCCTCCGCCCTGAGACCCACCGAGGCTGCAATTTGGTTAATCAGAAGCTCTTTATGAGTCGAGTCCACACCACGAGCCCAAAGATCTCGCACTCTCTGCAAGGTAGGAACCCGGCCAAGCTGCTCGGCACGAGCCTCGCTCACGGTTTGTAAAATGAGCCACTCAAGCCCCTCAGGCGAGCTCTTAAGGAGCCGTCCGACCTCATCGGCTCCGTGTTTTTGTGTCTTGAGCCATTCATCGGGGTCCTTGCCCTGCAGTCCCGAAAACACGCGCGTGTCCCATCCCGCATCGAGAAGCTGCGGGAGACTTCGTTTGGTCGACGCGACTCCGGCCTTGTCCGCATCGAGGACAAGAACCATTTGCTTGGTGAAACGCTCCAAGTCGCGCAAGTGTTCGGGTGTGAGCGCCGTGCCCATGACAGCGACCGACGGAATGCCTAGACGCTGAAAGGCCCACTGGTCGAAATAGCCTTCGACAAGACAGACAAAGCGCTTCTCGTTCATAAGCGGGACGGCGAGATCCAGTCCGTAGAGAATTTCTTTTTTCTTGAAGAAAGGGGATTCAGGCGAATTTTTGTATTTTGGATTCTTGGTGTCGACGGGCTTTAGCGTGCGACCCGAAAATGCAATGACTCGAGAGCGGCGATCGCGAATCGGGATCATCAGCCGGTCCTGGAAAAAGTCGTAGTGCCGGCCGCCGTAGTTGCGCACGAGACCTGCATCTTCTGCGACTTGCAAGAGCCCAGCGCTTCGCAGCTTTTGTGCGAGCGTGTCTGGCGATTCGGGGGCCCACCCAAGCTGAAGCTTCACAATCTCTTCGTCGGAAAGTCCACGGTCCACGCGCAAGTACTCCAGCGCGCGTTTGGCTCCGGGCGAAGTGGGGTTCATGAGAAGGTAATGAAAAAATTGGGAGCTACGTGTGAGAGCTTCGAGACCTTGTTCGCGGAGGCCCTTTTCTTGGCGTGAGCGCTCGGCCTCTTGGGGCGAAGCCTTTGGCAACTCGATGCCCAGTTGTTCGGCGAGCTCTTTGACGGCTTCCATAAAACTAAGGCCCTCGACCTCCTCGAGAAACTTGAAGACATCGCCGCCGCGCTGGCAGCCGTAGCAATAGTAAAGATTTTTGCGAGTATCGATGCCGAACGACGGTGTCTTCTCGGAATGCCCCGGCAAAGGGCAGCAGGCCTTGTAACCGCCCGATGTTTTCACCAGCTTGGCGTGTTTCGACACGACCTGGCTGAGATCGATGCGATCTTTGATCTCTTCTTTGATTTCGGCGAGCGAACGCAAAGTGATCTTTCCCCCTTGAAACGTTCTCAGGCCTTTAGCCGAGAATGGATTTGACTGCGGCCTGAACTGCTTTGCCCTCAGCTCGAGCTCCGATGCGAGCCATGGTCGCCTTCATGAGCGCACCCATCGCTGCAGGACCGGCGGGAAGTGTTCCAGCAGTCTTAAGCTCTTCGTAGATTTTCTTAGTTTCAGCCAGAAGATCCGCCTCGCTCATGGCTTGGGGCAGGAAGGTTTTGAAAGTTGCTATTTCGTATTCGCACTCTTCGATCGATTCGGTGCGACCGAGTGACTTGGCCTGCTCTAGGGTTTCACGCACCTGCTTTTCGAGGTTCATGATGAGCTTAAGGACTTCGGCGTCTGTGAGTTCCTTGCGTTCGTCGACCTCCTTTTTCTTGATAGCGCTGGTGATGTTACGCAGAACTTGTGTCTTGGCGCTGTCGCGCGCTTTCATACTTTCGACGACACAGGCTTGGATTTGGGCTTTGAGAGAAAGGGACATTCATCGCTCCTTAAAACATTTTAAAAAAAATCGTGGGCCCTGAGCTCTGTTAGAAGCCCGGACCCACTTAATTGGACAATCTCTAATGATGATTTAGCGGTTCTCGGGTTTGAAGCGAGGACGGGGCGGACGGCTCTTCTTCTCGAGGCGTTTGACGGCTGCGATAGCTTTGCGTTTTTTCTTCACGGAGGGTTTTTCGTAGTGCTCGCGCTTACGGACCTCAGTGAGAATGCCTGCTTTTTCACACTGCTTTTTGAAGCGGCGGATAGCGGAATCGAATCCTTCACCTTCGCGGATTTTGACGATTGGCATTTAAAAAATCACCCCATTTCTTTTGAAGATTCAGACCTTAGGATATGGCACAAGGCCCCGGGGGGCGTCAATGCCAAAGCCGCTCTCAGGAATCCACATGGCGATCGACTTCGGCGCCGAGAGCTTCGAGCTTGTGCTCCATGGTCTCGTAGCCGCGATCGAGGTGATAAATGCGCTTGATCTCGGACTCACCGTCGGCGACGCAGGCCGCCAGAACCAGGCTGGCACTCGCCCTTAAATCTGTCGCCATAACGGGGGCCCCATGTAGGGTCCCGCGCTTGCCCTTGATTCGAACCGAAGACCCGCTGATCGTAAGGTCTGCGCCCATGCGCACCAGCTCGGGGACGTGCATGAATCGATTTTCGAAAATGGTCTCAGTCACGAGACTGTCTCCATCGGCCTGAGTCATGAGCGTGATCCATTGGGCCTGCACATCTGTGGGAAATCCAGGAAATGGCGCGGTGATGGCATCCACGGGACGGATCTTTTCAGATCCGATCACACGCACATAATCGGCACCTCGCTCGACCTTGGCGCCCGTTTGCTCGAGCATCTGCAAGACGACTTCCATGTCATCGGCGCAGGCGCCCCTCACAGTCACGTCGCCGCCGCTCATCTGCGCCCCAATAAGATAAGTCGCCACTTCAATGCGATCAGGAGGAATGGCGAAGTCCATCGGCCTGAGCTTCTCGACGCCTTGGACTTCGATCGTCGACGTTCCTTCGCCAGAGATCATCGCACCCATGCCACGCAGGGCTTTTGCAAGCGACTGGATTTCGGGTTCGCGTGCTGCGTTCTCGATGACGCTAGTTCCTTGAGCGAGCACCGCTGCCATGAGAGCATTTTCGGTGGCGCCCACTGAGACTTTAGGGAAGATGACCTTGCCTCCACGGAGGCGTCCTTTGCACGAAGCCTCGGCATATCCGTTTGTCTGAACGATATCGGCGCCAAGTTTTTCGAGTGCCATCAAGTGAAGATCGATCGGACGCGCGCCAATCGCGCACCCGCCGGGCAAAGAAACTCGAGCACGCCCTGTGCGAGCGAGAAGAGGACCCATACAAAAGAAACTCGCGCGCATTTTGCGCACGTAATCGTAAGGGGCCTCACTGCTGGTGATCTTTGTGGCGTCGACCATCCAGTCGGCGCCAAAGCTCTTATGAAAACGTTGCTCAACGGGACATCCAAAATGCAAAAGCATTCGCTGCGAAAATTCCATATCGGCGAGCCGCGGCACATTTCGAACCGAGTGGCGCCCTTCTGCGAGCAGTGTCGCGAACATGATCGGCAGAGCGGCGTTCTTCGAGCCGCCCGCGTCGATCGTGCCTTTGAGTCGATGGGGTCCCTTAATGACGAATTTATCCACGCGCCACATCTTAGGTCGGAGCTTCAAGAAAGGCGAGAGCTTTAAGCGAGGCGCTGCATGATCCAGAAACGGGCTTTGCCCCCCATGTCGGAGACGAGTTCCCCTGACCAGAGAGGATAGTTTTGCTTCACGTGTTCAGAGATCCAAGACGCCTGAGGCGCCCCGAGTTCAAAAGCTGCAATGCCTCCCGGCTCGACACAATGCTGGGCCAATCTGATGAGCTCTCGGTAAGGGCCGCTCGCATCGGGGAAGCGCCGCAAATCCTCTGGGAAAAGAGCAGAATGAGGCTCCCACTCGGCAACGCTCTCGTCAGGTTTGTCAGCGCCGACTCCCGAGATGTAAGGAGGATTTGAAACAAGAACTTGAATGCGCTCTGGAGGCCACTCGAGCCAAGACCCCTTAAACAAATTTGCAGTGGGTGCGTGCTGAGCAATGTTCTTCTCTAAACATGGCCAAGCCTCTTCAGACAACTCGATGAGCGTGAGCTTGGGGTCTAGTTGCGGCCGTGAGTTTCCCGCTTCCAACTGAAGAGCAATCCCGAGACACCCTGATCCCGCTCCCGCGTCGACAATGTGCCACGAGGGGAAGGTCCTGTTGCGAGAGCGCATCCTCTCCAACACAAGATCCACAAGTTCTTCTGTCTCTGGTCGAGGAATGAGAACGCCCGGCGCGACATGAAATTCGTGACTGCGAAAAGCCCAGTGCCCAAAGATGTAGGCGAGGGGCTCGCCCTTGCTTCTTCGCTGGAGAACTTCCTGAAGATATGAGTCCCCGCGTCCGAGTCTCAGCATTTCATCCAGCACCCAGCGAACTTCGTGCTTTACCCCTAGTGCTTCCATCCCTTTTTGGAACAAAATGAAAGCCGCCTCGTCAGTCATCGTCATCGTGAGAGGGCTTTGCAGACATCGAATCGGGAGATTCTCCGCGAAGAGCGAGGGTCTGATAATGGTCAGCCAGAGCCTGGATGAAAGGCTCGACGCCGCCACCCATGACCGCATCGACGTTCTGAATCGTCATACCGATACGATGATCGGTCACACGGCCCTGCGGGAAATTGTAAGTGCGAATACGTTCATTGCGCATACCGGTACCGACCTGAGCTTTGCGAGCCGACGAGATGGCAGCGTTCTGCTCAGCGGCGGCCTTGTCATAAAGACGCGTGAGAAGAACCTTCATCGCCTTGGCTTTGTTCTTGATCTGGGATTTTTCGTCCTGACAAATCACAACCGTATTTGTGGGCAAGTGCGTGAGTCGCACGGCTGAGTCGGTGGTGTTCACGGACTGACCGCCGTTGCCGCCCGCACGGAACACATCCGTGCGCAGGTCGTTGGGATGAATCTGAATGTCGACTTCCTCGGCCTCCGGGAGCACAGCTACAGTAGCCGTACTTGTATGAATACGTCCGCTGGCCTCGGTTTTGGGCACGCGCTGAACCCGGTGCACACCGGTCTCGTACTTCATTCGGCTGTAAACTGCGTCGCCTTCGATCAGAAAGATAATTTCTCGAAATCCGCCTGAAGTGGCTTCGGAAAGGCTAAGAAGCTCAGTCTTCCAACGCTTGGACTCAGCAAACCGCGTGTACATGCGGTAGAGGTCGCCCGCAAAAATTCCAGCCTCATCGCCCCCCACTCCCGCACGAATTTCCACCACCGTATTTTTTTCGTCGTTAGGATCTTTGGGTAGCAGCAAGAGTTGCAGTTTTTTGAGCTCGTCGTCGAGCTCGGGCTCGAGTTGAGCGATCTCCTCTTGAGCCATCCCGCGCATCTCGGCGTCTTTGGTGTTCGAGAGAATTTCCCGTGCGTCGATGTAATTTCTAAGCTTACGCCCATAGGACTCATACGCCATGACCATGGGCTCAAGCTTGGCGCGCTCTTTACTAATCTTTTGATAGATGTCGGTACGCGCAAGCGTTTCAGGCTGCATGACCTGCTCTGTGAGATAATTGAAATGCTTGAGGGACTCGTCGAGCCTCTCAAGCATTTCTTTTTGTGGAACATGCGCCATTTCGCAGAAACCGCTTGCCGTTAACTGTTCATGTTGGCGATAAACTCATCGTTTGTTTTGAAACGCTTGAGCTTGTCGATCATGAACTCCATGCTATCGACGGCGCTCATTGGCGAGAGGACCTTACGAAGGATCCAAAGCTTTTGGAGCGTGTCGTTCTTGATGAGCAAGTCTTCTTTGCGAGTGCCGGACTTGTTGACGTCCATACAGGGGAAGATCCGCTTTTCCATCAGCTTCCGGTCCAGAGAAATTTCGCTGTTACCTGTGCCCTTGAACTCTTCAAAAATGACTTCGTCCATACGGCTGCCGGTTTCAATCAGCGCAGTGGCAATGATTGTCAGAGAGCCGCCGTTCTCAATGTTACGAGCGGCTCCGAAGAAGCGTTTGGGACGTTGAAGTGCGTTTGAGTCGACACCACCGGACAGAATTTTGCCAGAGGGAGGAACAACGGAGTTGTAAGCGCGACCAAGGCGCGTGATCGAATCGAGTAAGATCACGACGTCTTTTTTGTGCTCCACAAGGCGCTTCGCTTTTTCAATGACCATTTCGGCGACTTGAACGTGGCGCTGAGCGGGTTCGTCGAAGGTCGAGAAAACGACTTCGCCCTTCACAGAGCGCTTCATGTCAGTGACTTCCTCAGGCCGCTCGTCCACCAGAAGAACGATCAGGGTGACTTCGGGGTGGTTCCGAGTGATCGCGTTGGCGAGATCCTGCATCATCATCGTCTTGCCGGCCTTGGGAGGCGCAACGATGAGTGCTCGCTGCCCTTTACCGATCGGCGCGAAAAGGTCGATCACTCGTGTGGTCATGTTCGAAGGATCGAACTCCAGATTAAAGCGCTCGTTAGGATAGAGGGGCGTGAGATTCTCGAAGAGGATCTTTTGACGAGCAACGCTGGGATCTTCATCGTTCACCGTGTCCAGACGCAAGAGAGCGAAGTAGCGCTCTCCAGGATTTGGAGGACGAACTGATCCACCTACGGTGTCTCCGGTGCGCAGCGAATTCTTACGAACTTGGCTAGGTCCGACGTAGATATCATCGGGGCTTGCGAAATAGTTGTAGTCTGACGAACGCAGGAATCCAAAACCGTCCGGGAGAATCTCTAAGACTCCCTCGGCGTAGATCGCTCCTCCGGCTTTTGCGTGAGCCTGAAGAAGCGTGAAGGTGAGATCTTGACGACGAAGGCCAGAAGCGTTGTCGACGTAGTACTTCTCTGCGAGCTCCACGAGATCTTTGATTGGCATCTCGCGCAGTTCACGTATGTTGAGCTTTTCGACGATCGGCTGCGTCAGTCGCGGACGCTCTTCCTTGCCAGAATCATCATCTCCACCAAGATCGGCATTGGGGGCGTTGTTGGCGTGGCGGGAGCGGTTCTGATGATGGTTGTGATTGTTTTGCTGCTGCTGGCCTTGGCCAGAGTGTTGGTGGCTCGCATTGTTGTTCTGATTGCCCTGGGGTTGCGGCCCCGCCGTTCCTTGGGAGTCCGCGCCGTCCGCTACAGACTCTTGAGATGATTGAGGATCGAAGGAAGCGTTGCCACCGGATTCATTCCCGCCATCGCGGCGCTTCTGGGAGTGGGGTTTGCCACGCCCTTTGTTAAAGCGACCGCCACCGCGTTTTTGTGACTTTTCTGGGTTTTCGGACATTTGAAGTTGCCTCCGGGGTTAGATGTGTGGGGAGAGTTTGAAGAGGGCTAGAACGAATGTGTTGCCCTTAATCTTCATTACGGCTCACCACGCGCCCTGTCAATAGTCTGCCTCTGGCTCTTTACGAAGCCCCGTGACATATTGGAATTAGAGGGTTTTTTTTCAATTACCATGGCTGCAGTGATTCGCAACAAACGTGATCCCGAAATAAAGACTCATTGGCGCTCGGTTGGACTTTTTGCCTTTGCAAGTCTGGCGCTGATTCTTGCCCTGGGCTCCTATCATCCGCAAGACCCTAGCCTCAATACCTTCAGCTCCCCCTGGCTCGAACCCCAGAACGTCTTAGGGTATTTTGGATCCTGGTTCTCAGACATTTTCTATCAGCTCTTCGGATATGCGGCCTGGTGCTGGCCATTGCTTTGGGGCAGTACGGTCATCCGTTGGCTCACCCAAGACCAAAAAGACGAAGCCGTTTTCAAAACACGTGACTGGGGTGGACTCGCACTCGCAGTCTGTGGACTCGACCTCCTTATTCACCTTCTCGATTTTTCGGGTGAAGCTCTCGGATTCCCACCCCAAGGACTTTTGGGCATCGCCATTTCAGGCGCCACTCTCCCTCTCTTTGGGAAGATTGGATCGTACTTCCTTGTCGTTTTTGCGAGCTGGCTCTTTTGTATGTTGTGGTGGGAGGAACTCCCGTTCCACATGCTTCGCGGTTTGCGCCATGCGGCCCGAGCGCTTCACGGAATGGTCATGCGATCTTCAGGCAACCCCCAGACGCAGAGCCCAGGCGCCCTGAAGCGTCCGAACAGATTCGGCTCCCTCATCGCCCTCATGGCCCATACAGTGACCAAAACTGTCGCCGCCTTTGTGCGTTTTTTCACGACACTTCGCGGTGTCCGCTTAGCCCGCGAAAATTCCAATTCTTCGCCCGCCGTGTTGCCTGTCACACCCCTTGAAGCCTCTCCGGAGACCGAAGAAAGCAAAGAAGAGGCGGAAGAAGACGAGGAATCCGAAGAGCTGTCTGCGAACTCCGCCAGGCCCACCATTCGCATGGGTGGAAACGAGAAGCGCGCCCCTGAAAAAGACAAAGTGCGGCCTAAAGCGGGACGTTCTGCCGACGAGGTCACCAACTGGCAACTTCCTCCGCTCTCGCTGCTACAATCGGCCAAGACCAAGATCAAGGGACCCACACAGGAACAGCTCTATGCAACCGCAGAACGCATCACCAATGCGCTAAAGAGTTTCGATATCGAAGGCGAAGTGGTCGAAGTTTCTCCCGGACCCATCATCACGATGTATGAATTCCAACCGGCTCCCGGCGTGCGAGTGAACAAGCTTGTCTCCGCTCAAACCGACCTCGCGATGACACTGGGAGTTCCCAGCGTCCGCGTTGTCGCTCCGATCCCCGGAAAATGTGTCGCAGGCATTGAGGTTCCCAATCTCCAGAAACAAGAAATTGTTCTCAAAGATGTCTTCGAAAACACCAAAGACCGCGTCGCCAATATGAAACTGCCCCTTGTGTTTGGTGTCGACACTGAGGGCAACGCCGTTGCTGAAGATCTCGCGCGCATGCCCCACCTTCTTGTGGGTGGAGCTACGAACATGGGCAAGTCTGTTCTCGTGAACTCAATGCTCACAGGACTTCTCTGCCGCTTTACACCCGAACAACTTAAACTCATCGTCGTCGACCCAAAGCTTGTTGAGTTCAAAGTTTTCGAAGACATTCCTCACCTGCTCCTGCCAGTGGTAAACGATCCTGCAGACGCAAGTCAGGCGCTGAAATGGGCTGTTGGAGAAACCAAGCGACGCTATCTAGAGATGCAAAAAGTCTCAGCCAAGAACCTCGAGGCCTACAACAAAAAGGTCGGCGAAGGGAAAGTCGAAAACGCCGAACAGTTCCCCTACATTCTCATCATCATCGACGAGCTCGCAGAACTCATGCTCACCGCCAAGAAAGACGTCGAGCAATCGATCGTCCGTCTCTCGCAGCTAGCGCGCGCCGCGGGTATCCACCTTATTATGGCGACTCAACGCCCCTCTGCCGATGTGGTCACCGGGCTGATCAAGTCCAACTGCCCCAGTCGCGCAGCGCTGCGCGTGGCATCGGCTTCGGACAGTCGCATCGTGCTGGATTGTTCAGGAGCCGAGCAGCTTCTGGGTCGGGGCGATATGTTCTTCACCAACGCAGGCCCCATGGGCCTTAGGCGCATGCAAGGATCCTTTGTTTCTGACGAGGAAATCGAGCGGGTCTGCGACTTCTGGCGCGAACAGGGCGAACCCTCATACCGCGAAGAAATCCTTGCCCCAGAGGACGATGCGCTTGCAATGGATCTCGAGGGCAGCGCTGAAAACGTGGACTCTCTCTTTGGTGATGTCCTTGAATTCGCTAAAGAAAAAGGCAAGGTTTCAACGTCCCTGATTCAGCGACGCTTCCAGATCGGATACACACGCGCGGCTCGAATTATGGACCAACTGGAACAACGAGGCATCGTCGGCGAGCCAGGTGCCGCCGGGAAGGCCCGCGACGTCATCATGTGACCCGGATTGAATGGGGATTGACGCCCCGCTCCTATTTGTGGAGAATGCGCCCCAATGAAACGGTCTTTGATTTTGATTTTACTCGCAAATTTTGGCGTGGCTTCGGCCGTAGCTCAGAAGCCAAAAACAAATACACCCGCTGCCAAAGCTGATGAGATTTCGCCACAGACCGAGCTTGTTTTAAAGAGTCTCTCTGAGCGCTACGAGAAGCTGCGCCTGTGGAAAGCGAAATTCTCTCACAACAACAAGTCCGCAGCCCTTGGCACCACCAAATTCTCGGAAGGTGATTTTGTGTTCTCTTACCCGAATCGCTTTCGCTTCAGTCTCAACGGACCTTCTGAGATCTCGGATTTTATAAGCGACGGCGAGCAGGGCTGGTACGTGAAATTCCCTAAAGGCCGCAAGTCACCGGCACTCGTTCAACATTTTTCCAAAGTCGGAAACCTCGAGCTCGATAAGTATCTTATCCTCCTACGCGGACTTCCTTCGTACACGCCAGAGAGTCGCACGAAACTGCTCAAGGACTTTAAGGTGTCCTCGAACGTGAATTCGAAAATGCTCACACTCGTGCTCGAGCCACGTATGTCCGAAGACCTCGTGAGAGTGGAGCTCGCTTTCGAGCAACTCAAAGAGTATCCCGACAGTGCCCTCATCGCAGACTCTCTCGGCGGAGAATCGACAATCAAGATCAGCGATGTGGTGCGCCTGCAAAAAGTCTCGCCCGAAGACTTCAAGCCGAAATACCCCAAGGATTCGCGCGTGGAAGAGGTTAAGAACTAAGATGAAAAATATCCACATGATTTCTCTCGGCTGCGCGCGCAACCTCGTTGATTCCGAGGTCATGCTCGGTCTCATGAAGCGCGATGGTTACGCCATCACAGGTGACCCATCTAACGCCGATGTGATCGTCGTGAACACGTGTGGCTTTATCGACAAGGCAAAAAAAGAAAGCGTCGATACGATTCTTGAAGCCGCTTCGTTCAAGGACCCCGACAAGGGCCGCTGCCAAAAGCTCATCGTCGCGGGATGTCTTGCCGAAAGATACCCGGGCGAACTCAAAGAATCACTTCCTGAGATCGACCTTGTCATGGGCACAGCCGGTTTTTCAAAAATCGTCGATGAGCTCACGAAGATCGATTTGGTCGAGAACAAATCCTCCTACGACGGCATCCGAATCGACCATGAGCGCCTGAAAGACTACGATCTTCCTCGTGTGAACACGCAGCCATTTTGGCGTGCATATCTCAAGCTTGCCGAAGGTTGCGCCAAGCGCTGCAGCTTCTGCGTCATCCCTGATCTGCGCGGGCCCCTTCGTTCACGCGCGATCGAATCTCTTGTCAAAGAAACCCAAGACCTCGTCGCCACAGGAGTGCGCGAGCTAAATCTTATCGCCCAAGATCTCACCGACTACGGGCGCGACCGCAAAGATGGCGCCTCGCTTGCAGCCCTTTTGCGAGAACTTGTCAAAATCCCTGAACTCAAGTGGATCCGCCTTTTCTATGTTTACCCGGACCAGCTCTCCGACGACGTGATTGAGCTCATTAAGTCCGAAGAAAAAATCTGCAAGTACCTCGACATCCCGCTTCAGCACATCGACGACGAGGTGCTTGCGAACATGAATCGCAAAACTACGGGTGATCAGATGCGCCAGATGCTTGTGCGCCTCAAACGCGAGATTCCCGAAATTGTAATGCGCACCTCTCTGATGGTGGGATTTCCTGGTGAGACAAAAGTGCAGTTCCAAAAACTTGTCGACTTTGTCGGCGAGGGACATCTCGACCAAGTCGGAATCTTCACCTACTCGCACGAAGAAGGCAGCCGCTCAGCCAAACTCTTTAAAGACGATGTCACCGCTCGCGAAAAAACACGCAGGCAAAAGGTGCTCTATCAGGCTCAGCAAGATGTCCTAGCCTCCAAACTCGATACCTGGGTTGGGCGCGAGATCGAAGTGCTCATAGAAGGCTTTCACGACGAAACCCCTCTGCTCCTCAAGTCACGTCACTACGGACAGGCTGCTGATGTCGACAACATCACGATCATCAACCGTGGCTCAGCGAACAAGGGCGACTACGTTCGGGTTCGCGTGACCGAGCGAGTGGGCCCCGATCTAGTCGCGGAAATTCTTACCTAGAGATACCCTTGATATACGGTGCAACCGGGCGCCAAAAAAGAATCTCTTTTCATTTGCGGGCTCGGCCCGTCGATGGCGCCGCCAGTGAAAGCTTGCTAGACTTTCTGCAGGAAGCTTTGGGGGTCCGAAAAAGTGAATTACAAATTGTCTCTGGACACTAGAGCCGCATCAAACGCGTACGGCTTGGGCTTGTTCGGGCTCTTGTGTGCGATCTTCTTCGGCCTCTCCTCACCGACTCTGAAAGCTTCTCAGCTCGGTCCTATCCTGCCGACGCACCACTTTCCGACAGATCGGAGCTTCCACCTCGCCTACCGTTTTCATTTTATTAACTCGTCGTCGAATTTTTTGGAAAGACTCGTCACGGACCCACTCACAAACAACGCTCGTTTGCGCATCATCCGCCACGAGCTGATTCCGGAGTTTCAGCCCAATCGAAAGTTGAGTTTTGGAGCGCGTGTGGTCCTTGATTCTTTGTCGATGACGGCCGATTCAGGATCGTGGGCCGGAAGAACCACTCTCGGCGACCAAGCTTTCTTTGTAGAATTTCGCGTGCTCGATGAGCCGGGATCTTCGCTGGGTTTCGCAGGTGTTGTGAAGATTCCCTCTTACAGCAATCCAACGCTACTTGAACTTACAGAGAGTAGCGCGCCCAACAACACTCTTTTGCCGGGTGATGCACAAACAGACACCACCTTGCTTCTCACGACAGAGTATTGGGCGGGCGCCAATCTACGCCTTCGCGCCGACGCCGGCCTCACGAAGCGTCTTGACGGCTACGCCTCGGAGTTACCGTACAATTTGTCGATAGGTGTCGTTAATCCCAAGATGGATTTTGAACTTCGACTTCGTGGCAACTTTTCTCTCGGCAAAGGGGAATCCAACGACACCGACACAGAGACTATTCGTGAGGCCTTTTCGAATTCCGACTATGCTTACTCGCCCAGCCCCTGGGTGATGGTCATCGAACCCAACGTTGAGTTATGGCTCTCTGCAAAGACCGCGGTTTCGCTTCAGTATTCTTATTCAGTCATGGGCAAGAATTCGCCCTCTTATCATGCGATGTCTGCAGGACTCATCTACCGCTGGGCCGAAACACACAACAGCCCCCGCAAGACCTTCAAAGAGGTTCCCATCTACACAGACCAAGAGTCAGGTAGGTTCGAGGGAGATTCAACAACTCCGCAATCAGAGTCGCTCTACCTCGACGAAGATCCCGTGTTTGAAAAATAATTTTCCCTGAAAGGCCTAAGCCTTGCCACTCTTTTCGAGACGACGAATTCCTCGGAAGATTCCTGTGCTGCGCGAGACCGCGGTCCAAGTCGACCCGAGACACATGAAGTAGATTCCGAATTTTACGAGATCGTCGCCCCAGCCCCAGAAATACTCAAACAGAGGAGCCATCGACATGGTCACTGAAAGAACAATCATGCGCTCTGCCCGCTGAAAGAAACCTCGCTGTCCAAGTTCCGGAAAACCAAGACCTTCTGCGCGCGAGCGCGAATAGCTCACCACCTGCGAAGCAGCAAAGCCCATAAAAATCACAATAAAGAGTGGATCATCATTACGGAAATAGCGCGTGAGTCCGTAAAAAATCGCAACTTCACCGACACGGTCGAGCGTAGAATCCAGAAAGGCACCTGACTTGAGCTTGATCTCACGCAGACGCGCGAGTTGCCCGTCGTAAATGTCGCACGTCGCAGCGAGAATCACGAACCAGCCGCCAACTCCAAAGTCCCCAATCGAAAAAAAGTATCCTGCAACAAAGGAAAGAGCGAGCCCCCAATAGGTCAATGCGTTGGGCGAAACATTCCAATCAACCAACTTCTTCTTGAATGGACCAATCACGAAGTACCAGTATTCTCTGAAAATGGCATTGCTCACAAAGCTCCGTGGACGACGCTTGGTTTCGTCGCTGAGCTCACGTTTAGGGTAGATAAACAGAGCGAAGACCGCAAAAATCAGAAGCATGCAGCCGTTCACAACAAAGAGCCAAAGCACTGAAAAAGGCATTGATTGTATGTCCACTAAAACCTCAGCTTTTCTAGTTCCAGACCCAACGCGGCTGCTGTCTCGGATTCGCCCAGACAGTGCGCAACAAGAATCTTTTTCTCAAGGAGATCGGGGAAAACGCCCTCTCTCACCTCTATCTCTTTTAATTCAGCTTGCGCAAGCCGACAATCTCCAGACCCTAAAGCCCGACGCGCTTTTTCCCAACGAGGGGCGCTCGCCTCAAAGAACAAGAGTCCCTTCAGTCGCTCAGACCAAAAACTCTTGAGCCCCGCACAGGTTTTACTTGGTGTGATACGGTTGCTGCACTCGTTGGCAAGACCCAGCGCTTGCACATAGGCACTGAGCTGAAGCCGATCTTTTCGCCCCACCAAATTTTCGAGAAAGGCCTCCGCGAGAACCAGATCGTCTGGCCGATGTTTGAGGGCCTCAGTCCGGAGTGTGTCGAGTTCAGAGACAGCTCCACGTTCCGCGAGGTAGTTCATAGCCTCCTCCCAGACCCTGGAATCGACTTCCTGAGCCCGAAGGGACCGACTCAACGTTATGGCGCAACAGAGAATCAATAAAAACAAGAAAGGGAAGCCTCCTCGCGGAGCTTCCCTTTCAGCTAACTGCAAACGCAAAAACATTATCTAAGCTATTTCTTGCCGAAATCTTTCAAAAGCATTTCGACGGGACCCATTTGGGACTGGACCTTCACTTTGAGCATTCCATCGAGGTTGACGTCGATCGGATTGATCCAAGCTTCGAGCTCTTGGGTCTGACCCTTTGAGGTCACTTTTGCCTTGATGTACATACAGTCAAATTTCCCTGCAGGAACCTCAACGCTGGTCTCAAATTGCTCGAGGATTTCCAACTGGTCATCGCCGCCAACTTCTTCCTTTTTGCCGTTCACGATCAACTCAAGCACCTTGCCATTTGAGCGGTCCATGAGAGCTTCTGTCTTTTGTTTTTGGCCGAGGATCGAGACTTCGTTATTGAACCAGAAGGCATTACGAGCCGGCTCGTCTTTTGCGACAACCTTGTGGCCGGTGCCGGGGAAGGGGAGCGACAACTTGATGGTGTTGTTGTGGTACTCGCCCACTTGCCAGTTGATTAGGTTGTTTGCTGCGAGACCGATCTCGAGCTGTTGAACAAGCAGAACAATGCGAGCGACTTCGCTCGAAAGGTGAGAGCTGGACGCGTCGACGACTTGCTCAGCCTTCACAGTTGCGGTTGCGGACATTCCTGCGACCAGAGCGGCCGACATCATGACTTTCACAAATTTCATAGATCCTCCCACGGGGCGCGAGTGCAAGCCCCAAGCATTAAGTCTTACTTCGGGGGTTTGACGGTGTAAAATTCCGGGACCAAGAATTTTTCTCCACACCACATGGCAAAAAAAAACCGGCCCCTTGGGGGGGCCGGAGTTCTACACTGCGCTCCGTAAAAGCACTGATGGAAAGCATTGTTGTCGTACTGGTTGCGGATCACGAAGGATATCCGGCCCTTACCACAGCGTAGAAATCGTTAACAATTAGAAGCTAAGCGCACCCTTGAGCTCAAATCCCCAGGTCGCCTTGGGGTCGCTTCCGAAGGCCTTGCCTGGAACGAGTAAACCCAGAGCGTATTGCAATTTGAAATTCTCATACCACTGGTGAGAAACAAAGACGTCAGTCTCAAAACCCAAACCACTTTCGCCGTTCGAGCCCTTCTTTCCGAGCGACGCGAAGCCAAAGTCCGAACCAAGGGTGAGTTGTGATCCCGCGAACTGGTAGGAGGCATTGATCTTGTTTACAAGCGCTCCCGCTCCCCCATCCCCAGCCACGTCGCTTCCAACGCCACGTCCGTTACGGAACTCCGTAGCGGCGGGGCTAGACCCAAGACTCTGGCGGAAGAGGAACATGAAAGGACGATAGTTCGGATTGAACTTGAATCCCGAATTGCTCGATGCGGAAGCATAGGCAAAATCGTAGCCGAGACGGAAGTTTCCGAGTGTGCCGTCGACTTGCGCCAGGAAACCCGTGGAAGCATTGCGATCCTCTTCGGAAATGCTCACGAACTCGCCGCCCAACTGAAATTTGTTCCACGCCTTTTTGGCGAAGATCGACACGTCGTGGGAGCTGTTGAGGCCACCGACTTTTTGCGATCGGATGTTGCGAGAATAAAGAATCCCGACGTTGCTCGAGCCCTCAGCATTCGAGTAGTCGATGGCAAGTTCGTAGGTGTCGACATCGTCGAAATCGCCATTGATGACCCCTTCGGCGCCCTTCTCGAATCCGAAACGAAGGCCCAGGCTCCCGAGCATGGCTTGGAAATCGGCGCGATCACGAATCGTCTTGAAGTCGTCGAAGGCGTCTTCGCCCGCATCATATAGAAGACCGAGTCCCCAGCTCTTAGGGATCCGACCGAAGCGGAAGAGGCCCCAGTCCGAGGCCCAATTGAGATACAGCTGACTGACGATGAGCTGATCCTGCAAGGTCTGCTGTGAGGTGTTTGAGTCCAGCGGCGTCCCAAAAAAGGGAGGCACATCGTTGGCACCATTCACGTTGTTGGCTTGTAGGAAATTAAGTTCGCTCTTGATTGTGAAGCGCTCGTCGATCAGCACGTCGGGACGCAGGAGAAAGCGCTGCTCGAGAAAACTCGAAGTGTTGCCTGCGCCGGGTTTTTTGCCGTCGGCCAAGTCCGTATTCACGAGCATGTTGGTTCCGAAGCGGTAGTTTCCGCTCAGCGAGAAGCTGGCCGCAAACACGGGAAGCGTAAGAGAAAGGACTGAAGCAATGAGAGGGATTTTTGACATAAGGCCTTTCGGAGAGGTCTCGAGGGGCTTCGAGCAAGAAATTGTCTCGAGCTCTGACACGCAAACCGGGGGAGTGGTGTTACGCGCCAGAAGCTCGAGCCCTTTCGTTGAGAGGTTTCTTCTGACTTGACTCAACAGTCTCAGAATTAAAAGCACAATGCCCCCCTGTCAATGACCCTATATCGTCACATATGGTCATTTGTGCGCTCCACATAATGCGCTGCACATTTTTGCTTTTTGGAATTCGCGGGTTTCTGCAATAAAATCAAATTGTTGTGCGAAGCTCAGGAATAATCATATCCGCCTGCCTTGGAGCCCTCTTGGCGCTGTCTGCAGCTGCGGCCTTTTTCGTGTGGAGCGTCGACCGCGAATGGTCGGGCGTCTTGAAGGATCGAATCCTCGAGGAAAACAACCGTTCCTCAATTCGAGTCATGGTTCGCGACACAGTAAGTGGCGAAAAGAAATGGATGGGGTCGATCTCCGCAGGGCGCTTGGAGGATCGCCAGCCCGTGGCACTCCCCGACGTACCCCCGCTCCTTCTGCAGTCGATTGTCACACTCGAAGATCCGCGCTTCTTGGGACACGGTGGTTTCGACACGGCCGGAATCCTGCGAGCGATGTTCACAAATCTCAAGATGCTACGCTACGCACAGGGCGGAAGCACCATCACGCAGCAGCTCGTGAAGAACGTTTTCCTCAGCAACGAAAAGACTCTCCGCCGCAAACTCACAGAGCTGGTTCTCTCGGCGCTGGTCGAAAAAAACTTTTCCAAAGACGACATTCTCGTGGCCTATCTCAATGAAATTTATTTTGGCCAACTCGGCCCCGTCGAAGTTCATGGAGTTGCACGCGGTGCTGACTACTACTTCGGCAAGCCTCTCAAAGATCTCGAGCTCCACGAAATGGCGTTGCTCGCCGCACTCGTTAAAGGCCCGGGCTACTACTCACCCTGGCGTCACGCCGAACGTGCGCTGACGCGCCGCAATTTTGTGCTCGGAAAGCTTTTCGAGAGTCAGATGATTCTGGAAAGTGAGTATCAAGAGGCGCTAAAAAAACCACTGCCCGTGCGCCGCAACCTTATCACACCTTTCCGCGCCCCCTACGTGATGGACGCCCTCCGCCAACGTCTACTTGAAGAAAAAGGTGAGAGCGCCCTTCTGTCGAGTGCTTTCGACGTAACGCTCTCGCTGGACCTCCAGCTGCAAGAGCAGGCCGAAAAAATCTTGCTTGAGATAAGCCAAAGCTGGGAACCCGAACAACAAGCCATTCTTTTTGCAGCACGCCCCAAGGATTGCCGCATTCTGGGCTACGTCGGCGGCACACACTATCAAGTCACACAACTCGACCACATTCGCCAAATCGAGAGACCGATTGGTTCGCTCGTTAAGCCTCTCCTGCTCAGCTCACTGCTGGATGGACCCGATTTGAATCTCGCCAGCACTTTCGATGATCAGCCTCTTGAATGGTCCTACGACAACAAGCGCGGCAAATGGTCTCCCTCGAACTTCGACAGAAAATTCCGCGGCAAAGTGCGCGTGCGCGAAATTCTCGAGACTTCACTTAACGTTCCCTTCGTGAGAATCTTTTTTGAACGCAACCCATCGGGTCTTCTTTGGGATGATCTCGACCCCTTGCGCGCCATGGGCCTTAAAGCGCCCCAAGATCGCGCGCTGCCCGCAGCCCTTCTCGGCACGGTCGAACAAAGCCCTTGGCGTACGATGGAAGCCTATCTTCGACTTACTCGACGCGCGCTCGGTCTGGCTTCTAACGCCGCAGATCTTGACTGTCGCCTCGATTTTGAAGAACCGAATGCTCATCAGAACTCCGTGAGCGAAGCCGTTCCCTACGGACAAAATGGGGCACGCCTCTCGATCGCAGCACTCGAAGGAGCCCTTCGAAGAGGAACATCGATGGCATTAGGGTCGAAGCTTTCCGAGAAACAAACATGGGCAGGAAAGACGGGAACCAGCTCCGATCAGCGGGACTCATGGTACGCCCTCGTGTCGCCCGAAATTGTGATGATCGGGTGGGTGGGTCGTGACGACAACAAGGAAACGCGTTTCACGGGAGCGACGGGCGCGTTGCCTCTGATCTCTGCCTGGGTGCGCTCGCGACTGAAAACTGCCGAACTCGCCGATGCCGAGTGGACCTGGCCAACCCCACAAGGCATGGAGTGGAAACTCATTGATCCCGCCGTGGGTTGCGAGCGGTCATCTTCGGGACTCTCCCAACCCCTTTCCACGACGCCCCCGCCCGCAATTTTTGATCACGAGGGTCGCAAAGCGGTATGGGAAATCTTCAAAGCCGGAACACCGCTCGAGGCCTGCACATGAAGACACTTTCGTTAAAGTCCCTTATGCTGAACAACGTGAAATTCCCTTCACCACGCGGCCTTCTCTGTTTTTCACTTTGTCTGACTGTTCTGCCCTTCTCGGCACGAGCCCAGGAGTCCTGGTCAGATAGCGTGCCTCGGGTGATGAAACTCACGCGAGCCTGTCCACTCAAAGTGCGGGACAAAAACGGCGAGTGGGCCAATTTCAAGGACTCTCTTCCTGCCGGCCGCAACGTCGTCGGGGCCATTAATCCACGTCGTCCGGACCTTGTATTCTTTCAACTCGCCCGTGACAGTCGCTTCATGTTTGCCGCCGCTCGCACCTGCTTTGAGGGCGAAGAGAACTGGAACGTTCTTCTCGAAGAAGAGAAGCAGGCCGGTTTCCGCGCACCCCGAGTTGCTCACGGCTACATTTTCACCTCAGTCGACTGGCTTGTTGATAAGGCGAAAGTGAAACCCGACTCCATTGGCGGAACCACGACGGATCTTAAAACCAGAATCCGTGGAGCGTGTCTCGGAGGAGGCTTCGAGTCTCGCAAGTCTCACTGGTTCTATGGTGGCGCCGGTTGTTTTGGCCTGGGACGAGCCGAGTACCGCACCGCCAACATCGATGCGTCTGCGTACGGAGACAGCGTCATGGCTTTCTACGGCTCTGGACGAGGCACGGCCTACTACGACTTTTTGAGCCTTCCCTACGCAGTTGGGGGTGAGCTTTACGCTGGATTCTCGAAAGCAAATTTCGAAACGCCTCTGGTCGGATTCACTGTTCAGCCGTCGTTCAACTTCACTTATGGCGCTGCTGCGAGTTGGCGTTTCTACTGGGAAAACGCAACGATCACGCCAAAGCTTGTGTTCAATAAGTTTCTTCCCTCGAACCTTGGCTTCGAAATTCAAATTGCCTATCTCTTCGGGGGTCGCTAGCTGGGCCGGGGCTCGAACCATTAAGCCTTTCGAAGTTCGAAGACGAAGGCCGCCTCGTCACCCACATCGCAGGCGATCGTCGTTGAGAGTGCGTGGTTTTCCATGAATTTTACTGCCAAGGTCTCTTCACTGACGAGACCCAACTTTTCGCTTTCTCGCCTCAAAACCTGAGCGAGTAAATCTCCCTGGAGGTGTTTCCATGAAACTTCAATTCGGTCCGCGAGATGGAGTTGCATCTCTTTGCGTCTTTGCTGGATACGGTTGATGAGCTCTCGCTGCATGCCCTCAAAAAGCAGCTCGTGATCGAGCGCGATGTCTATTTCGGCGACTAGCCCGTAACCTGCCAGCGCCGAGCGCCCGTCCTTGGCTTTACGGACGATTTCAACATCATCCACACCACACTCGATACCCGCGACCAGAGCCGACTTCGTTTTCTCGAACGAAGCAATTTCCGCGTGGCCCCAGGCAAGGAGCTCCTTCTGAAGATCTTTCATTTTCGAGCCGGCCTTTTTGCCGAGTGTGCGGAAATTCGGTTTGACGCTTTCTTCGACGAGGTCCGAGGCCTTGTTCACCATTTCAAGAGATTTCACGTTCACCTCTTGGCAAATGAGTGCCTCAACAGACTTGAGTTGCCGTTGTTGGACATCAGACAGCCCAGCAACCCGCAAAAGCCTGAGCGGCTGGCGGAGTCCAATTTTGACTTCACCGCGCAGGCTTCGACCCAGGAGAATCACCTTTTTGGCGAGATCTGTTTCAGACAGCGTCCGAAGTTCTCTTTCGTTCAAGGCGAGTTGGGCGGTGTTTCCATAATCCTTCTCATGAACGCTGAGGCGCTTGAGATCTGTGGCGAGCCCGTCGACGGAGACTCCCCTAAGGGCTGCGTGCATGGTTTCCGCAATGAAAGGCAGGCCCGGCGCCAGAAGAAGCGAGAGTCGGTCAAGAACCGTCCACAGGGTGGCGTAGGCCGCAAGCTTGTCGCTCGAATGAGTTGCGTCGTTCTCGCTCCAGAAACGGTCGCGGTTCAGGCGGATGTACCAGTTGGTGAGGTCGTCGACGAGTTGGATCTGGATCGGCGCGACCTCGTAGAGACGGTAGGCCTCCATATTTGAGTGGATCTGGACTTCCGCCTCCTTAACACGCGCGAGGATCCATTGATCAAGGCGCGGACGATCCTTCTCGGCAGGAGCGCGACTGATATCTTCGGGTTTCCAACCATCGATGTTCGCATAGGACGCGAAGAAACTGTAGGCGTTCCAAAGAGGAATCATCACGGCGCGCATGAGCTCGACGAGGCCGCGCTCGGAAAAGCGCAGCTCTTCGGCGCGCGTCGCGGGAGATTGCATGAGATAGAGCCTGAGCGCGTCTGCGCCGTATTTGGTGAAGATCTCGTTGGGGTCGGGATAGTTCTTCAGGCTCTTCGACATCTTCTTGCCGTCTTCGGCGAGAACCATACCGTTCACGATGCAGTTCTTGAAAGCAGGCTTGGCGAAAAGCGCCGTAGACAGAACAGTGAGCGTGTAGAACCAGCCCCGCGTTTGATCGAGACCTTCGGCGATAAAGTCTGCGGGAAAGGCTTTCTCAAAAGAGGCTTTGTTCTCGAAGGGATAATGTTCCTGAGCATAGGGCATCGATCCCGACTCGAACCAGCAGTCAAGAACTTCGGGCGTGCGGCGATAGCGCTTGCCGTCTTTTTCGATGACAATCTCATCGACGAAGTGCTTGTGCAAATCGGGCATCGACTTGCCGGCGTATTTTTCGAGCTCTTCGCGCGAGCCGATCACGATGCAATCGTTCTGATCTTTTTCGTTCACCCAAACCGGGATCGGCGTTCCCCAGAAGCGGTTGCGTGACACGCACCAGTCGCGTGCGTTCTCGAGCCACTTTCCGAAGCGCCCCTGCTGAATGTGATCGGGGACCCAGTTGATCTGGTTGTTGTTGGCGAGCATCTGCTCTTTGTTTTTCTCGACGTTGACGTACCAGCTCGAAATCGCCTTGTAGACGAGAGGTTGATCCGAGCGATAGCAGAACGGATAGCTGTGCTGAAGAGTGTCTTGTTTCAGTAGTCGATGCGAATCCTTGAGGACTTTGATGATCGCCTTATCTGCGTCTTTGACAAACAGGCCAACGATCTCCTTGAGTCGCTCGTCGCGAGCGACGTCCGACGTGAACTTACACTCGATGTCCGTGGGGTCCACACTCTGGATGCCCGCGGCAAGACAAGTGTAGTAGTCGTCTTCTCCGAAGGCTGGCGCCATGTGCACGAGGCCCGTGCCGTCCGTAGCAGTGACGAATTTAGAACCGTCGATGATGCGGAAGGCGTTCTGCTTAGAGCGGTCAGCGTCCTGGAAACTCGAGAAGAGAGGCTCGTAATGTTCTCCAACGAGTTCTTTCGCCGAGATGTCGCGAACTTTTTCCTTAAGGCCCGCACGCTCGGCAAGCGGGTTGGCGATCACAGCAAACTCGATTTCACCGATGGGCTTCTCGAGTTTGTAAATACCGTAGTCCACCACTGCGGTGTCCGCGTGCACGGCGACCGCGAGGTTTGAGGGAAGAGTCCATGGGGTCGTCGTCCAAACGGAGAGCGCCGTCTTCGTGAATTTTGCGCTCTTCAAAGGGAAGAGCACGGTGATTGCAGGGTCCTGCACGTCTTTGTAGTTGAGCGAAGCTTCAAAGTTCGAGAGCGCCGCCGTGAGGCGCCACGAGTAAGGAACGACTTTCTTGCCTTGGTAAACGAGGCCCTTGCGCCAAAGTTCAGCAAAAACCCACCACACAGATTCCATGAACTTCGGGTCCATGGTCTTGTAGTCGTTGTCCATGTCGACCCAACGGCCCATTCGTTCGACGACCTTGCGCCAGTCTTTTGTGTAACGAAGCACGATCTCGCGACAGGCTTCGTTGAATTTCGCGACGCCGTAGTCGAGGATGTCGAGCGAACCTTTGAGGTTGAGGGTCTTTTCCATTTCGAATTCGACAGGGAGTCCGTGACAATCCCAACCAAAGCGACGTGGGACATGATAGCCGCGCATCGACCAGTAGCGCGGCACGAGGTCTTTCATTGTCCCACCGACAAGATGTCCGTAGTGAGGAAGTCCCGTCGCGAAAGGGGGGCCATCGTAGAAGAAGTACTGAGGCTTGGACTTTGAGGCCTCGAGAGAACGTCTGAAAATTCCGCCCAACTGCCAATAGCCCAAAACTTTCTCCTCGAAACTCGAGAAGGAATAATCGCCACCGTATTCAGGAAAAAATCTCGCCGAACTCATTTCAACTCACCCGCCACAATTTTCTTTTTTTCTTCGTCAAGCTTGAAGCTTGCTAGGGACATGGTCGGCGGATCAGAAAGCTTCTTGAAAAGTTTCTTATCCACACGCTGAGGAAGGATATACTCCTGCACGCCCTCTCGTCCATGACAGCTTTGAAGTTTGAGATAGCCTTTGTAGGTCCGCGGAGTGCCAACAATGCGATGGGCCTCGGCATCCACGGACCCCGTTCGCGGTGTCTTGGCGAGGACAAGGACGCTGAAGGGCAAGGCTCGCAAGTCCACGCCCACCCGACGTGAAAACTCTCGCCAGAACCCGCTTTGATGAAATTCACCCGGAGCTGTCGCAAAAAAATGGCACCAGTCCTGTTCGCGTTCAGGCTGAGTGATCATCCCGCAGGCCGCAGAATGCGGGCACGGACTCCAAAGATGAAATCCCCAATTCTTTCGAAGCAAGATGTTGCGGCATTCTGAAAGTTTGCGACTCGTGAGCCTTGATCCCGCCTCAACCCAAATCACAACCTCGGCTGTCCCGAGACGATCGAGGAGTCGACCCATTTCTCCGGGCGACATCTCGTTGAGCACGTGACTGAGCAAGACCCCCGACCCTGCATAACTGACACGATCGCGGTCGAGTGCTTCGGCATCATTCAGTCCGAGTGTTTTGAGTTTGCGCGCAGCATAAGCCCGAGCGAGCTGGGAGTGATCCCAAAGAAAGGACTTTTCGAGAAGTTGGCGCTCAAAGAGTCGCTCCGAGGCCACAGCAGAACCACATCCCCAATCAAACCAACTCTTCACTCCGAGACGACGTAGTTCGTCCTCGATCGGGTCCAAGACCGCGTCCCACTTGGCCGCGATCCTGCGAGCGAAGGTCTGGTCGTAGGCTTCCAAGTCGGCGTCGTCTTTCCAGTAAGCGGGAGCGGGCGTTGTTGAAGACTCACGCGCAAGAAAGACCGACCTGAGTCGCTCAAGACGCGCCCAAAGTTCGGGGGTGTCGTCGGGTTCAGACATCGTGTTTGGACCCCTTGCTCTCATGGTCCCGAAAGAATACATTCATCGTGATGTCCCGCATTTACGCCATTATTCTCTGCCTCGGAGCCTTTGTCATTTCCACGGACCAGTGGACAAAATATTTGGCGCTTGAAAAGCTCCACTTCGAAGGTCAGTCCATTCCCTTTTGGAGCTGGTTTAGCTTCACGCTCGTCCACAACCACGGCGCTGCTTTCGGGATGCTTCGCAACTTGCCTGACAGCATTCGCGTGGCTTTCTTTCTCGTGATGCCACTCGCCGTCCTGGGCATTCTTTGGGGGTCGCTCGTTCGCCATTACAAACCCAATCAGCTCCTTGCTCCCCTTGCCATGGGTCTGGTTTTTGGTGGCGCCATCGGAAACCTGATCGATCGCATGCGCTTTGGCTACGTGATCGATTTTGTGGATTGGTTTTATCCCTCGAATGACGGAAGCTGCATTCCTCTGTTTTTCTACCAGCCGGGATCGGGCTGCCACTGGCCCGTCTTTAACATCGCTGACTCCGCAATTTCCATTGCGGTCGTTCTTTTGGCCGTTGATTCGTGGCGAAATCCTGTCACATCCCCCACGAAAACGTGACCCCTTTTCCGTATTACGAATTGTTCTTTGCGCTGGCCTCTTACGTCGCGGTTTTGGGCTTCGCGTATTTTGCCCGCATCTCTCCCCCCGTTTTTGCAGTCCAGAAGGGGCGGTGGACCCCTTGGAAACCCCTCGCGTTTGTCTTGGGTTCAGCTTGCTCGGTATTTTTGGGTGCAGGGTCTCTCGCTCGCATCCAAGGCCTTGAAAGCGGCTTCGTGTTCTACGGTGGGCTGCTTGGATTTGTAATTTTCGCCGCCGTTTTCGCGCGAGTGAGTCGCGTTAGGGGACTTGAAATTTTTGATCGCGCCAGCCCCGCCCTGGCTATGGCGCATGCCGTCGGACGCCTGGGCTGCTTTCTTGAAGGCTGTTGCCATGGAACTCACTGCGATCTGCCCTGGGCCGTGACTTACGACGCAGCTCACGGCCCGGTGCATCCGGTGCAGCTCTACGAGTCAATTGCCCTGGCTATCGTCGGACTATTCCTCTGGAAAAACGAGCTTCTGCGCCTGCAAACAAAGCAAGCTCGCCCCTCGAGCGCGGCTGTTTACCTCATGGTCTATGCCGGCCTTCGTTTCGCTCTTGAGTTTTGGAGGGGAGACGAAACCCGCGGCGCATGGGCCGGGCTTAGCAGCGCCCAGTGGATCTCGATTCCTCTTTTTGCCACAGGGGTCTTTCTGCTTCGGGCCAGGCGTCCCTCACTCTAGAGGCGGCTTATGACTCAAAATTTTCGGACACCGCTTCGGATCGCTTGATTTCAGCTCCCTCTGGCAGCATAACTTTTGCACTATGAAAGTCGAAATCGAAAACCTGAACGGCCACTTCAAGAAACTGAACATTGAAATCCCTGCGGACATCATCTCCACCCGCATCGACAGCCACTTCAAAAATATCCAACGCGAAGCCACCCTGAAGGGCTTCCGCAAAGGCAAGGCTCCCATGAATCTCGTGCGCGAGACCTATGGACCTCAAGAAACTCCCCGCATCACTCGCGATCTCGTGAACGAGTACCTCAATAAGGCGATCGTCGACAACTCCTTCGCTCCCGTAGCGAGCCCCGAGATCAACCTCGAAAAGCCGGTTCTTGAAGGCGCTCCTTTCTCTTTCAGTGCCACTTTCGAGAATCTTCCTCGCGTAGAACTCAAGAACCACACGGGATTCAAAGCCACCAAGAAAGATTTCGTGGTCGAAGACAGCGAAGTCCAGGAAACCTTGAAGAACATCCAACAACAAATGTCCAAGTTGGAGCCCGCTCCCGGCGTCGCCCTCAAGAAGGGCATGGTTGCGCAGATGGACTATGAAGGCACTGAGAACGGCGTGCGCGTAGAAAGCACTTGCGCCGTGGACGCTTTCATTGAGCCCGGCAACGGCCAGCTCATCGAAGATTTTGACAACAACGTCGTAGGCCTCAACGAAGGCGACTCTAAAGAGTTCGACGCCAAGTTCCCCCTCACGGGCGACGATGGCCAAGACCCACACCCCCTCGGCGGTAAGACTCTTCACTTCAAAGCGACCGTGAAGAAAATCTTCAATAAAGAACTCCCTGCACTCGACGACGAATTCGCCAAACGCGTGGGCCCCTTCGAAAATCTCGCAGCTCTCAAGACGCGCGTGATCGAAGACATCAAGTCCCAGAAAGACCAACAACAGCGCCGCGAAATCCAAGAACAAGCCATCCAGTGGCTCATCGAGAAAAACCCCGTCCAAGCTCCTGAGACCCTCGTGAACCAACAGATCCAGAACCTCGCTATCGAGGCCGGCATGCAGCTGCAGAACATGGGACTTCCCCAAGACCAGATCGAAGAGCGCCTGAAAGAGTGGAGCGAAGAAATGACCACCCGCGCCAACACGCAGGTCAAAGCGTCATTGCTGCTGGGTGCCATTGCTCGTGAAGAAAAGATTCAAGTCAACGACGAGGACATCCGTAAAGAACTCGGCCGAATGGCTACGCAAATGCGTAAAAATCCACAAGAAATTGTGAAGGACATGCAGGAAAAGAACATGATCGCAGGGTTTATGAGACAGATCCAAGAGCTCAAAGCCCTCGATTGGCTCATCGAGAAATCCCTGTCCTAAGAAAGGGCCCATGACTAAGAGAATTGAAGACGTCGTAGCTAACATCCCCTTTGTTGTTGAGAACACTCCCCGCGGAGAACGCACCTACGATATCTATTCAAGGCTCCTCATGGACCGCATCGTTTTCCTGGGCACCCAGGTCAACGACCAAGTCGCCAACGCGATCATCGCCCAGTTTCTCTTTCTCGAGAGCGTGAATCCCGAGAAAGAGATCAGTCTTTTCATCAACAGCCCCGGCGGTAGCGTCACCGCAGGCCTCGGCATCTACGACATCATGCAGTACGTGACCTGCCCCGTGTCGACAATGTGCACAGGCATGGCGGCGAGCATGGGCTCACTGCTTCTTGCGGGCGGCACCAAAGGCCGTCGCTTTGCGCTCCCCAATGCCCAAGTCATGATCCACCAGCCCCTGGGCGGTGCTCAAGGTCAAGCCACCGATATTGAAATCGCTGCCCGGAACATTCTTCGCATGAAGAAGCTCCTCAATGGCATTTACAACAAGCACTGCGGCCAAACCTTGGAGCAGATCGAAAAAGACACCGACCGTGACAATTTTATGACAGCCGAACAAGCCAAATCATGGGGCTTAATTGACGAGATCATCACCCATCGTCGGGACCTTTAAGGGTAGGATTAGAAGAGCATGTCTGTAAAAGAACTCTATTGTTCATTCTGCGGCAAAAGTCAGCGCGAAGTTCGTAAACTCATCGCCGGTCCTTCGGTGTATGTTTGCGACGAGTGCATCTCCCTCTGCAACGAAATCATTGCAGAAGAAGCGAGCAAAGAAGACGTCAAAACGGGTCTCACCGCTGTTCCCAAACCGAATGAGATCAAAACGATTCTCGACGAGTACATCATCGGCCAAGATCAGGCGAAGAAAGTCCTCGCGGTTGCTGTTCACAATCACTACAAGCGCATCATGCTCCCTAAGACCTCACGTCCCGACGACGTCGAAGTCCAGAAGACCAACATTCTTCTCATTGGTCCCACAGGTTCCGGTAAAACTCTCCTCGCACAGACTCTCGCGCGCGTCTTGAAAGTTCCTTTCACGATCGCGGACGCAACGTCTCTCACCGAAGCCGGTTACGTCGGCGAAGACGTCGAGAACATCATCTTGAGCCTCTTACAGGCCGCCGATTGGGACGTCGAAAAAGCCCAGCGCGGCATCGTCTACATCGACGAAATCGACAAGATCGCCAAGAAATCTGAGAACCCTTCCATCACGCGCGACGTGAGCGGCGAGGGCGTGCAACAAGCCCTACTTAAGATTATCGAAGGCACACGCGCCAACATCCCACCTAAAGGTGGCCGCAAACATCCTCAGCAAGAATACATTCCTGTCGACACCACCAACATCCTCTTCATCGTGGGCGGCGCTTTTGTCGGTCTCGACAAGATGGTCAGCGAGCGCCTCACCGCACGCACCGTGGGTATCGGCTCTAACATCCAAGACGCACGTAAAAAGCAGGGCAACACCCTTCTCTCAGACAACCTCCAGACAGAAGACCTCGTGAAATTCGGACTCATCCCCGAGTTCCTTGGTCGTCTTCCAATGGTCGCAGCCCTCGAAGAACTCGACGAGGACGCCCTCATGTCGATCCTCACGCAGCCCAAGAACGCGATCACCAAGCAGTACCGCAAAATGTTCGAGCTCGAAGGCTGCAAACTCGAGTTCGACGAAGCGGCTCTGCGAGCTGTCGCTCAAAAAGCGATCAAGCAAAAGACCGGTGCCCGCGGCCTGCGCTCTATCCTCGAGAAAGCCATGCTCGATGTGATGTTCGAGATTCCTTCGCTCACAGGAGTGCGCAACTGCACCGTCCACGCCGAAGTGATCACCAAAGGCGAGAAGCCCCGCATCTCGCTTGGCGACGCCTCGACAGCCCCCGTAGTGGCTGAGGCCCCTGGTCCAAAAAAAGTCAGCGCCTAAAAGGCGCGTGACACCCAGAATTCGCCTCCCAGCCATGAATTTGTTGCGAAAGTCGTTTGTGCCGCACGGCAGCCTTCTGAGACAATAGAAGGATGTCGAGCACCAAAGGCACACCCAAGAAGCGCAAGACCAAAAAGAAAACTGATGCGAGCGCTGGCGGCGCACAAGCACGCCAAGTCGTTCCGATGCTGCCCCTTCGCGACATCGTGATCTACCCGCACATGGTTGTCCCCTTCTTCGTCGGACGAGAGAAATCGATCAATGCGCTCGAGGCTGCGATGGCCGACAAGATCGACATCATTCTCTGCACTCAGCGTGACAGTCAGAACAATCAGCCGGGCCTCGACGACGTCTATCCCGTGGGATGCCTCTCGACCGTGGTGCAGCTCGTGAAACTTCCCGACGGAACCCTAAAGGTTCTTGTCGAAGGCAAGAAGCGCGCTCAAATCACGCAGCTCTCTGACGACAAGGACTATGTCCTCGTTGAAGTTGTAGAACTCCCCGAAAACATCGAGAGCCCTACAGAGGCCGAAGCACTGCTGCGTTCGCTCAATAAAACTTTTGAGAGCTATGTGAAGCTCAACAAGCGCATTCCGGCTGAGCTTCTTATGTCGATCCAAAGCATGGATGAGCCCTCACGACTTGCGGACACCATCGCGTCTAACCTGAACATCAAGCCCGAAGACAAACAGGCACTCCTGGAACTCGTCGACCCTGTCGAGCGCATGGAGCGACTGCTCACGATTCTCCAAAGTGAAATCGAAATCCTTCAAGTCGAGAGGCGCATTCGCTCCCGCGTGCGCAAGCAAATGGAGAAGGGCCAGAAAGAGTACTACCTCAACGAACAAATGGCCGCGATTCAGAAGGAGCTCGGCGAGCGCGACGAGTTTAAGACCGAGATCGAAGAACTCGAAAAACAAATCAAAGCTTCAGGCATGAGTCCGGAAGCGCGCGATAAAGCGGACACCGAACTGCGCAAGCTCAAAATGATGGCCCCCATGAGCGCAGAAGCCACCGTGATCCGTAACTACATCGACTGGCTCCTCATCCTTCCTTGGAAGAACACCTCCCAAGACAATCTCGATCTTGTTCATGCCAAAGACATTCTCGATCAAGATCACTACGGGCTCGAGAAAATCAAAGAACGCATCATCGAGTATCTCGCGGTGCAAAGCCTTTCAGAAAAGCTCAAGGCGCCGATCCTTTGCCTTATTGGCCCTCCTGGCGTCGGCAAAAGCTCGCTTGCGAAGTCCATCGCTTCGGCTGTCGAGCGTCAGTTCATTCGAATTTCTCTCGGCGGGGTGCGCGATGAAGCCGAGATCCGCGGTCATCGCAAAACCTATGTCGGCGCCATGCCCGGCAAGCTCATTCAAAGCATGAAGAAAGCCGGCACCCGCAATCCCGTCTTCCTTCTCGACGAGATCGACAAGATGGGATCGGACTACAGGGGAGATCCCTCGTCGGCAATGCTCGAAGTCCTCGATCCCGGTCAAAACGCGACCTTCAACGACCATTATCTTGAAGTGGACTTCGATCTCTCTGGGGTCATGTTCATTGCAACAGCCAACAACCTCGACACGATTCCACAGCCGCTGCTGGACCGAATGGAACTCATTTTTGTCTCGAGCTATCTCGAGACAGAGAAGCTCCAAATCGCCAAGCATCACCTCGTTCCCAAGCAGATCGAAGCGCACGGACTCAACGAAAAGAAAATCCTCATCGAGGATTCCGCCCTTCTCGAGCTGCTCCGCTATTACACCCGCGAAGCAGGCGTTCGAAACATCGAGCGCGAGATCGCCAACATCTGCCGTAAAACCGCTAAGAAATGGGTTGAGCTCAAAGATAAATCCAAACCCATCTCCGTTAAGGCCGAGAATATTGAAGAGTACCTCGGGCCACGTCGCCACAAGTTCGGTCAGATGGAGCTGAGCGATCAAATCGGAATGTGCAACGGCCTTGCATGGACCGAGGTTGGTGGGGACACGCTCAATATCGAAGTCTCCGTGATGCCCGGCAAAGGCAATCTCAAAATCACAGGAAAACTCGGAGACGTGATGCAAGAGTCTGCGCACGCCGCCTACAGTTACGTGCGATCGAGGGCGACGCGCTGGGGACTGCCTCCCGACTTCTACGAAAAAGTGGACATCCATATCCACGTGCCCGAAGGAGCGGTTCCTAAAGATGGCCCCTCAGCGGGGATTACGATGGTTACGGCACTCGTTTCGGCGCTCACGCAAAAACCTGTCCGTCGCGACATCGCCATGACGGGTGAGATCACACTGCGCGGAAATGTTTTGCCGATTGGTGGCCTGAAAGAGAAGCTACTCGCGGCCCAACGAGCGGGACTCACGCGTGTTCTCATTCCAGAGGAAAACGTCAAAGATCTTTATGACGTGCCAGAAGAGATCCTCAGGGACGTGGCGATCGTGCCCGTTGATCACGTCGACCAGGTTCTACGCCTGGCCCTGAATATCGAGACCGATGATCCCTTAGCGAGCATTCTTGGCGAAGCCCGAAGACCCGTGACTCAGGTCAAAACCAAGAATGGTTTTGTGAGCGTTCACCAGACTCACTGACAAAGCTTTGGCTGGGTGCCGAAACCTGTCCGCAGCTATTATACTCAAGGTGATGACTCGATTGCCGTATTTGAAACGTTCCTCATTGTTCGCCCTTCTTGCGCTGAGCGCCTGCGCCACAAAACAAGATCCGTGGCCCGATGCGCAGGACCAAATGGCCGGCTTTGCAAAAATTCATTCTCTGCAAACTCGTCGCCCCGGCTCAACAGGGAAAAGCGCAGCCGCGATCTGCTTCGACTCAAAAACAGCATCTGGCCTCGCACCCACAGCAACGCTTGAACTCGAACTCTCGCATGCGGACGTGGCCTATGCCGCAGAAGACGGATCAAAAGTGGAGCTTGGCCTGGACGGTAGTCTCCGTAGCTTCTCACAAGTCGAGGCCAAGGCCGAGGGGGGCTTTAGCCGTAACGGCGCCATGGTCGATAGCCTCGGATCAAGTGACAGCGTGGTGATCGACACCTACCAGACCGTGAGCATGCCGCGCACGATCGACCTTCGCCTGAGCGGCCTTGCCCTCAACGAACTTTTAGAGAAAACCGCTCACCCCAAGCACGCTGAACTCGTGGTGAGCGTTCAAAGAAAAGACCAGGGACGCCCCCAGAATCTAGGCCGCCTGGTGGTCTCAGTCGGGGCCCTCCGCGACACTCTCGAGAAGAACGCTAGCGGCTTCCGCTCCGAAGAGAAAATCCCCCTCAAATATCGGGGCCTCGCCTCAATCAAAAATTCTGTTTCCTGCGAAACGCCCCAGTAAGTCACACATTGACCCTCGGACGGGGACACGTTATATCTCTCTCTGGACCAGTCCCTTAGCTCAGTTGGTTAGAGCACCTCCCTTACAAGGAGGGGGTCATCCGTTCGAGCCGGATAGGGACTACCACGACACTTTGCAGTCCCCTAGCTCAGTTGGTTAGAGCGCACCCTTCACACGGGTGAGGTCGCTGGTTCGAACCCAGTGGGGACTACCACATTCGTTGCAGCACTCTCATCGACGCGGGACAATCTTTACCATGACACCCTTCCGCTTCGTAGGCCTCTTCGCATCAAAGTTCCTGTGATGCGATTCGAGTCGCCGGAACTAGAGGGCCCAGAAAAACAAAACTTCAACTTTGCGGCAGGCGCGCAAAGTTACAACGAAGCCGAGCTCAGTCCTGGTGCACGGCGGACTTGATCTCTCGAAAAGTTTTTAATGTGTCGAGATTTTGACGCTTATGCTGCGCATCAGCACAGGCGTCTAAGAGTCGTCCTTGTCAGGACTCCTTCAGAGGCAGAATATAAAGAGGTTAGTGTTGTGCAACTTTTGGAGGACAAACACATGAAATTTCTAAAACCACCTTTTCTTCGCAACTCGGCCCTCGTACTGATCGGAATCCTTTCTGCAAACCCCGCGCAAGCGCTCGTGAGCCTTGGCGTTAAGGGTGGCATCAACCTCAGCTCTGTCGCCGCCACGAACTCTGCTGGAAATTCAGTTAGCAGCTACTCCACGCAGGGCATGGGATACGAAGGCGGTCTTGGCGTTGACATCGGACTCGGGCCAATCGGAGTTCTTGTCGACGTGCTCTACACCAAGCGGACGGTGGGATTTGGAACGGGAACAATCCCTGCCCTCAATGGCTCCGACCTGTCATTCAATTCTCTCCTAGTTCCCGTTCAAGCGCGCTTTGCGATCATTCCACTGCTCTCGCTCACCGGGGGTCTCTATTACTCCATGATCCTCGGTGACGGAACTCTCACCACATCGTCGGGCACCGAAAGCACTGTCACGTTTTCTGACAGCGCGAAATCTGATTTTGGTCTCGTAGGTGGAGTCGGCGTGTCGCTACCTCTTGGAGTGACCACGCTGACCCTTGAAGCCCGTTATCTCTACGGCCTGAAGAATACAGCTGACGCGCCTACGGGCGACGAATCTTCAAAGCATCGCGTGATCGACGTGCTTGCCGGCGTCACCTTCTAACAAATTCTGTTTTTACAAATTTAAAATGCCCCTGCGACTCTTTCGAGTGGCGGGGGCATTTTACTTGAGTCCAAGTTCTTTCTTGATGTGTTCCTCGAAGCGTTCGCCGATCAGTCCCGTGGGCGGCAACTCCATTTGGAACGAGTCTAACGAGGGGGCACCCGCATCAGCAAGAGCGCTCCCCACGGGACCGCCTCCACCCCCCGCTAGACTTGCACTGTTGACTCCGGCCCCACCAGCCGACATCGAGTCTATTTTTTCGTAATCCATGAGTTTGAAGGCGCCTTCGCTTTCGAGCTTACGAGCTTCTGAAACGATTTTACGACGGGCCGATTCAACCTGAGACTCCGAAGGGGGTCGCTCCAGAAACACATCACGCTCCGATTTGTATTCAGAAAACTTGTTTCCGAGACAGCGCTCACCAAGCCTCACGAAAGCTTCGGCCTCGCCAAAAAGTGCAAGCGCCATGATCTTTGCAGGACACGTTGAGATCACTTCGGCCACGATGCTGTCCTCGAGCGCCTTAAACTTTTCCCAATCGAAAAGTCGTCTTTGGATTTTGGCGCCAAACTCGGGATCCTCCTGCGTGACCATATTGAAAAGATTGGAGCGCTTGGGCTCGCTCGATTCTTCGATAAGCTTCACCAGTTCCATCATGGTCTGACTGTTTTTTTTGTACCGTGCGAGCATCGACATGTTTATGCGTTTCTCCTGGCTATTGTCTTTATAGGCTTAACGAGGCCCTGTTTTCTAAGGCTGATGAGAGTGTCATATATTTCCATGTCGGGCAAGGGACAGTAGTTGAGCACATCTCGCACGAGCGAGTATTCGGCCACGCTTGCGAGCACGCGCGCCTCGGCCACACCCCAATCAACTTTTGTCTGGAAGACCGCAGGATCTACGAGCAACGACACCGAAGGTGGTGGCATAAATGGTTGCACGTTTTTGAGCAGCTTCCGCGCTTCCTGCACGCTCCGCGTGAAGCCTAGCAAACTGAGTTTCATCGTATCGTGGATTTCGGAGTGTTCTTGGTCTGGCGTGAAACTCCACTCGACATCGGTCCACAGGACACTCCGCAGGAGCGCCTTGAGTCCGCTCACCGCTCCCGAAACCGCGTGACTCACAACTCCAGAGTTAAAATAGATAAGTGCCCGGCGATGCGCCGATCTGACTTGCACCTCGCCGACAGCTTGACTGTACAAAAGGGAGGTGAAATACGATTCCAGGTCACTCGCTGAAAACGCCACACGCGGCTCGTCGCTCGACTCGTGTATCGTCTCATCTCCAATAATCGAAAGTTTGCGTGCGATGGAGTAAATTTCTTCGACCTCGGGGTCCATGCCAACAAGAAATTTCAAGTCGCCGATCATGATGTGATCGCCTGTGCGCAGGTTTTCCATGTCGCCTTTGACTTCGACGGGCACATCGCGGCTGAGCGGCTTCACAGACCATTTTCCATCGAAATGGCGCAGCTCGCAGATATCTCCACTGCCTGGAAGAGGCAGCTTCCAACTCGACTCGGAATCGAGCATGCCAAGGCTTAAGAGTCCCTCTGAACGATCAAGCGTGCGGAACGCAAATCCCGACCAAGACTTGGGTGGATTGAGGAGTTGCAACTGGCCGACAGCGCCCACCCGTTTCTTGATCCACGTCGTCGCCGAATCTAAGAAAGCTTTGCGATGAATGCTGTCTTCATTCTGCCTGACAAGTTGCTCTATCTTGTTGGAAATCTCATCGAAGGAGACCCCGTCCCAAGCCATAGCCCCCCAAGATGACGCCTCGCTCAACGCCAGAAGCTGTCCAGGTGTCGGCTGTATGAAACAACAGAGCCCATCTCGAGATTGCGCCACATCACGGAGTGTCTCGATCGGAACAGGCTGGCCGAGGTCCAGCAGGACCACAATAAAATTGTAGTTCTGATAGTGGTCACGAATGTCTTGGAGCTGAGCGCGATATATTTTGTAGTGGCGACGCGAGGGCGAGTGATGGTCAAGGGCCCACTGAAGACCCTTAACCTGCTCGGGAGAACCTAAGCAAAGAATGTGCAGTGCTTGGTCAAAATCAATTCCCAAAAGTCCTTGCCCTCTCCAGGGCGGCCGAAGCGTTAATGATGCCGCCTGATACAGTTATACCCTGGAGAGCAGCGAGAGGGCTAACCGTATCGATGATGATTTGTTTGACATCAAGAGCGGAGAGGTCGGGACGTTCCGAGAGAATGAGCGCAGCAAGGCCTGCGACATGCGGACATGCCATAGAAGTGCCACTGTTCATCATGTACTTATTTCCAGGAACCGAGCTCATAATGTTCGATCCAGGAGCGCCTACGTGCACCGTGCGTGCGCCGAAGTTCGAGAAGAAAGAGCGACGATCTGACGAGCTGGTGCTAGCCACCGTAATGATATTGGGGACGGTCATCGAAGCGGGATACATGGGACGTGTGTCGTTGTTGGTCCCGTCGTTGCCTGCTGCAGCCACAAAGAGAACGTTCGCATCGTTCGCACGCTTGATGGAATCCTCAAGTGCGACGTTCTCGGCGTCCTCTTCTTCAGGAGCACCGCCCCATGAGTTGCTCAGCACTCGAGCGCCGTTTTTCACCGCATAGTCGATCGAAAGAATTGCATCTGAAGTGGTTCCGTAACCTTCCGTTCCAATAAAGCGAAGCGCCATGATCGAGGCCTTTTGCACAACACCCGAAACACCAACACCGTTTCCGCCCGTTCCGCCGATCGTGCCCGAAGTGTGCGTTCCGTGCCCGTGGGTGTCCCAAGGAAATGCGTCTTTATCCGCAAAGTCGTAGCCGAGGCCCGACCACATGTTGTGACGAAGGTCTTCATGGTTGTAATCAACGCCGGTGTCGATATCAGCAACGACGATGCTCCGGCTTCCGCGCTGGAGATTCCAGGTTGCCGCTGCGCCGACGCGTTTCATGCCCCACAAGTCGGATTCAAGGGCATCGGGAAGACCTTCGGGGGCCTCTGTAACTGGACGATCAAAGACAGGATTCGAACTGGGAACAACAGGCTTGCCCGAGGCCACCTGGGCAAACAAGCTAGAGCGCCCGTTCAAGAGCGATGCAAACCCAACATTCAACGAATCCATCGTCTCAGAGCGGTCAGCAATCGTGTCGGGACTTGTAAAGATCGAAAGGTAATAGTCGGGCTGAGCCCATTCAATACGAGGGTCTTTCTGGAGTTCTGCGACAATATCGCCAACCTCGGCACCCGCCGCAAAACGCAAGAGGTCCGTGTGTGCCGACATCTTCGTGAGGCGCTGAACCGACCCCATCTGGCGAAGTCCACGGAATGCGTTTCCTGAGGGTCGCTGCATCTCGCGCATGAAGTCTTGCTGGATCTGCGGGTTCTTGTATTTCACCAGGACTCGCTGAGGCACATAGGAACCTCGAGCTTTGGGAAGAAGACTCGAACCCGGACTCGCGAAAAGACTTAGCGAAGAAAAGGTGACAATTGCAGCGGCGGCACGACTTGCGAAACAGTTCATAGAGCTCCCCTCCCAAGGAAGAGCCCTCAATTTAGGGAGCAAAATCCCTAAGGGAAAGTCTGTTTGCGAATGTAAGAATTTTTAGGGGCTGAGTGCATCATCGTCATGATGCACTCAGCCATCTTATTCGTCGTCGTCTTCAAGAATCGATTCCGGCACAATTCCGTTTGCGATCGACTTGGCAATCGTTCGGTGCGAGGCCTGTCCAACGAAGGCTTTCACGTCTTCCAAGTTGGCATCGCGGTACGGGCTCAAGTACTTCATCTTAAGCTCTGTCACACGCGCAAGACTCTCATCGAGTCGAGACATGGGAAGAGCCCCATCCATAAACGCTTTCGAGAGATGAGACCAAACATCCTCAACCTTGTCCCACTCGTGCCCAAAGATGAGCTGATCGCAGCCCGCCTGCAACGCGAGAAACGCTGCATCGCGGAGATCGTACTTCTTCTTAATGGCCCCCATCTCGAGATCGTCCGAAAAAATCAGCTTCGTAAATCTCAAGTCTTTTCGCAGAGAGTCCTGTAAGAGCTTGCGAGACAGCGTCGCGGGACGTGAAGGATCGATGTTCTCGAAGAGAATATGTGCTGTCATGATTCCCTCAACGCGCGAACGAATGGCACGACGGAAAGGAATCCAGTCGATCTCCTCGAGCTGCTCCACCGTTTTTGGACTCACAGGAAGTTCTTCGTGAGAATCGGGCTCCACAGAACCGTGCCCTGGAAAATGCTTGGCCACGGCGAGGACACCTGCCTTTTGGATTCCGCGCACGACAGCGGACCCCATTGTCGCAACCACTTGAGGATCACTAGAGAAAGACCGATCGCCGATGGCTTTAGCGTTGGTTTGTAGAACGTCCACCACTGGCGCAAAGTTTAAATTAATCCCGCAGGCACGAAGCTCTTTACCCATGATGAAACCTGCTTCAAAACAAGTTTTGGGAGAATTCAAAGCGCTCCACGTGGCCGCGGCGGGCATCACAGTAAAGGGGTCCTTAAAGCGCTGCACACGCCCCCCTTCCTGATCGACGGCTATCCAGACAGGATGCCCTTTGTAGCTAGCGGGAATGAGATTTTTTTGAATCGTGTTGGTGAGGCCGACAAGCTGCTCCGGCGATTCGTAGTTGTGCTTAAAAAGAATAACTCCGCCCACGCCCATCCGCACAAACGAGTGTAGGACCTCAGAGTCAAAGCGTGGCTCAGGAATTCCAACAACCAAAAGCTGTCCGACCTTTTTTTCAATATCTTCTAATTGCCTCATAACTCTTTACCCTTTCGAAAACGTCCCACTTCAGCGCGTCTTGGGATCGAATCGATCCCGCAAACCATCGCCCAATAAGTTCAACCCCAAAATCGTCAGCGCCAGCGCTACGCCGGGCACGATCACCACATGGCTCGCGGTGGTGAGCACTTCGCGTCCTTGATTAAGAAGCTGTCCCCAAGACGGCGTTCCTGCAGGAGCTCCAAGCCCAAGAAAACTCAAAGAGCTTTCGACCATGATCGCGCCGCCAAGACCAAACGTCATTTGAACCACTAAGGGCGCCCAGAGGTTGGGCCAGAGATGAAAAACGAGCACCCGCCAGGTCGAAGCGCCTTGAGCTTCTGCCGCGTGCACGTATTCGCGCTCTCGCAAACTGAGAGTCACACCGCGCATCAGGCGAGCGTATCCGGCCCACGACGTCGCAATCATCACAATCATCATGTTCCGAACGCTCGGACCGAGAACCGCTGCGAGTGCAACTACCAACAGAATGCCTGGAAAAGCATAAAGCAAGTCCACAAGCCGCATCAGAATGTCGTCCCAGCGCCCGCGCTTGTATCCGGCCCACGACCCTAAAAATAGTCCGACAAACGCCGACACAAAAACACTGCCGAGTCCTACACCGAGCGACAGTCTCGCGCCCCAAAAGACTTGAGAAAGAAGATCAATACCGTTTTCTCCGAGCCCAAAAGGATGTGTCCAACTCGGTCGCGCGTATTGCTCCGATAGGCGCAGCGCCTGCGGATCCGAGAAGGGAAGCAAGGGTGTGAGAAGAGAAACGAGGATCATCACTGCGACAACGCCGCCACCGATCCAAAGCGAGGCCTGTCCCCGTCGTTGCGCTTTCATGAATCAAACCTCACACGAGGGTCGACAAGTGAGTACAGGATATCGACCAGGAGGTTGATGAGAACGTAGCTCACCGCAATCCATAGAACGACGCCTTGGACGAGTGGATAGTCGCGCGATTGGAACGCGGAAAAGAAAAGCTTCCCGATGCCCGGCCAATCAAAAAGCGTCTCCGTGATCACCGCTCCCGCAAGGAGTCCCCCGAGCATATTTCCCATAATCGTGATCACCGGAATCATCGCATTCCGGAGAGCGTGTTTAAAAAGCACGTCTCTTTCCGCGAGTCCCTTCGAGCGCGCAGTGCGCACGTAGTCTTCACCAAGGCATTCCAGCATCGACGTTCGAACCATGCGGGTGAGAATTCCAGACAATCCAAAACCTAAGCACAGCGCCGGTAGAGCCAAATGCGCCAAGGTCCCATAGCCGGCTACCGGGAAAATTCTCAAGTTCACCGAAAAAATAAGAATCGCAACGGGCGCCACAACATAAATCGGCACACTCATTCCGAGCAGAGAAAAACCCACCGAGAACGTGTCGGTCTTAGAACCTGCATGGCGGGCGGCATTCACTCCAAGCGGAAAACTGAGCAAGACCCCGATCACAAGACTCGTGAAAGAAAGAAGCAGGGTTGCTCCAAAACGATCGAGAATCAGGCTGAGTACAGGTCGAGAGAATGCGATCGATGTTCCCCATGTTCCATTAAATATGTTTTTCCAAAAAAGAAGATATTGCTGCGGCAAGGGCAGATCCAAGCCCAGTATGTGTCTAAGATGAATTTTGTCAGCAACTGCCGCCGCATCTCCAAGCATCATCTCGACGGGATCGCCTGGAATAAAATGAACCAGAAAAAACACGAGTGTCACCACTCCCACGATGACCGGGATGGCGGCGAGCAGACGACGAAAAATAAAGCTTCCCATCCGTCTCGAACCTTTAGAGAACCCGAATTTCGTCGTGAATATCAGAGGGACAAGTTGTTTCAGGAGATTCTCTCGACACCAGTACGACGGAATTCGAGATCCGAATCGGAGGCAAGCTCACGTCGCCTGTCGTCATGCGCCCGTAGTCGTGGATCATCGAAGCGTTGGGTCCCACCTCAAGCGGACCAAAGCGTCTTTCCAGTTCTCCTTGGATGGTCTCAACGAAGATAGCGGGTCGCAAAAAACGACATTTGAGCTCCGTGCCCGCATCGATCCAAACGCCAGGACTGCGCTCACGAATTCGTGGATGCCTGGCGACAAGAACTCGCGACCACCACGATCCTTGTTCCAGGTTCTCAAGAACAAACCGTTGGGCCTCAAGCAAGAACTCTGTGTTGGTCATGTCGAACCAAAAAGTCTCGGCGGTGTAACGACGCTCGGAGCATTTTTCCATTGAGACGACGGCTCGAGGGTTTGAGCCCTTATTTACGAGAGGCCGATAGATGCCATTGAAGAGATCTGTTTCCAGAATTTTTTCTGGGAGATGCTCGGACAGATACGTCACGTCTTGACCGCAAATATAGTGCGCACCCAGGAAATGAGCAGGCTGCGCTCCGGGCTCGGGAGCCGTTGGTCCAATTCCGACCCAGGCGCCTTCAGGTCCCGTCCAAAGAGGTTTGTACTTTGTGAGATGCTCAGACACGAGCGAGATCGCGAAGCGCGACCCGTGGGACTGGTCCTGAACCAGGGGACGGAGATCAAATGCCGCTAGCGTGTCGCCATTGAGAACCAAAAGACCTCGTCCGTGAAAAAGTTCAGAGTAATCTGCCAAAACCTTTTGAATCGCGCCGCCGGTTCCCAAAATCGATGGCTCTTCTCGAGAAATCACGATTCGAAGCGAGGGGAGGAGGCTCGACCAGCGCAGGACAGCGCGCTCGATTTGATCTGAGAGATAGTGGGCGTTGACGACGACGTCTTTAATGCCAAGTTCTTGCATCTGAAACAACGCATGAAAAAGTGGCTCGATTCCACCAACTGGAATCAGCGGCTTAGGGCAAAACTGCGTGCTGGGACGCAAGCGAGTGCCAAACCCAGCCGCTAGTATCAATCCGGTGACGTTCATCTTTTTTCGATTATAGCTGAATCCCGTGACAGAAAAGCTTCTAACAAAGTCAAAAGTCTTTCATCTTCGCGACTCGCCCACCCGGCATTGCCGAGCAGCGTCTTAAGAGCCTCTACAGTCGAGCGAAGTGCGGGCTCAATTGACGGCAGATAATCGGTGCGGCCCTTAAGGAAATAGAAACTCGCGTAGGAGCCCGCGGCCTTAAGAAGCCTTTGCACCTTCATGCGCTCTAATTCGAAGCGCAGCGCGCCTCCGTCTCCCAAAGAGCCCGGGGGAATTCTTTGCGCAACCTCGTCCAGTCCGCGCGATGCCGACTCCTGCTGAAGACGCTTCTCCCAATGCGCAAGAAGTTTTGAGCGCAGCGGCAAAGAGATTTGCACATAGGGATCCCAGAGAAGCGAGACGACGTCATAAGTCAGCGGACCGAGTCGAGCGTCTTGAAAATCGATCACCCAAAGTTTGCTGTCGTGCACCATAAGATTTCGGCAGTGGTAATCCCGGTGGCACAGAAAGCGCGGCACACGATCTAGCTCGAGCACCGTCGGACGCACGAGTTTCTGAAATAAATCAGGGTCCTCGCCGAAATAGCCCTGCACAAGGTGCTTGGCCGTGTAAGCCATTTCCTGACTGAGCTTTGTCTCGTCAAAGGCCCATCCGAAGTGAGGGCCGGCGTAGATCGCGTCAAATTTTTGTCTCCGGAATTCTTCGCCCTCGCAGACCAGGCGCACCAAGAGATCGATCGCTTCTTGATAGAGCCACTCTTCGGGCCGTTGCTGCAGAGTTACATCGCCCAGGTCCTGCATGAGAATCCAACCCTCACTCGAGGATGCCCCGCAGAAGTGTGGGACAGGCATATTCAGTCGATCGAAGAGCTTGAGCGCGCTGATGTAAGCATGCGAATCGAGATTTATTTCTGGGAAGGCTTGATCCACCTGGAGAACATACCGATGCGCATCCGAATGAATTCTGTAATAGCGCCGGCTCGAGGCGTCTCCACTCAACACTTCGACTTTGAGACTCACAGCACCACCCAATTCGGTCGGAAAACGCGTTCTCAGCGTCGCTGCGAGGGGAGCCAGGGAATTGTCTATTGCCTGCATGTTCGAGTCCTTTTTTTCACAGTACATTAGAGATGTTGCAAAAGGAAATTTCGAGGGAGTCGTTTCTATGAAAATTTCACGCCGTCAAAATTCAATATGGGTGTTGGGCCTGGGCTTTGTGGCCAGTCAACCTTGCGCCTTCGCAGCAGTTTCCAAGCAACCTCAAGTTCTTTCTCAACTCCCCGCGACTCTAAAACCTCTTCACAAATCTTTGCTCTTCGACCAGACCTTCGACTCGGGTCCACTTCGCCCCTTCTTGCCCGAAAAAATTGTCGCGGAATATGTCGAACGCAGCGAAGCCAAGCGCACTCCCGCGCGTCTCATAGAAGAAGTAAAAGTCGCGGCATCGCAAGTTCCCACACTCTCGGTCAAAGCTCTCGAACCTGTATCGCCGCTCGCTGATTTGCCCGTCCTTGTCGCGGCGAATTCCGAAGCTGTTAGCGCTCCGGCGGCCAAGCTCCCGACCCCAACGCCCGCTTTCGTGGTCGGGGCTCCAGAAAGGCCGACTAAGGAAATCTTAAAAGACCTCGAAAAAGAGGCCAAGATCGTCGTCAAAACCAACGACGTCCCCAAACTAAAAAACCTGGAAAGTGCGCGTGCCGGAGTCTACGTCCTCGACGAATCTTCGTTCTTAGAGAGCCGTTTTGAAACCGTTCCGGGCGCGAACGTTCAATGGCTTCACCCCAATTCAAATCTCACTTCGAAGCCCAACAAAAAGGGTCTCGCATTTGTCCCCTATCCCAACGCTTACTCGGCTCGTTACATCGTCAATGCGCCGGGGTATCTTCCCGCCGTTGGCTATGCCGTCAAAGGGATGATTTCCCCCGTGCTGCTCTACCGAGAAGCGCGCCTTGGCCCCATCCTCAAGTCACTCAACCAAACAGCGCAGCCCGGCCATGCCATCTTGATCGGAAAGTTTCTCAGTCGTCAGCTAAAGCCCATTGAAAAAGTGAGCTTCGATCAATTCCTAAGAGACACTCAAACGAGTTTCTACTCACTCGGACTCTTTGGACTCTTCCATCCCGCCGCCAAAGAAACCGGTCCGCGTGGTGACTTCATGATCAACGAGCTGGATCTCTCGCTCCAATACCTGCTGGCCAAACAAGACCTCGGCACTCAAGAGATTCGCGAATGGCCCGCTCAGCTGATCGACCTCAAGGGCCTGAGCCCCGTTCTCACCACGACACTCATCGAGCCTGAAGCTCGCGTGCTGAGCACACAGCTTGTTGATTCGTTTAGTCTCGAGAGACCCGAAACCGGAATCTACGCGAGTATTGGCGGACAGCGCGGCCTCTACGAGCCCGACGCCGACGGCATTCTTGACCTCAACGAGGCCTTTGAGCGTCCGAGTGTCGATCTGATCGAAATTCAGTCGCAAGGCTACTTAAAAACCTGGCTCAACACGCCGGCCCTGAGCGAAGCTCTGCCTGATTTCGTTCCTCTCTTCACTCTGGAGCAGCTCGACGAGGTTTTAAAAACCGTCGACGCGTCGGCAAGCCTCAACCAAAGCTACGTCATTGGTGCCGTGCGCCCCGAAAATATCCGTCGCAAATTTTCACTACGGGTCTACGGATCTAACGGTCGCATGTTTAAGAATGCAAAAGTCTTCTACTTCGGAAAACAAAACAGCCTGACGGCATCGGCCGAAGGGCTGAACCCGAAGGACGCGCGTTTTGTGATTTCTGGCCTGCCCGAAGGGGAATGGCACATTGTTCTCGTTGACACGAAAACCGGCCAAGGCCGCGGCATCCAAGTCGTTCGCACTCAACGTGGAACGATCTCGCAAACCCAGTTCTAAGGACTGAGATAGAGGTCGCGCATTGCGACTCGTCCTGCGATGTACCCCTTTTTCACGATCTCTTCGGTCGTCCGGCGCTTCAGCGAGAAGTGAGGAGCCCTGAACATCTCGACGTCAGTCGGGCGTGGATGAATATAGATATAGTCAATGTACGGCTTGTAGATCATCCGCTCCTCGACCTCACTGATCAGCTTGTCGCGGAGATCCTCTGAGAGCTCGTGGGTACGGAAGAACTTAGAGATCTGTTCGACGATATCTCGTTCACGTTTTCGCGTGCCACGAGCCGCGCGAATTTTTTGTTCGATGGACTGATAGATGGCCTGAAGGGTGATGCTCTCGACGCCCATGTCGGCAACCGATTCAGACCGATTCGATGGCACCCTGAGAGGTTGATGTGTGTAGCTGCAGATAACCAAATCGCAATCAAGGTCCCTGCCGATGTGAGCACTGAGTGGCTCCCAAATTTCACCGTCGTAGAAATCCGTTTTTCTACCATCAATTTGAATAGGGAAGGGATGATAAATCGGGGGCAGACTCATGCTGGCAGCACAAGCATCCGCAATGCTCACGTCGTTTCTATAAACATAAGTAGGGTCAGCACTTGCGATCTTTTTCTTGCCGAAGATCACCTTACGTGGGCGATTGAGCTCCGTGGTCACCACATAAAAGTCCGCGCGCAGTTCGGAGAAATTGTCTGTCTCAAGAATGTTCTGATGAAGATACCGCACGATACCCGAAGTGCTAAGCGGACTTTGAAGCATCTGACCCTTGAGCATTTTCAAGAGAAAGGTGTTCCATCCCATAATGTCCCACGGACGACTCACTCGGGGCGAAAGCATTTCCCAGTACTTCATGCCGGGGATTGCTTGACTGCTCGGATCATTGCGAAAGGTCGCAAGCAAATCCTTCAGTCCTTTTCCGCTGGCCAAGTAAGCCGTGATCAGAGTTCCAGCCGAAGAACCCACAAAGGTGTTGATAACTTTTGCAGGATCTACGGATCCAAGCTCAGAGTTTTGGCCGGCAAGACCCCCTTCAAAGACAAATCCCGCATGCTCGATTGCGAGCGCAACGCCGACGTGGAACGCCGCCGCCTTGACCGCGCCACCGCTGCAGATAAATGCGACCTTGCGCTTCGAGCTAAGGTCGATGCGTGCTTCGTCTCGGATGCGGACCATGGCACTCAGTCTAAGACTCAAGCTCCAATCCAGCAACTAGTTGCACTCCAAGTGCTTGCATCCTCAAAGAAAGTGTTTAAAGTGAAACGTATGGATCACGGGGGATGGATCGACCTTCACGCATTTGCAGCCAAATATGGCATCAGCCTATCGACGCTCCGTCGTCGAATTCGCTCGAAGAGCATCGAGTTCAAACTCGAGCGAGGTCGTTATTGGCTTCCGGATACCTTGAACGTCATGAGTGCGGCCCCGCTCTTCTCTCGCAAGGGAGACGATCTTCCGCAACAGGCCGTTAAGGCTCGCGACTTCGCCGCAGCTGAGAACTCTGATCTTGTCACCCTCGAGAACGAGAACCGCAAACTCAAGGCTCAGATCGCTGAACTCGAGACCCTTGTTCGCGTCTTAGAGTCTGAACTCGAAGATCTTCAGACAAGCTCAACCCAGGGCAGCGCCCAGGCCTAATTAAGCCTCCATGAGCGAACAAGCACTCTCAATCGATGAGGCCTACTCCCAGGCTCTCAAGATCCTTGGCGACAAAGACACCAAACAGACTGAACTTGGACAGGCTATCGAGCTCCTTCAAAAAATCGGCACGGCCGGATACACCTCAGCTCAGCTCGAAGGCAACCTTGGTCGCGCTTTCGCCAGGCTCGAGAACTGGCCCCAAGCCGTCCTTCATTTTCAAAATGCTGTGAGCCTTGATCGTTGGAACTCCGAGCTCCGCGATGATCTGAGTTTTGCGCAAGAAAAAATTGAAGGCGGCCAAGGCCGTCCTCTCTCTCATCCCGCGGAATGGGGCTACAAAATCGCCTCGCACGTGCGCCCAATAGAACTTTTTGCAGGCGCACTGTTTCTGACGTGGTTGTTTCTCATGTGGGCCTTCTTGCGAAAAGGATTGGCGCGCAAGATCTGGATCCCGACTTCAATCGTTCTTGCAACTCTTTTTGCTCTCGCAGGCTTTAGCAGCACCGGATCGAGCCTCGCCACCGTCGCAAGCCTCGAGGCGGCTCCGCTCCGAAGCGCTCCCTTAGAAAACAGCGAAGAGAAATCCGCTCTTCGACCAGGGACTCGTGTTCGCGTGATTCGCACGAGCGGAAGCTTCACCGAGGTTGAGGGTCCAGATGCTGGCCGCGGTTGGGTGTCGAGCTCTTCGCTAAGAGCCGTCCCTCTCTAAGAAAATTTTAGACTCGCTCCCCAAAAAGAAGGCTGCCCACCCGAATCACGTCGGCTCCTTCACTGATTGCGATTTCGAAATCACCGGAAGTTCCCATGTTAAGTAGACCTCGTGGAAGCTTCTCGTCTCGGAGCTTCCGGAGCGCAGTCATTTCCAAACGCACCCGCGACTCCCCAACTTCTTCGAGAGACGAAGGCAGGGCCATCAGCCCAAGACAGTTTGAGGAGAGTCCAAGACGCGCCACCTCATCCAAAACTTGGGAAAGATCTGCCGGAGCACAGCCGTTCTTTGAGGCCTCGCCGGAAACATTCACTTGCACAAAAAAGTCCCGCGCCTGCTTTGCGATAATTCCAAGCTCTTTCGGACGCGAGACCGTGTGCACGGCCTCACAGGCCCCTAAGATTTCTGGAAGTTTTCTGGACTGCAGCCTCCCGATGAAATGCCATCTAAGATTTGCTCGTTCATTTTGGAAGTGTGTTTTTTTTGCGAGAAGTTCTTCGAGATAACTCTCACCCAGCGACCAGAACTCGAGTCCCGTAGTTAAGAACTCCTCAATGCGCAGGCTGGGCTGCCCCTTGGAGACAGCCACAAGCTTCACGGGATGCCCCGCTCGGGCACACGCACTCTCAAAACGCCGCTGGAAATCTTCCAAAACAGGATTCATTGAACGCCCAGTTTTAGGACAGCCTTGCGGAGTTCGTCGAGCGGCAGACCGACGATGTTTGAATAAGCCCCCTCGATGCGAGCGATGTTCTGAATGCCAATCCCCTGGAAACCGTAGGCCCCCGCCTTGTCCATGGGCTCGCGGCTACGCACATAATCTCGAATCTCTTTCGAGCTGAGTTTGCGAAAGCTCACCTTCGACTCAACGATTTGCTGAGTCGCACTCGCCGAGCCGTCCGCGCGCCCCACCCGAAAGCCGGTCCAAACCAGATGCGGCTTCAGAGAAAGCGCCCTGAGCATCTCGGCGGCCTCGGTCGGATTGCGAGGTTTTCCAAGCACGCGCGAACCCTGCACGACAATCGTGTCAGCCACGAGAAGCAGCGCGTCTCCGGGAGCCTTTAGAGCAAGTAGCGCGCTGCGCCATTTCTCATCGAGACAGCTGTGCAAATAGTCCTCGGCGGACTGCCCTTTTTGCCAAACCGGCTCCTCGCACGGATAGCGCAAAACCTCAGCATTTTTAAATAGATACCCTATGAGTTCTTTGCGCCGTGGTGAGCCCGACGCGAGTATTACCTTGTGTTTAAACAGCATCAGTGATACACTCCCTTCACTTTAAGGCCCTGTGTTTCTTGTGAATAACGTGGCGAGTCACAAAAATTGTGCCCCACAAATTCGGTCCTCTTATAGGATCCCTCAAGAACCGGTGCCTGGGAAGCAAATTTAGTCCAAGGACGGAGGTCATTTAATTTGGCCATATTTAAAGTCGGAGACAATGCGGTTTACCCATCCCACGGCGTAGGTGTCGTTCGGGGAGTTCAGGAAAAGGACATCGGCGGAAAGAAGAAATACTTCTACATCCTCCAGTTGCTCGAGAACGGAAGCACGATCCTCATCCCCACCAATAAGGTCAAGGATGTTGGTCTGCGTTCGATCATCGCGAAAAAAGATGTTCCCAAGATCTATAAGATTCTCAAGACCAAAGAAGTTGCGGTCGACAACCAGACCTGGAACCGCCGCTACCGCGAGTACATGGAAAAGATCAAGACCGGCTCCGTGTACGAAATCGCCGAAGTCATGCGTGACTTGTTCCGTCTCAAAACGGACAAGGACCTCAGCTTCGGAGAGCGCAAGATGCTCGACACCGCGAAGAGCCTCCTGATTAAGGAACTCTCGCTTGCTCAGCAGCTGCGCGAAGACGTGGTTGAGAGCGAAATCCGCGAGATCTTCGACGCGTTCGCCTAAAGATCATCAGTTAATGTGGGTCCAAGGATGGACCTCGCGATACGACGGACCCGAGGAGAGCAAGGAACGCTCCCCTCGGGTTCACTATTTTTGGCGACCCTTGGTTTCTCGACTTGCTCGCCGTAGTCTTTTAGAAGAGATTTCCCGATGGCACTTCCCACTATTTTGCTCACGAATACCCTCTCAGCCAGAAAAGAGCCGCTCAAGACCCTCAAAGAGGGTGTCGTGAACGTGTACATGTGCGGGCCCACGGTTTACGGATTCACTCACATCGGCAATGCGCGAGCCGCGCTCACAGGTGACCTTGTCGTGCGAACGCTCGAGTACGCGGGCTACAAAGTTCGATTCGCTCGCAACGTCACTGACATCGACGATAAAATCATCAAGAAGGCTCAAGACGAGTCCCGTGACGCAAGATCTGTCGCGAAAGAGTTTGAAGCGGCTTACGACTCCGAACTCGCGCAGCTCGCAGTACGCCGACCGGATTTTATTCCCCACGCGACTGAACACGTAGAAGGTATGCACGCCATTATCCGCGGGCTTATGACCAAAGATTTTGCCTATGCGGCCGATACTCCGTTTGGCAAAGACGTCTATTTCCGCGTCGAAAAATTCAAGCCCTATGGCAAGCTGTCCAAGCGCAACCCCGATGACATGCAGGCCGGCGCACGCATCGAAGTGGGCGAGGCCAAACAGAGTCCTCTCGATTTCGCGCTTTGGAAGGCCGCAAAACCCGGCGAGCCCTCGTGGAATTTTATGGACGTGGGCGAGGGTCGACCCGGCTGGCACATCGAGTGTTCTGCGATGATCCACGCGATCTTCCCAGAAGGACTCGACATTCACATGGGGGGTCTGGACCTCATTTTCCCACACCACGACAACGAGATCGCGCAGAGCGAAGCGGCGTTTGACCGAGAACTTGCTCCCCAGTGGGTCCACAACGGGCTCCTCACCATTCAGAGAGAGAAGATGTCCAAGTCTCTTGGCAACATCTTCCGCACCAACGATTTTCTGGAGCAGTTTGGTGCCGAGACGCTGAAGCTCATTTACCTGCAGCATCACTACCGAAGCCCCATCGACTTTAGCGATGAGGCGATCTTGCGTGCCGAAGCCCTGGTTGAGCGCCTCTACCGTGCGAAGACGAAGGCTCTTGAGCATGCCCACGTGCACTACGGTCACATCGAGATGCCCGCGGCTTTCAAAAATCTAGATAAGCTCGATGAGTGCCTTTTCGACGATTTCAACGCTGCCAAGGCGATCGGACACGTGCTCGGCGCGCTTCGCATCTGCCATAAAGAAGACAAACCCGAACTCTGGTCCGCATGGGGTCACGCTTGCATGAAAATTTTCTCGCGCGTGTTTGGACTGCTCGAGGCTGATCCTACACAAGCCATTCAGGCGATTCGCGCGCGTCGACTCAGCCGCATGAAAGTCACCCCCGAGCTCGCCGAACGCGTCGACCTCGAGCTCGCTTCGCGTGAGGAGCTGCGCAAGAACAAGCAGTTTGAGGAGGCCGACAAAGTCCGTCAGCGCCTCGAGGCCGAGGGCTTTCAAATCATGGATGGCCCTGATGGCGCCTGCTGGACTGTGCCCGAAAAGCCCTGAGCCCGCACCTAAACCCGCAAATGGCCTTTGAAATCCCGGGGGATTGTGTGTAGAACCGCAATCGTCATCGGGTCTACCCAGACCCGGACAGCTGTGGTGGCTGTAGTTCAGTTGGTTAGAACGCTAGATTGTGATTCTAGAGGTCGCGGGTTCGACCCCCGTCAGTCACCCCAATTTTAGGTTGAAGTTTGCACTCCGCAAAAAATTCACAAACAAACTCAAACGCCTCTAAACACGAAGCTGGGTTAGCTCGTGGGCTTGTTCATTTCATCAGATTTCTGGGAATACCTGTAGCTTGCTACTTTTTTGCTACACGGATGCTACACCGGTGCTACACGGCCTAAGCAGCGGGCTTGAGCGAAACGCTGTATTTGAGACCTGCGGCAGCAAGGCTTTCTTCGATAGACATCTCAACCAATAGATTCACAGAGTATCCCAGTACCTTGGCAATTTCTGCGGCCTTTTCGGGACTCACACCTTTGCGCCCCATTTCGATGTCGCAGAGATTTGCACGGCTGATACCAAGTTTCTTTGCAAAAGCTACTTGAGAGAGCTCATTGCTCATTCGCCAAGATCTCAGGAAAGCTGCCACGCTTCTTTTTCCAAGACGCTTTTCGAGATCTTTGATTCCGTATGAATTTTTACTTTTTGTACTCATGTTTACTCACCTTTGTTACTTCTGCGACCTTGATGCTTCCGTCGGCAGATTCGAAATAAAAGACCCTGTGCGCCTTTGAGATTCGCACTGACCGGAGCCCTGCCAACTCGCCACGCAACTTTTCGTCGTGGTATCCTGCGAGCTTTCGAATGGATTCCATTCCATCTTTCTCGACTGCCTTGGCCCAGTCATAAAAAGACCCCACGATATACTCCGGCAGGTCATCCAACTGTTTTTGAACTTTCCGACTCCAACGCACCTGCCACACAACCTCACTGTACTGCTTTAAGAAGTACAGATCAACCCTTAAACATTGGGATGCTCTTGATTTGTGCCGGCCAAACCCCGCAATTTTTTGGATAAATATTGGAAATTTAAAAGCTACGCTGACCTGTGGTTGGCTATAGGCTTTGGGGCTACGGAGGCCTGCGCGCGTAGCGTTTGCCATAGTTCAGTTTATTAAACACCTGATGAAATGCTGGGACTTTCCGCCGCGATCCGCGAAGTTCAGACATTGGATTTCTAGACGCTTCAATAGAACGACGATACCCTGATTGAGTGGTAAAGATCAGGAGCGCTCTCCCTGTAGACGCTCAAGAAATTTCTAAGGTCGAGTCTGAGGCCCATCCGCAGGAAGTCGCAGCAACTCTCGAAGATTTTCGCGAGTATCTTAGCGATCCACAGAAACGGCAAACGATTTTAGTCGCTGAAAACGACGGCATTGTAGCCGGCTTCCTCGGCTACACAATTCAAGAGAAGTATCGAGTATATATCTGGGATATTGCAGTCAGGCAGAATCAGCGGTCGAGAGGAATCGCAACGAACTTACTGACGGCCCTAATCACCAAGGCGGCAGCCCAGGGCATGCGTTCCGTTTTTCTAAAAGTTTCTGATGAAAATATTCCGGCGCATCGCCTATACGGTCGATTCAATTTTGTCCTAAAAGATCAACTCAAAGACTATTACGGACATTCTCGGGATGCTTTTGTTTTGGAGCTTATTTTATAACCCTAAACTTTAAGCCGGGCGCTGCCCGTTAGACTTCAGAAAAAGATAACGCCGGTCTGGAAAAATCCAGATCGGCGTTTTTGCTTCGTATTTCCTAGCTCTTCTAATCTTCGATCCGATCAAAGATTAGTGTTTTAGACTGCTGAGAATTCAACTGGGGACTTTCTCGGGTTCAATTTTTGAAAATATATCCAGGATCTCTTGGTAAATAGGAGATTCAAACTGAATTAAACATACTTCATTATCTGAGAATACTGTGCACTCATATTCAGCAGCTCTGTCTAACAAATTTTGGGAATGGGAAAAGGACGAACAGGCGCGTGTGCTCAGGCACCTCTGCAAAAGCATCGGCATCACGCTCGTGAAGTTTCACGACCTCAGGGCAACGTTCATCACGCAGCTTTTGCTTAAAGGTGTTTCTCTGGCCCAGGTCATGGCTATCGTAGGTCACGCGGAACTCAAAACCACCAACCGCTATCTGCGAGTTCTAGGAACCGATCTGGACGGAGTCACAGACAAGCTCGGCTTTTCGCTCCCACAAGACCAGCTCGCCAAGGTTATCGACCTTAGGGCGAGCGGGGAAAGGGGGTGAGATAAGATGCGTTTTTGGCTCCAAGTTCCGCTAAAAATGTTGCCTTGCGCCACTTGGCTACACGGCGCTACATTCGACTTCGATCTCATTAGTAATTACGGGATGATGACGGGACCCCCGTCAGTCACCCCAAGTTTAGATTGAAGTTTGCACTCCTTAAAAAATTCACAAACAAACTCAAATGAAGTGCAAAGGCTTTGAGATACAACTCTCATAAGGCCCTAGGCGGCCTTTTTTTTCTCGAACTCGAGCTCGAGGTGCGCTTCGGCGTCTCGCAACCAATCTCGATCCAGATCGAACTCACGCTGCGAGTCCCTCAGACGGGCTTGCACCAAGTCCAAACTTTCGGGAGCCAATCGCACGAGCTCCTCCCAGAGACGACGACGCTCCGAGGGGTCCAGGAAGCTGAGACCCAGCACTAAGATTTTTGCGAAATCGGGGTCGTCCCCAGAAGTCAACGCCAACACAGCCCGCCTCAGGGCACCGCGATGACCGATGCGCACCAGAGAGAGGAGCGCGTTTTTGTGGCGCCAATTGGAATCCGTGCAAAGGTCCAGGAGCAGCGATTCGAAGTGCCTCAGCTTGAGCACCCCGATGGCGAAAACGGCGCCTGATCGATCCATAGGATGGGGTGAGGCGATAAAACCCAAAATCACTTGTTCGGCTTGCGCGCTCCAGGGACTGCGGCGGTAAAGTGCGATGGCGGCATTCACGCGCTCCCGACGTGAGTGGTTCTGGCCCAGAAACTGCGACAAAAATTCCATCAGGTGTTGATCCCGCTCAGCGGCAGCATACTCGCCCATCACCTCGATCGTGTTCGCTTTCACCCGCGGGTCTGCGTCTTCGGTGAGCACTTCGATGAGATAGGGAATCGAAAGCCCCCCGAGCTTGCGCATCAGCGCCCGCACCATCGATAGACGAGGCTCTTGCCGGCTGCGCACGAGTTCTCGGAGCATGCGCAAGAGTTCCAGGTTTCCATGGTGGCCCGGAAGCAAACCCAGAGCGGTGGCGGCCGCGGTTTGGATGTCCTCGCGCCCGTCGCGCAGGAAAGCCGCGATCGCCGAGGTGTGGCGAGCATCGCCCGCGCGGCCCAAGGAAAGCAGCAAGTTTTTGGTGAGCACGGGGCGCGGTTTGGATTCGAGCACGCGCACGAGGGCCGAGGAATAAGCGACGTAGTCCGGGGTTCCGAGCGACTGGATAGCGGTGATCTGGCTCTCGAGATCTTTCGAGCTCACGAGCGACATGTGATAGTGACCGACTTGGCGCAGGTTCAGTCTTAGCAGCCAGAAAGCTCCTCCAGCGATCACCGCTCCCGTGAGCCAGATTGGCCAATCCCGCAGTCCCACCCCGGAGAGCATCGCGCAGACCAGCCCGGCAAGCGCGAGGCCAAGGGGCACGGACCACTTTTCGACTCCGCGTCGAACAAGGGTACGATCGCGGTTCGGCAAGCCAGCAACGAGCAGGCGCATCGATCGTGAGTAAAAACCATGCTCGAAAACCTTGCGCGTCACCTCGCCCAAGCAAAGCAGGACCGCGAAGACCTCGACCTTCGCGAAAACGCAGACTAGCGCCGCCGAAAACACCAGACCGGCGTGAAGCGGCATCATTCTGAAACCCCGAAACCACGTCGGCGCCCGCCCGGTAGAATTCACCCAAGCCAAAGTTGCAAGCGTCGCGAGCGATTGGAAGAACGCGAGCGACGAGAAGAGCCAGGCTAGCGAAAGCTGCGCATTCGCGAGTTCACGTAAACCCTGAGCGAAGCCGTAGGCTAGGATCCACTTGAGCGCGGCAATCAGCCCGAAGCTAACGAACAGAGCGCGACGAAAGTTCGGGGGCTCCGATCCTTCCTCCGGTACGAGACTTAAAGACGGCGCCGCCCGCAGCGCCACTCGAGAGCGAGCGACCAGCACGAGACCCACAGCGGCAGGCGTGGACCACAGCCAGGGTCCCCAAGAGACACCCAGGAAATACTCCGCCAACAGTGCCGCTGAGCCCAGAAGAAATCCTGTTTCCTCAGCCATGGACAAGTTAGTGGCCGCACTCGCGCCACTCATGGGCGAAAGGCGAGTCGCAAAGAAGAGTTGGCTCGTCGTGCGCAAAAAACTAATGAGCACTTGTCCCGCCAAATAGAGGGCGGCAGTCTGAAGCAAACTCGTCGACTTCAAATCCAAGTGGCGTTCCGCAAAACAAAGCACGAGCGCCAGCGAACAAAAGATAATCCATTGTTTTTTGAGCGAGGCCAAATCACCCCGACGAGCGAGGCTCCCGAAAGCAAAAGCTATCAGCGCATGGCCTATAAAAAGCCACGGCAAAACACCGATGCCGCCAGCCGAGCCGATGACCAGCGAAAGGGCCGCGTACTGGAGCGCGAAAATGACCCACCCCTGGGTCGCCGAGATCACAAGCCAACGGAGGGCAATGCCTCCCCTACGATTCATGACTTCTTTTCGACTTAATCCTCTGAATCCTGAAAGCCTTCACGGAAACATAACGAAAGGACCTGGGCCTGCGCTTCCGAAGTTGCACCGCAGTATGAGGATGACTTGGAGATAGCCACATAGCGGCGCGCCCTGATTCCATTCCTGAAAAAATTTATCGCAGAAGGTCACGACGAATTTGTCTATGCGAGCCCGTTCTCTGGCTTCGCCCAAATTGCGCTAGCCGCAAGTTGCCGTCGCCTTGGAGTGAGGTGCCGGGTCTTCGCAGCAAAAGACATCGCCACCGATGAGGCGCACGAATTCTCGCGGCTCGCAGAAAGCTTCGGCGCGAAACTGCTCTTGTGCGACAACCTGGCCGAAGCCGAAACCCGCAGCATTCTGCACGCCAGTTCCTCGCGCTCGGCGTTCAAACTTCCGCTTGGATTCAACCACGCTGATTTCCGCTCGCACTTAAAGACGCAACTCGCGGTGCAATGGACCGAAATCTGCCGGAGTCTCGGTTCCGCGCCCTCGCGCGTGTGGATACCTGTTGGCAGCGGGACTCTACTCCACACATTCCGGAGCTTGCTCGCGCCAACGATTGAAATTCTTGGCATCGGGGTGAATGTGCTGCCCGAGAAAGATCTGCGCATTTGCAGCATTCGTAAACTCCCCAACACCTCGTACGCCACTTGCCCCGAGGCGTTCGAGACGCCGGCGCGTTTGCCGCCACCGATTCCTTCAAACGCGTTCTACGACGCCAAACTCTGGTCGTGGATTGAGAAGTCGGCGCGTCCCGGAGATCTAGTAGTTGCGCGGGCAAAACAACCTTTGCAAGGCAACTATCAGCTGCGATTGGCGCAAAATATATCTTGGCCAATTGCAGACACTTTAGTCTGGCTCGATCCTTCGCTGCTGATTGTTTTACGGCGCTTTTTCCTTCGTTCTTTTCTTCGATCAATTCGCGGTGACCTACTTTGGGGCCATTCCAAAAAAACGTTAAGAAATAATATCTTTTCGAAAAATTCACTTCTGATGTGGATTCTTAGCACCCATAAGAAAAGAACGGCTTCGTACCTCAAATTACTTGAAAACCCACCTGCGGGAGTAGCGGTTTTCCGACTGCGAAGTGAAAAACAGGTCTCAGAATTCTTCCGTCAGTTGCCGCGGTAGACACGAGGTAAACTGCGGGGATCTCGACTGCGATCGTCATTCGGGCACCTAGTCCCGAACGACGCAAAAGAGAGCGTCAGAGAAAGCGCAAGAATGTAGGATTTTTTAAGACTCAAGCACTCTCAAATTATCACGCCCGAGTTTTTGTGCAAATTGAGTCTGCTCGGACATGAAGCCAATCTCCTTCGACATCTTGCGGGAGTCAGCTCTTTGACACGGTTCTGAAGATTCAAAATTCAACTTATACTTGGTGAATGGATCTTATGAAGTTTCCCAAAGACGTCATGCTGCCAAAAGTCATGGGCCAAGTTTCCAAGCGCCTTGAGAAAATTCAAGACCGACTGCGCATTGTGGGTCGATTCATTCCGACCGAGTCCGGCCAGAATTTGCACCCCGCACTTCCTCAGGGTGAAGATTTCGAGCGCTTCCAAAGCTCCAAGGAAGCCCTCAAGTCTTGGGCGAACAAACAAACGCAGTGGTGGTATTTTACGGGTCACCTGACTACTGCAGCCGGCCGTCGTTTTTCGTTTCAGTACGTTGCTTTTGAACGTCATGCCTCAAAAGACTTTTTCGGCGTTCTTCCCACACGACTTTGGACGGAAGAGTTTTATGTCGCTCACTTCGCGATCTCGAATATTGATGCGCGCTCCGGGGAGAAGCCCTTTCGCTACTACCAAAAGGGCGGACTCATGCCCCATTTTGGTTTCTCGTCTGAAGAGCGCTTCCATATCGATCTCGACGGATGGCAAATGCACCAAGAAGACGACGAGAGCTTTCGTTTGCTTGCGAGCGACGACGGAACAACTCTCCAGCTCAGAGTCGAAGCCGATAAGCCCCTCTGCTATCACGGTGCGGGCGGCTACCTCGCCAAGAACAAGCGCACGGAAGATGGCTCCCTTTACTGCAGCTACACTCGCCTCAAGGCGAGTGGCAAACTCCTTATCGACGGCGTCCTCCACGAAGTTACGGGATCTGCGTGGATGGACCACGAAAAAATGGCCGCCGATGACCGCGTCTTCCACAACGGTTGGGACTGGTATTCGCTGCAGCTCGATAACTCCTGCGAGCTGATGCTTTATCTCCTCAAAGACGAGCAGGGTCGGCTCAGTGAATTCGCGTCAGGCACCTACTTCGATGCAAGCGGCAAAGCCCACACCATTCATTCCCGCGACATCGAGTGGGATCGCCTTCGTTTTTGGCAAAGTCCGCGCACAAAGGCCCGCTACCCGGTCGCAAATCGCCTGCGTATCGCAAAGCTTGGTCTCGATCTTCGCGTCGACCCGATGCTTGACGACCAAGAAATGGACACCTCCAAAACAGCCTTCGTGACTTATTGGGAAGGTGCCGTCTCTGCAGAAGGCCGCTGCGACGGAAAGTCCGTTCGCGGACGCGGCTACCTCGAAATGGTGGGCTACGACCGTCGTCCGACAAGTCAGATTTTGAAGTTTCTCACGCGGCCGACCACTAAAAATCCGCTATAAAGAGTGCGCTATGAATTCTCGCGTGCCCGGACCCCCAACCCTCGAGGACCTCAAGAAAAACGTCAAACGCCCTAAGCGCGCTGTCGTGACGGCAGGCATGCCGTATGCCAACGGTCCCGTTCACCTCGGGCACCTTGCCGGCGCACTGGTACCTCCCGACATTTTTGCGCGCTACCTCGGCATGCTCATCGGCAGAGAAAACGTTCTCTTTGTCAGCGGAAATGACGACCACGGTTCTACGAGTGAGCTTGCTGCCCTCAAAGCAGGAGTTCCGATTCGTGAATTCATCGACACGATCCACGACAAGCAGCTCGAGACTCTAAAAAAATATTCTGTAGGCTTTGATGTTTTCTCGGGGACCTCGCGCCCTGAGGCTTTCCCAATTCACAGCGCGCTCGCTCAAGAGATGCTTCGCAAGATGCACAAGAACGGTCTGCTCGAAAAGCGCGTAAGCCGTCAGTGGTTTGATCCCAAGCTTTCGCGCTTTCTCCAAGACCGCTTCGTCAACGGCACCTGCCCTAAGTGCGCCAACACTCGCGCTTACAGCGACCAGTGCGACAACTGCGGTGCACAGTATGAGCCTTCCGAGCTCATCGAACCTCGCAGCACGTTGAGCGACGCGACCCCAGAGCTACGTGACACCGTCCACTGGTGGCTTGATCTTTGGAAAGTCTCCGAACCCTTACGCGAGTGGATCCAGTCCAAGGAAAAGACCTGGCGCTCGGCCGTCTACACAGAAGTGCTTGGAACGGTGTTGCCTGCACTCGCATTTGCGAACACCTTCGAAGAAAAATACAAAGGCATCAAAGCCACGCTCCCCAAACACAAGAGCAAGTACGCCGCCGGGAAAAAGGTGCAGCTGCAGTTCGAGAGCAAAGCCGATTTTGAAGTCGCTCGGAAGGAGCTTGCAAAGCTTGGCATCGAAAACCAAATCCTCGATGGATGGGCCCATCGCTCGATTTCTAGAGACGTGGCTTGGGGCATCCCTATGCCTGCAGACATCGATCCCGAGATGAAGGGCAAGACTCTCTACGTCTGGCCCGACTCGCTCATCGCGCCCATCGCCTTCACTCAAGTCGCACTCCTTGCGAAAGGAAAAGATCCCGAAGACTACAAGAAATTCTGGACCGATCCCGAGTCCAAAGTTTACCAATTCCAAGGACAAGACAACGTCTACTTCTACACGCTCATGCAAGGGGCGATGTGGCTCGGCACTCAGACCGATCCCATGCGCCAACCCGTAGTTGGCGAATTGCAAATGACAGAAATTTTTGGGTCGTATTTGTTGTGGGTCAACGGCGAGAAAATGTCCAAGTCCACGGGCAATTTCTTTACCGGAGACGAGCTCGTCGACGATAAAGGCTACCAAGGTGACCAAGTCCGTTACTTCCTCGCGACACTCAATTTGGCAGAGAAAAATTCGAACTTTGATTTTGCCACTCTTGATGAGAGAAACAAGTTTCTTGCCGGCCCCATGAACGCAGCCTTTGAGAAACCCCTAAGCGCATGTCACTCTCAGTTTGGTGGAAAAGTGCCCGACGGCAAGCTTCTTCCCAAAGTTCTCGATGAAACCACGAAGCTCGTTCAGAAATATCTGAGATCGATGGAAAAGTCGGACTATCCGGTGCTTCTCGGTCAAATCGAGAACTACGCACGCCAGATCAACAGTCTTTTCACTCAGCACAAGCCTCACGATGACCGCCATCCCTTAGATGAGCGCAAAGACGCCCTCTACTCGTGTTTCTACGTACTAAAGAATCTCATGATTCTCTTGTATCCCTTCGCGCCTGTAACCATGAGCAAGCTTCGCGAATCGCTTCGCTTGCCCGAATCTGTCTTCACGATCGACGAGCTCGGCACGGGGCTTCCCGCTGGACACGCGGTTGGCGAGAAGCAAGAATTCTTCCCAGCGGTCGGCGGAGCCACGATTTAGAGAGCGTCGCAGTTCGCTTTGTTCTCAGCTCCCAGAAACTGCACTTCGGGGTCGAGGTCGAGCTTGAGGGCTCCGGATTTGCAGTTGGCTCTCAGCGAGTCCGCTACGGACATGAGATTCTTCTCAAATGAGGCAATGTGCTTAGGTGACATCGCGAGCTCAGTCGCTAGGAAATCTTTGACCGAAGAGTCGGCAGTCCACGCTTTTGCAAGTCTCATCACGCCCGCGTAGGTGCGTGGGTGAAGGTGCCTGAGGCGAGCTGCATAGCCCAACTTCGCATTCGTGTTACCGTTCACAAAAGTGCAGTCGTTGTCTATTGAAGCCATTCGACGCACCAGAAGCGCCCCTTCGGGAAGTGGCTTCTCGCCTTTATCGACTTTGCGCTTCTCTAAGGACTTCAATTTTTGATTCTCGTCTTTGTAATAGTAATACTGCACCGACGCGAGATTTTGGCCCGAGTAGCGGTCGCTCTGCGAACTCAGCTGATCAAGCACAATGAGATCCGCGTAGTCGCGGGCCGTCTGCAGGCGCTGCAAGCTTAGCTGTGAGAGAGTCCCACCAAAAAGACTCGAAGCCGGAGTCGACGCAAAAATGTCTTTCACTCCTTCGATTTTTTCAAAAGCGGAGCTCGGCAGATTCTCAACCCAACCCGAGTGGACGGAGTCACCCTTCACCTTGTCTCGCAGATAGCCGTAATGTTGTTTGAAGTCGTTTGTAAAAATCCAGCTCGCGTAGTCCCAGCGCGCTGGATCGCGGTAGGCATCGATGTAATTTTGATAAGACCTCCTGAGAAGTCCGTTGATGCTCATTTTGACGGCTTGAGTGGCGACTTTTTGCATCGTCGAGATGTCGACCGTGCGAAGAACCATCACCGGAACCTGCAGCACATCTCCTAGGTAGCGTGACAAGTGATAGGTCAACATCGCGCCCGGCACATAGGTGCACGTGCGATCGTTGTCCGAGGTTTTGAATTTTGTGAGGTTGTCGGTAACTCTCGTACGACCGCAACTTGCGGCCGACTCCAGCTTCGCCTTTGAGCCTGGCTCGACAATTTCCTGAAACTCAATCGCGGCACTCGTGCTCGAGACCTTTGGACAGGCCGCAACCCCGCGGTCAGCCGTGGTGGGACCAGGAAGATACAAATTGTGGGCGCAGAGTTCGCGTTCTGACTCACGGTCCTTTGCGCCCTCCTTGCCTCGGTAGTCGGCTCCAGCAAGGTGCTTTGGAACAACGCAAATCTCTTTAGCGCCAGACGGCGAGGAGTAGGACAGGGTCTCTAGGCCTCGCGGCAGCGACAGATCAAAACCTCCGGCAGCTTCGGCTCCCACTGAAAGCATCGCGAAACCCAACACTCCAAGCAATTTTTCCATCGAAACCTCAACTTAGAGTTTCGTAACTCTTGGGGAAATTCTTGAGCCCCGCACAGTGTATTAAACGTGCGAGCTCGTTAGAATGCTGCCATGACCCACCCACGAAACCTGCGCCTGCTCTGGGGCTATACGTTTTTCTCGTGGTTCCTCGTCATTATCCCAGTCATCGTGCCCTACTACCTGAGTCTTGGCCTCTCGATGACACAGGTCTTCCAGGTCCAAGCAGTTTTTGCATTCTCCGTGGCTCTCTTTGAGATTCCCACAGGGTATCTCTCTGACATGTGGAGCCGCAAGAAGACTCTCCTCGTTGGCGCCTTCTTGCTCGGATTGTCTTTTAGTCTTTTGCCTTTCTGCAAAGCATTCACGCATCTGATTGCGTATGAAATTCTCATCGCGCTCGCACACAGCTTTATCTCCGGAACCGATGTGGCCCTGCTTTATGATTCACTGGGTGCACGCTCTGACGATCGCCAAGTCGCCAAGAACGCTCTGGCAAATCTGCAATTCTCTGCAGTGAGCGCCGAGTCCGTCGCATCTGTTCTGAGCGGCTTTCTCGTCCTACTGTCGTTTCGCCACGTGCTCATCGCACAGGCGCTAGGCGCATGGCTTCCTTTTGTCTTTGGTCTTTTTGTGATCGAGCCCAAGATTCATCGCATGAACCCTGATAGCCACCTCGAGAATTTCAAACGCGTTCTTCGTCACATTTTCTTAAGAGACCGAACACTGCGACTCATTTTTCTCAACCTCACGGTCTTTGGGCTGAGCACCTTCTTTGCCGTGTGGGTGCTTCAAAAATACTGGCAGGACGCCGGCATTCCTCTGGCCTGGTTTGGCGGGATTTGGGCCGTGTTTAATTTTTCTGTTGGCGTGATCGGAAAGTTTACGCATCGGCTCGAAGAACGTTGGGGTCCCGTGCCGCTTCTTATCGTGATCGGTCTCTCGCCGGCAGTGGCCTACTTTGCGATGGGGTGGGGGCTCTCCCTGCTCGGTGTGGCCTCCGGAATTTTGTTTTATGTTTCGCGTGGGCTCTGTCAGGTTTTACTCAAGGACGGATTCAACTGGCGCGTCCCAACGGAATTCCGCGCAACTGCAAACTCTCTCTCAAGTTTGATGTTTCGTCTGACTTTTGCGATGAGTGCGCCGCTGGTCGGATGGTCGATCGACCGATACGGAATGCTCTGGAGCCTAAGAGGGATGGGGCTGAGCGTTCTTCTAGCGTTTGTCTTGCTCATGATCCCTCTGATTCGTGACATCGCTCGCAAAGCACCGAAAGGAATTCCGCATCCCTGAAAGATCTCCTGAGGATGGACTCCTGGGATTCGGTAGATCGCGCGCAAACTCTAAGCTTTACGGTTTCAAACTTGTTAAGAAAATGACACACACACAGCCCTTGATAGTGCGGCGCGCCACTGATAGAAGCGCCCTCATGAAGAAGCTTTCTCTGTTTGCCTTTGCATTTACCCTGCTTCTTTCTTCGGGCGCCCAAGCCGCCAGCTGCGACGCTGTCCGCTTGCGCACGGGTGACCTTCTCGCCTGCGACACTTATGGTTGCACAAGCGTCGATCGTCAGCGCAACGACGAAGAACTTGGTTGCAGCGAGAGCGGCTGCGAGTTTTACCGCATTCGCCGCACCGACGAAGAACTCGGTTGCTGGAAAACGGGATGCTCTGTTTTCCGCAAACAGCGCAACGACGAACAACTCGGATGCACTGAGTCCGGTTGCTCCTACTATCGTCTGCGCCGCAACGATGAGCAACTTGGTTGCACAGCAACTTCGTGCGAAGTCATTCGCATCGGCCGCAACGATGAACAACTTGCCTGCTCACAAACATCTTGTGAAGTGATCCGCGTCGGCCGCAACGACGAGAAGATTGGTTGCACCGCAAGCGGCTGCTCCGTCTACCGCATTCGTCGCAACGACGAAAAACTTGCTTGCTCTGCGAGGTCCTGTGACGTTGTTCGCATCGGTCGCAACGACGAAGTGCTCGGATGCGCGGCAGACGGGTGCAGTATTGTTCGCCTTCGCCGCAATGACGAAGTGCTTGGTTGCCCCGTGTGGGAGCGCTACGGCGTGCCCACAAACACTGCTAAGTACCTGAAGTAATCTCGCCTGGTTTTAGTCAGCGCCAGCAGAGGCCTGAGCAAGTTCATTATTTCTTCTTGAGGTGCTCGCCCGTCTGACCAAAGAGAATTGCCTGGGAGCCCGCAGTTACGGTGGGCCCCTGATCTCCACGCAGACTCTTGCCCTCTTCATAGGCTGCACGAACGGCAGGCCGTGCATGCAACTTGTCGAACCAAATTTTTAGCGAGGGATAATCCTCAAGGCGCTGCCCCTGCTTTTCGTGCGAAACGATCCACGGATAGGCTGCCATGTCGGCGATAGAGTAGTCCTTGCCTCCAACATAGGGAGACGACTCAAGACGATGGTCGAGAACCGTATAGAGCCGGCGCGTCTCATTCAGATAGCGCTCAATAGCGTAAGGAATTTTCTCGGGTGCGTACGAGGAAAAATGGTGGTTCTGGCCGAGCATGGGACCAAGACCCGCCATTTGCCAGTAGAGCCACTTTAGCGACTCATAGCGCTCGGGTTCTCCAAAAGGCGCAAGGAAAAGCCCCGACTTATCGGCGAGGTATTCGAGGATGGCCCCCGACTCAAATAGAACAATCGGCTTGTCGCCCCTCATAGGAGATGTATCCACAAGCACGGGGATCTTGTTGTTGGGCGTCAGCTTGAGAAACTCTTCCTTGAACTGGTCCCCGCGGGAAATATTTACAGGCACGGCGTCGTAGGGAATCTGCGCCTCCCTAAGGAGGATCGAGACCTTATATCCGTTGGGAGTGGGCCATGTATAAAGTTTGATCATATTTGCTCTCAAACTTAGCCTCGCCCGCTCCTTGAGAAAAGACCTTTTAAGTTGTTCCTAGCCTTGGCACCCGGCACTCTCTGGCAAATGTCTTTACTGCGTAAGCTCGGTGTTGCTTCTCTCTTTGTCGTCCTAAGCGCTTGCGGTCAAACCAGGACGAGCGCCCCCCACATGCCACTCGACCTTTCGAGCGCCGAGTACCGCGAACGCCTACAGTCTCTCTCGTTAGAGAGCGCGTTCTTCGATGAAGGGCGCATCGAAGCCCTAGCGCTCGGAATCAGCGATGATGAACTCCAGGGGGTGCGCGACGCTCTTGCGATGGGTGAGAGGTCCCTCAAGTGGATCGATCACATGAACTCATTCCGCGATGACGCCTCTAAGCTCAGACTCACCACACGCTCAGGGGGCCTTCGCGGCATTCCCATCGAAGCTCCTTCCAGATACAGTCCCGCGATCATCAGCAAGCGCTTCACCGAGAACCTCGATCTTCTCGATGCAACAACTCGCAGTGTTCTCGTCGAAGGAAAAGACTTCACTCAAAATCCCGGCATTCCGGACCAAGACTTTGTCGCGATCGCCAAAAAAATCGACGGCGCCTATCAAACCGCTGCGCGCTGGCAACTGATCTCTCCTTGGCTCAGCTACTATGAAGAAGCCTCAAAGCGCGATGTTCGCGGCTACCACTCACTATCAAAAGACACAGAAACTTCAAATAAGCTCGCCCGCTTTGATTCGCTCGAAAGAATTGAGCAGGACTCTCTCGCCACAGCGCTCGTCACCCTATGCCGCAACTCAGGCCCGTCTCTTTCTTCGTGCAATGGCGCCATCGAAGGCGCGCGCCTGAATCGCAGCTTAGCAAGTCTTTATGCCCGCTTCCTGCCCCATGGTCGCCGAAACTGGGATAGCTTTTTTGATATTGGCAACGCTCGAGGCGACATTCGCTGGGACGCTCAGGATGAGCACTCCGCTCATTTGCCTTTCAGGCGCCACGAGGAAACCCGCTACACTGACTTCGTCAAATCTAACGTTGAGGAAGAATTTTCTTGGAAGGGCTTTAAGCTGGTTCTCGACCTCCAGCCTGTCGAGGCTCCTCGGTCTCACCCACACGTTATTTTCGAGCCCGGAGCCACACCCCACGTCAATGGCCTCGGCGGTAACCAGATCGTTATGGACGCCAATGCCCCGCTCACAGAGTGGGACGTCCAGTGGACGATTCGTCACGAGTTTGGCCATGTGCTCGGACTTCCCGATTGCTACGTTGAATTCTTTGATCCCTCCGCGCGCGAGATGGTGAACTACCAACTCGACGTCACAGACCTTATGTGCAGCAGGGCCGGCCGCATGAACGAACGCATCTACGATGAGCTTCGTCAGGCCTACTTCCGCTAGCTTCAGCCCCTGAGCGAGAATTGCTATTTACCCGGGCCCGTTGTTAAGTGGGCCCTATGCGCGGCTTACAAAATAAGATCCTTATCGTTTGTGGCTTTGTTTACTCATTCATGGCGCTCGCAGAATATCCCGCGAGCGACTGGAAGACGCTCTACGCTCAGGCCAAGCCTTCGATCCCGTTTGTGTATTCTGCCGGGGGTCTTTGCTCGGGGTCACTTGTTGCCCCCGACATCATCCTTACGGCTCGTCACTGCGTTGAGAGTCTGAGGCCTGTTTGGATTTCCTGGCCCGAAAAGCCCGCTCTCTGGGAAGAAGCGCGACCCATTCACGTCGACGACAAACTGGATTTCGCTCTCCTGCGCCTTAGCAAGCCCTCAACACGCACACCTCTTGTCATGCGCCCTGCGGGAGCTCTTTCGGTTGGCGAAAGCGCGGCCACCATCGGGCACCCCACATCGAGCGAAAACTCTGAGTCCCCTCCCTTCGACTTAGAGCGCAGTCACGTGTTTTCGGCCGGCTATGTTTCGAAGTTCACAGGCAAAGAAGTGATCGTGGACTTTAGCCTTAGCCCCGGAAACTCTGGAGGGCCCGTCCTCGACTCCCAAGGACGCGTGATCGGCGTGGTCTCTCGCAAGCTGATTCAACAGTTTGTTGGCAACATCGGCTACGCAGTCGCGCACGAGCCTGTGAACGCGGCCCTCAAAAAAGTGGAAAGCGGCTACGAGGAAAATTTTTCGCCATGGGACGCACCTCACGATTTTGCTCTGCATATTCAATTTCTTTGGGATCACTACCAAAAGACATTGCCGACAATGTCTGAAACTTATCGAACGGGTTTTGACTTTCGCTACACGATCTCGGATCGCGCCGTACTCAATTACTCCAACAGCTTTGGTCTCAATCGAATGAAGTTTCAATCGTACGGCCTTGGCTACAGGTTCTACAGCGAAGCCCAAAACAAAGTTCCAGCAACCGCAACGGTTTCTCTTGAGGCACTCGAATACCGCCCGCGCGAAAGCGACAAGCAGCGCTTCTACGCTCACGCCTATCACTTGGCTCTGGGATCTCCCGTGTCGCCGCTCACGCTGCGCCTCTCCTGGATTAGGGCTGCAGAAAATTCTTACTTTGGATTAGGTCTCATCCTCGGAAACTAAAACTTTAAAGAGCGACACAGCGCTCGAGAGTGAGAGAGGCCACGTCTGCCCCAACGGTGACTTCCGCCTTGCCGCAGCCACTGAGTGTAACCACAAAATCCTGCACCACTCCCGAGGCGTCGGTTTTCTGCCCGATCCAAGAGCCCGATGTGGCACACGAGCAGCCCGCAGTCCAACGCAGAGAATCCGGAGTCAAGGAAACAGAGGATCCGTCGAGATTGTCTGTGACAAGTAGTGTTCCGCCCGTCAATTGTCGCGTGGCGCGCGTGGTTCCAGAAATTTGAATCGCGCTTGTGGTGCTCACGCCAATATCAACCGTGCGAGTCCCGCTCGAGTTTTCAAAGTAGCGTCTGACGCCCGAAACTTGATAAGAGTAGATCGAGGTTCCTGTTTTTGTGATGGTCTGCCCGGAAGTGGTGGGGTTGTAAGTCACAACTCCAACCTTGCCTCCGGAGCGACCCACGAGCTCAAAGTTCGGGACCCGACGTATCGAATCACTGGTGTTGTTAATCGTGCAGCTCGATCCTGCAGAGAATACAAATTTCACCTCGCCGCTCAAGGTGAGAGGTCCAAACACACACTGGTCGTAGGTAACAGTGCGTTCGTTGCTCGAGCAGCTAGAATAACTCGCGCTGTAGCACGAGCCGCCCGCCAAAGCCGAGACGGCACTCGAGGTCACCGTAGAGCGAGAGAGCGATTCGTCGGCAGACCCCATAACGTCGCCCACGGCATGTGCAATCTCGTTGTTTGTTGTCCCTATGCTGGCGCCTTCTCCGCCGCAAGCGGCGACAAGTCCCAAAAGGGCCACGGAAAAAAAACTACTTCCAAGGAAGTTTGCTCTCATCATTCTATTTATATCCGAAATCTCGCGATAAAATCTACACACGTGAAATCCCTTTCGGCGCTCTTTCTAGAAAAACAGCTTCTTGCGCTCGAAGACCTGCGGCGCCACCAAGCCCAGGGGCAGGGTGAAGACAACTACTACCGAACAAAGTTACGCATACTCGGGCACTCAGTGCCCGAGCAGCGGCGATTTTATAAAGAGTTTCTCCGCAACGAGGGCGAGGCACTGAAACCCTTAGACCCACGCGCACGATTCAAGTTCTGGAATCAAATTTGGACGAGCTCGGATTGCTTCGAAGTTCTCAACATTCCCTTGATCTACTATTCGGATCCCAAACATCATTCCGAATCTCTCTTGGTGGGAAAGTCCTTGCTGGGATGGGCAACGCGTCTGGACAACTGGGCGCATTCCGACAGCCTCTCGTCTATTTACGTGCGCTTGCTAGAAGCTCAAGGCCCCTCAATCGACCAGATCCTCAAAAAGTGGAACTCTCACTCCAATCCTTGGCTCAGAAGACAGTCTCTGGTGAGCCTCTACTATTATTCGGCTCAGCGTCAGAAAGTCTTTCCTGTTTCTGAAGCGCTTCGTCGCCTGAAGCCGCTTCTTGGCGACCCTCACTACTACGTTCAAAAAGGCGTGGGGTGGACTCTCCGCGAAGCCTTCAACGTGGCACCCGACAAGGTCCTGGGATTCATCCAAGCCAACCTGCACTCGATTCGCCCCACTGCCTATACGGCTGCCACGGAAAAACTCAATGCGCGGCAAAAAGAAAAGTTGCGGCGTCAAAGAAAAGAGCATCGAAAGCTCTCCAGGCCCTCTAAAATGAAACCTTAAACTATGGTGAATTCCTTTTTCTTCATTGCGTTCACGACGCTCATTACGATTGTGAATCCTATCGGTGCGATTGCTCCGTTTATTGCGGTAACCCACGGATACACACGGAGACAGCAGCGCCGACTCGCGCAGAAAGCGGTCTTTGTAGCGGGGGCGGCTCTGGTCGCATGTGCAGCTGTCGGATCTGTCGTCTTCAAGTTCTACGGCATCACTCTTCCCGCTGTTAAGGTGGCGGGCGGCATTCTTGTACTTCTCGTTTCGATCGACATGCTTCACGCAAAAGAATCCCGCACTAAAGGCACACAGGAAGAAACTCAAGAAGCCGCAGACAAAGAATCTGCAGGAATTTTTCCGCTCGCGATTCCGCTGCTCACGGGTCCAGGCTCCATTCTTTCGACGTTCATGCTCATGGACCAGGCCGACTCCGTCGCGAGTCAGCTCAGTGTCTATCTTTCGATTGCGCTTGTCATGGCGACGACTTTTGTGGTGCTGACCCAGGCGCATCACCTGACCCGCCTTCTGGGTCAAACGGGTCTCAATGTGCTTTCGCGTTTGATGGGCCTTGTGCTTGCATCGATTGCCATGCAATTTATTTTGGACGGCATCAAAGGCGCGCTCCCAGGTCTAGGCTGAGGCGCAAGTTGCATGTCTCAAGAAAAACCACTCTATTCTCGCTTTCTGAATTTACCTGAAGAAAACTTTTCTTGGGACGCAGCTCTCTGTAGCCTGATCCAAGCGCCTCTCGAGACAACCACGAGTTTTCAACACGGAACAGCATGGGCTCCGCAAGCGATCTTGCGCGCGAGCGAACAACTCGAGCTCTACGACCCAGTCCACGGTCGCGATCTTTCCGATCTCGCCATTGCCACCGTCGCCGCCCCTAAGCTTTCGGGACTTTCGACCAAAGACGCGCTCACAAGCTTAGAGCTTCTCGTCGACAAGTCGCTCGACGCGCACAAATGGCCACTTGTTGTAGGGGGAGAACAAACCTGCAGCTATGCAGCTCTGCGCGCCCACCTGAGGCGCCACCCAAAAATCTGCGTGATTCAGCTTGATGCCCATCTCGACCTTAAAGAAAGTTTCGGAGGCTCAGGGTTTTCTCATCGTTGTGCCGCCCGTCGTGTCCTGGAACTAGGTGTTTCGATGATTCACTTGGGCGCGCGTTCTTTCTCGCGCGACGAAGCTGAGTTTGCGGCTCAAGCCGTATCGATCCTAAGTGTCGACTCGCTACGCTCGGACCCGGGATCCTTCAAACGTCTCCTCGACAGGATCACCGACCCTCTCTATCTGAGCATCGACATGAGTGTTCTCGATCCATCGCTATGCCCAGGCGTCAGCAACCCGGAGCCATCTGGTCTTTTATGGAATGAGCTCCTGCAGATCGTAGAAACCGTTTTTGAAGGGCACACCGTGGTGGGCGCAGATCTTGTCGAAGTCTCACCCCTGCCCGGTGATGCGCGCTCCGAACTCTTAGCCGCAAAACTCGCGCTCAAGCTTTTTGAATTGCATCAAACCGGAACGACGCCGTGACGACGCGGAAGGTAGTCGATCTTTTTATCTTTTAAGAGTTCAAATCGTTTGCGAAGTTCATCGCGCAGACGAGCTCCGTCGACTATTCCGTCAATCACCAGCTCCGAAGCGAGCCTCTGAATGTCGATGTCTTTTTGATACTCCGCCTTCTTCTCGGCCACAAAAGCGGCGCGATCTGCCTCCGGAAGCTCTTGGATTTTATTGAAATAGACCGCGTTCACGGCGGGGTCGGGGCCCATAACTGCAATCTGCGCGCTCGGTAGCGCAAGGGTGCAGTCGGGATCAAACCCCGGACCGCACATCGCATAGAGTCCTGCACCAAAGGCCTTCCGCACGACAACACAAATCTTGGGCACGGTGGCTTCAGAAATTGCGTAGACCATCTTCGCTCCGTGTCGAATGATTCCCATGCGCTCGACTTGGGTGCCGATCATAAAACCAGGCACGTCTGCCAGGAACAATAGAGGAATTCGGAAAGCGTCGCAGAGAAAAACAAATCGCGCCGCCTTGTCTGCGGTATCGACATACAAAACTCCGCCCTTCATCTTGGGTTGGTTTGCGACGATGCCAACAGTGCGTCCGTCAATGCGTGCAAATCCCGTGATGAGCTCGCGAGCGAAGAGCTTTTTCATTTCGAAGAAGCTTCCTTCATCAACAATTCCGTCGACGACTTTCATCATGTCATAGGCTCGCGCATCGCTCTCTGGAAGAATTTTTTCCATCTCGAGAGTCTCACGTGGTGCGCGCGCAGGCACGACGCTTGCCGGAGCGTCGAAACATTGTGGCATGTAAGAAAGATAAGACTTCGCCAGCTCGAGCGCTTCATTCTCGTTGGCTGCCAGCACATCGCCAACACCGCTCACAGAACAATGCATCCGCGCTCCGCCCATTTCCTCAAGAGTCACCTTCTCGCCGATCACAGACTCGGCCATACGAGGGCTTCCCAGATACATCGAGGCATTGCCTTCGACCATAATCACCACGTCGCAAAACGCTGGAATGTAGGCGCCGCCTGCTGCCGACGGACCAAACAAAACGCAAATTTGTGGAACATGGCCCGAGAGACGACACTGAAGATTGAAAATCTTCCCTGCGCCACGACGACCAGGGAACATTTCTAACTGATCCGTGATCCGCGCGCCCGCCGAATCAATGAGGTAATAAACCGGGATATGCAACTTCGAGGCTTCCTCGAGAAGTCGGATCATTTTTTCGACAGTGCGCCATCCCCACGATCCCGCCTTAACCGTCGAATCGTTTGCGAGAATCCCGACAGAGCGCCCCGCAACTTTGGCATACCCCGTGATAACGCCATCAGCGGGCAAATCTCCCGCAAGACAGTTTGCAAAAAGCCCGTCTTCGACAAAGGATCCGGCGTCAATCAGCTGCTCGATGCGCTCGCGCGCGAAGAGCTTGCCCACTTCTTTATTTTTTGTGTGGTTTTTGGGAGCTCCACCTTTGAGAATTTCAGCTTCGATTTTTTTGAGATCTTCTGTAGTTTTCATGCCGTTCTAGCGTCCTTGATATTGGGGTTTTCTTTTTTCGTCGAAAGCCTTGAGGCCCTCAACCCTGTCAGAGGTGTGGAGTGTTTTCTCATAAGCAGCACGTTCAAAGTCGAGGCCCTCGCCAATCGCGCGACCGAAGCCTTTTACGATCGCATCTTTGGCGGCGAGAATGGCAACAGGCCCGCCCTCAGCTATTTCCATTGCGATGCGACTTGCCCAACCCCTCGCATCATCCTCACATGCGTTCACCAGGCCAAAAATTTCTGCCTCTTCGGCGCTCAAACGTCGTCCTGTAAAAATAAATTCTTTGGCTCTCGCTAAACCCACAAGGCGCGCCAGACGCTGGGTTCCGCCTGCCCCGGGAATAATCGCAAGACGAGTTTCCGTGAGTCCCATAAGAGCCGCAGGACTAGCAACGCGAAGATCACAGCACAAGGCGAGCTCCAATCCTCCGCCGAAAGCCGCACCTTCGATGATCGCAATTGTTGGAGCGGCAATGTTTTCAAGTGCGCAGGTCATCCGCCGTAAAGCGTCCAGAGTCTGACACACTTGTTCCTCATTCATGAGCCGTCTCTCACCAAGATCGGCACCCACACAAAACGCCTTCAGCGAAGAAGAGTTCAGCAAGAGAACCCGACACTCCATGCGCTCGGCCGCAGCGGCCACTTCTTTGAAACACGCCGTGAGCTCTTCAATCATTTTTTGAGAGAGGGCGTTGAGCTTTTCAGGGCGAGTGAGCGTGCAAGTCCAAATTCCCTGATCGCCTTTGATGAGTTGGATTGTCTCCATGGGTTATCCTTTGAGAGTCTTAAGAACTTTTGAGGGAAGCAGGCTACCTAGCTGAGCCTCGAGCCAGTGAGACGCTCGTGCGAGTGCCGCGAGGTCGATATCCGCCTTGAGGAGGTCCTGCTGCTGAAGCATGTAGACAAGGTCTTCGGTGGCGAGATTGCCGGCCGCACCAGGAGCGTAGGGACAGCCGCCGAGCCCGCCCGCGGATGAATCAAATTTCGAAACACCCATTTCAAGAGACTGACAGACGTTTGCGAGCGAGAGTCCGCGAGTGTCGTGAAGATGCATCGCAAAGCGCGACGCTGGAGCAACTTTTAGGAGCGGGGTGAGAAGCCGCTCCATGTCTCGAGGAGTGGCGTGCCCGGTCGTGTCTCCGAGCGCGATCTCTTTTGCTCCGAGGTCGACGAGCTTTTTTACGACCCGCAGAACCTGGGCAGGACGAATCGGCCCTTCATAAGGACAGTAGGTCACGGTCGAAAGATAAACTCGCGTGAGTCTTTTGGCCTTACGGGCTGCGGGTAAAAGCTGGGCTAGCTCCTGAAACAAGTCCTCTTGAGAGCGATTGACGTTCCTCAGGCAAAAGGTGTCGGAGGCCGCAATAAAGAAAGAAAAACCGTCCGAGGATGTTTCGAGAGCATCACTAAACCCTTTCCTATTGGGCACGAACGACCAAAAACGAGGAGAGAGTTTTTTGTAACGGCTCCGCGCCTTATCGAGACGAGCTAAGAGCGCTTGTGTTCCTGCGAGTTGAGGGATCCGGTCCTCTCGCACAAACGAGCCCACCTCGATATCACGAAGTCCTGCATCGAGCAGCGAGAGTATAAAGTGCTCCCTAGCTTCGACTCCAAGAATTCGCGATTGGTTTTGAAGGCCGTCTCTGGGGCCGACTTCAAAAATTTCCGCTTTGGGCCGCCGGGCAGTCATGCAAGAATCTTCTGGGAACTACCCCAAAACGAGGAGAACCTGTCCCTCTTGAATAAATTCCTCAGCCGAAACTTTAATTTCTTTTACGACGCCTGATGCCGTGGACGGAACCATCATTTCCATCTTCATGCTTTCCACGCTGAGAATATCTTGATCGATCGATACTTTGTCGCCCACTTTGACGAGCAATTCAATCACGGTGCCAGAAACGTTGGACTTGATTTCGCTCATACTCACCAGCCTCCACCCATATCAAAGCGAAGAGCTGCGGTGAGGAAAACAGTCCAGACATCGGCCACATCGAAAATGGGATGGGCACGAGCTTCCATACCGACTGTGAAGTTCTCGCCGAGCGCGAAATCTCCGATCACGCCGTAGTTGAGGCCAAAACGGGTTTTGTCTCCGGGCAAACGGTAGAATCCTGCCCCTCCCAAAAAGCCCAATTGCATTTCTTCAAAATCCATTGGGTACACGACAAGAGCGGGGCTCGACGAGAAGTAGCTGCCCTGGGCAAAGCTCGCGAAGGTGGCGTCGATGCGAAAAGCAGCGATGCCGTAGGGATTGGTCGTGAGGTTGACGCCGTAAGCGATTTCAGACGAGGCGTCGGAGCCAAGAGCTCCCACGTGAGCGCCGATTTTCACCGACTGAGCTGCGGCGCCAAAAGAAGCCAATAAAATGATTCCGGAAAAAATGCTTTTCAACATAGCTTATTCGTAGAACCGAAAACGAATCTTGTCTATGATGGCCCCGTGCTAACAGACGGGCTTCCGAGCCGCATCGAGCTCCTTCTTTATCGAAACTTTCACGCTGGTGAGAGTTTCACTAAGCAAGTCGCCGAAATTCGTGAACGATTCCCGGGCAAATCCCTGGTTTTTACCCTTTACGCAAGTGGAGTGGTCGAGTTTTGGGTGCTCCGCTACTTCCTCAAGCGTGCCTTCGGCGAAGCCTTTGCCCCTCGATATGCAAGCCGCATTTGGGCGCTCTTTTCGGAGCCGCTCCCCCTTCTTCTAAGGCGCGTTGCGTCGTTGCTCGGCCTCGCCAAACCCGTCTCACGAATTTGCCTCATCAGCGACGACCTCACGCAAGGTCGCTCGGCAGTGCTCAACTTCGAAACCCGCGACCGTCGACGTGCCTTTGAAACTCCCATGGGAGAAAAAGAACTCGCCTATCTCCAAAGACAGCACCAGGGCCTTCTTGTTGTGCCTGTCGTCTTTGTTTGGCAGCGCAAACGCGTGATCGAAAAAGAACGTTCGTCAAACATTTCCGAACGAGCGTGGAATTCACTTTTCTTTCCGCTCATTAGCGTCTGGAACCTTTTCCTAGGCGACCCCTACACGCCCAACTTCAGCCGCAAACTAGCGCTTCTGACATTGGGATACACGCACACGACTCTCCGCGCGGGCAATCCGATTCTCTTCGACGACACTCAGAGCCCCAAGATGGTGCGTCGCCTCGCGCTCATGGATATTCAGCAAGAGAAGAAAGTTATTCTCGGGCCTTCTTTTCGCTCCACGCGCTTTATCGCAGAAGGCATCTTCCGCGACCCCTCTCTTCACCGCACGATCCAAGCACTCTCCGCTGAAACAGGCGCACTCGAAATCTCTCTCCTAAAAAAAGCTGAGAAGTATTTCCGTGAAATGGGTTCCAAGTACAGCTACTCGACTGTCGAAGTGGCTTCGTGGTTTTTGCGTCGCGTGTTCCGCAACATCTTCGAAGGGCTGACCCTTCACGATGAAGATTTTGAGATGCTCCGCCGCGCCTCTAAAGAGGGTCCTCTCGTGTTTATTCCGACGCACAAGAGTTACGTCGATTTTCTCATGCTCTCGCATCTCTTGCACGAGCGACAAATTGCACCGCCACACGTGATCGCAGGCATCAACTTGAATTTTTGGCCCTTTGGAGCGATCGCCAAACGTGGCGGTGCTGTCTTTATCAGACGGAGTTTCAAAGGGAACCCTCTCTATGGTGAAGTGCTCAAACACTACGTCTGCGCCCTCCTAACAAATAAGATTAATCTCGAGTTCTTCATCGAGGGCGCTCGGTCTCGGACCGGAAAACTCGCGCCCCCTCGCTATGGAATTCTCAAGATGATCACCGACGCCTACATCAAAGGCGATCTCAAAGATAAGGTTCGCTTCGTTCCCGTCTCAATCATCTATGACCGCGTTACAGAGGATAAAGCTCACCGTCGCGAGCTCGAAGGCGGAGAAAAGGTCCAGGAGTCCTTTGTGGGCCTGTTTAAGGCGCTGCGCGTGCTTGCGAAAAATTTCGGCAAGGTGCACGTGCGCTTTGGCGAACCTGTTGCGATCGAAGAGTGGGCTCGCACTGAAATCGCCGATTCCTCCGGCAGCTCTCAATTGATTCGACTGGCAACTCAGAAACTTGCCTTCGAGGTGTGTCACCGCATCAATGCCGTGAGCCCCGTCACAAGCATCGGCGTGGTCTGCGCCCTGCTGCTCATGAAACCCGGGACCGCGTGGACTCGCGCTGAATTCGAAGCCGTCTTGCGGAAGTTCGAGACCGACCTTAAAAAGCTCGGCGTTCCTCTATCTCCTGAGCTCGAACAGAATTTTATTCATGCTTGCCGTCGCGCGATCGTCCGTCTCGTCGAGGACAAACTCGTAGAAAAGTTTTACTCGAGTACGGGTGGACTCGGATATTTGGTCCCCGAGAAACAGCGTCTCGCAGTTTTCTACTACAAGAACACCGCGATCCACGGGCTTCTCGACCTGAGCATCGCGGGCCTGTGCTCCGCCAAGAGCGGCGCCTTTTTCGAGGAAGCCCTTGAGCTAAGGGGATTTCTTCAGTTCGAGTTTTTCTTCCAAGAAAAAGAAGCCTACGCAAAGCACGTCTCCACGCTTTCTAAATCCTTTGATTGCTCCACCTACGCCTACTTACTCGATTCTTACTTAGAAACACTTCAAAGCGGACTCGAGTCTCTGATGGAAATGCAGGACCTCATTTTGGGCCGTAAAGAGTGGCAGTCCCGACTCATGAAACGCGGGCGCCTTCGCGTCCAACAGGGCGAGCTACAGAATTCGGAGTCTGTGAATACTCAGGCCTTCGTTGCATTCCTCGAGCTCGCGCTCAACAGGCAGTGGCTCACACCCACAAAAGCAGAAGAAGACCTGCTAAGACCCAGCCACTCTAAAAATCTTCAAACTCAAATTCAGCGTATCCAGGCCTACCGCCTGCGTATCCGCGAATGGACGCCTTTCTCCATTTCCAGCGAGAGCCTTCCCGATGACCCCAATGAAGACGCCTTCGGCCTCCCTGCGCCGAAAGCTTGATCGTCTTTACGACGAGCTCTCCCGCGAGGAATTTCTCGTCAAAGATCCACTGGGGGCGATTGATCGCAGTTTGCCTTGTGAAGATTTGGAGTTGCTCTCATTTTTGATCGCGGGCCTGTCCTATGGTCGCGTCGAAAGCATTTATGGAAGTTTTTCCTCACTACTAAAGCGTCTCTCTCTGATCGGAATTCGTGACAACGGGGGCGGCCTCGCTTGCTGGCTCGACGAAACTTCGCCGCGGCAGCAGAAAATACTGCTTGATCGAGTCCTTTCGGGATGGGTGCATCGGCTCAACACCGCTCGTGACTTAAGAGATGTTTTAATTCTGCTGGGCAATGTGCGGCGGGAACACACTTCACTTGCTCAAGTTTTTGTCGAAGCCTCGAGAGGCCTTGGGCCCGAGAATTCTAAGGCTGTGCTTGTTGATTTTTGTCAGCGTCTCGATGCTCTCGGGCCCGCCAGAAAAATGAAACCCTCGCGACGCTCTCCGGTTTGGGCGGGCACCGGTGCTTCATGGTTTTATGCAAGTCCAAGCCAAGGCTCGACATGCAAACGCCTGCTGATGTGGTTGCGCTGGATGGCTCGCAAAGATTCGATCGATCTAGGACTCTGGCAAGATCGCTTTCCGCAGCACCGCTTACAAGAATACCTTTTCTGGCCCGTGGACACCCACATTCACAAGTGGGCCCTGCAAGAAGGTATCACAAGCAGACGAAGCGCTAACTGGGCACTCGTCGAGGAACTCACCGAGTGGGGGAGACTTCTCTGTCCAGAAGATCCCATTCGCTACGATTTTGTAATTTGTCAGTCGGGAATGCGGCTCTTTCGCACGCGCGCGTAGGCGCTCAAATGTTCACGCTAAGACTAAGAGCATGATATTGGCTCTTAGAATTTTCGGTCGAAAACTTCATGCCGTAGTCTAGCTTCAAGGAGTCCTTGCTATATCCGAGACCAAGACCCACGTACTTTTGTTCCCAAGAAGGAAGCGAGCGATACGATCCCCTGAGGCGCAGCTCGGGGCTAACCGCAAAATCTGCACCGAAGCTAACGCTCGCCGAAGCGTCAGATTTTGCAAATCCTGTGTCCGCTGAGCCTTCAGGTGGCTTGAGGAAATCCACTTGACCCAGAACCGTCAGGCCGCCGCTCAACTGACCCGAGAGACCGGCCGATAGCGTGCGATTGAGGTAGCCTGTCTCGTCGGCAATCATATCGAGACCCGCGAGACCAAGGGTCCATTGCGGAGCGAGCTTCACCATAATTCCAATATCGCCAGACCAGAATGCCGTCGCGGGCAACGCAGTTCCTTCGGGACGAATGTAACGATGTTGCCCCGAGAGGCCCACGGCCACCGTGTCCGAAACTTTGGTCATGAGAGAAACCAAGGCACTGTGCTCTAGGCGGGCAAAGTTTCCGAGCGCGGGATCGTCGTAACGAGACAAGTCTTCGATATTTCGTTGCGAGAAGGAAACCCCTCCTCCGAGTTTGCTCGATTTGGTATCGATAATTTGAGCGCGGAGCTGGTCGCCCACCGTGTTGTAAGAAAATCCGAGAGAGTATTCTTCATCGAATGCTGGAGCGGCGGGGTTGGAATAGGCAAAATCCGCGCGGTTGGGGTGGGCCACAAGAGCCCCTCCGAGCGCCACGCCCTCGGCACCCATCCAGGAAGCGCGGTCGCTTAGGATATAGGCCGGCTCGGCTGCCGATGCCGAAAAAGCCCCTCCCGCCACAATAATAGAAAGGCTACAGAGACCCTTACTTTTTACGCCAAAAATGCTCACAATTTAGACACCCTATCATAGGGTCGACACACTGGCGATCGCCAGAGAACCCCAATAGAGACCCAAAACTCCCCCAATTTTATATACTTAGGCGGCCATCCCTGAGATCAAAAACCCTGGCACTGAGCTTGCTCTTAATGGCGCAAGGGGTTTTAGGGGGAATTATGAAAAACAGAACGACGCTTCTTGGATACAGCGGTCTCTTCATGGCGGTGCTTTCCATGGGTTCGCAGGCTGAGGCCTATACGAACCTCAATATGGGACTAAGCCTTAACAGTGGCTCGGCCTTCGGGGCTCCGATGTTCGGTTACGGTGGAGCTGCTGGAAGTTTCGGCGCTCTCAACGGCTGCATGAATCAGGGCGGCTTTATGGGCGGCCCAGGTGGCTTTGGGGGCGGCGGCCTCATGGGAGGGAATCTTGGACTTCCTCCTCCACCTCGACTTATTCCTCCTCATCTTCAGGGTGGCGGATATCTCGGTGGCGGCATGATGGGTAGTCCTTACTTGCCCGGCGGACATCCCTGCATGAACTTCTGCCAACCGACCTACGCTTACGCTCAGCCTCCCATGATGGGCCCTGTTCAGGGCGGCCCCATGCTCGGTGGCGGTGGCGGCATGATGATGGCCAGTGCGGGCGGCTCAGCTTCATCCAGCTCAGGGTCCAACGTGTATTCGATCTCGGGCCACGGAACGACGGTCATCGACCTGCGTCCGAAGGTCGAAGACAACACCGGGGACATCATCTGGGCGGCAGCGCTCGGCATCGGAATGCAGGCCCCTAACGTTTATCCCTTCGCGGGTGAGCGCGGCACGCCGACCAACTTCGGCAACTTCTTCTATCAAGAAGGCAATCGCGACTGGTCGCTTCAAGAGCGTCCTCACGCCAGCCCCTAAAGTTGCCATCACCCCTCGGCTCACCTAAAGTGAGCCGGCATGTCGGCCAATAGAAAAGTTTCAAAAGTCGTGATCCCGGTCGCAGGACTGGGATCGCGTTTTCTTCCGGCCACTAAAGCCCTTCCAAAAGAACTTCTTCCGATTGTCGACAAGCCGATCATCCACCACATCGTCAAAGAAGCGGTCGATGCGGGTCTCGAAACCGTGGTCTTTGTGACCTCGCGTCCTAAGATCCTTATCGAAGATTATTTCGACCCTGCCGATCTCACATCTCATAAGCTCGCCGAAGTGCATAAGGCTCATCTCATCGAAGAAACACTCGAGCTGAGCCGCAAAATCGATATCGTGAGCGTTCGCCAGTACCATCCTCAAGGGCTGGGGCATGCGGTCTTGCAGGCTGCCCCTGTTGTAGGCGGCCAGAACTTCGCAGTTGTGCTGGGTGACGACCTGATTCGTACGCGAGGAAAAACCACGGCCATTGGGCAGTGTCTCGCCGATTTCCAAGCACGCGATAGCGGCTCCGTGATCGGAGTGCTTCGCGTTCCATCGGATCAAACTTCCCTCTATGGCATTTGTGATCTTGGTGGAGCAGACTTCACTCCCTCAACGCGATCACTCAAAGTCCGCGGCTTTGTCGAAAAACCTTCACCCTCCGAGACTCCCTCCAACTGGGCTCTTCCAGGCCGCTATGTTTTCGAGCCCACAATTCTTGATGCGCTTCGAGAAACTCTTCCCGGCAAAGGTGGCGAGATTCAGCTCACCGACGGCATGGTTTCTCTACTTAAGAAAAGCCCCTTCTACGCGCAAGCCATCGAAGGAGAGCGCTTCGACACGGGCAACAAGCTTGGCTACATCATCGCAAACGTCGCCTACGGTCTGGACGATCCCGCTTACCGGGCCGAACTTTCTGCACTTTTAAAGGAGCTTATGCACCATGAAGGCCTTATCTAAATCTTTTGCCATCGCAGTTTTGGCGAGCACAGTCGGCGGTGCCCTGCATGCGCACGTTCCTCAAGCGAGCCAGCTCGCTCGTTTTCAAGCGGGGCTCTTAAACCGTGCACGCTCTTTTGAATCCAGCGGCACATTGCAGTTCCAAGGTCAGTCGATTTCTTACTCACTCTCGTGGGTGAGTCCTGAGGTCTATTCTGTTCGCCTTTCTCGTCTGCCCGGAAGTCTTTACACCCAAGGGCGCGGACCCGATGCCTGGACGCTGGTGCGCAAACAAACCTTATGCATCATCAAAACCGAGTCGAAGGTGGTCAACTGCCCTTCGCCTCAAGCTTGGTCGCTGCTCGAACTTTCTGGAATCCCCGAAGCAGGCGCACGGGGCCTCTTCACGGCAGATATTCTCGACTCGAGCGAGATTTCTTACCAAGAGACGGACTCGACAATTCCCGAGGATATCTCACTCCGCAGAGTCATGCTTGTCATGTCCCGTGAAGGCAAGACTCCCGTCACTCAACTCGAAGTGCGCGGCAAAGACACCGACACCGGCACGCCAGGGCTTGAATATCCCCTGGTTCGCTTCGACCAAACTTTTCTTGCGCCCGTTCTTCTGCGCGTGAAGAGCAAAGGCGAGATTTTCACAGTCACAGCTTCCTCTGATCTCGAAATTCGTCGCGGCCGAAACCGTTTCACATCCGTACTTGCAACCGAACTTTTTGTACAATCCAACCTTCAGCAGAGTTTTGTCCTGCGTCGTGAGGAGCCCAAGCCGAATGGAGGCCTGAAGCTTCCGTCGATTGAAAAAAGCCTTTCTCAAGTCGACGCACTCAGGGACGACTTGTCGGTTGGCGGGCAGTTTCTTCTCGACGCCTTCCTTCTGACTCATTGAGAACGACTGGGGATGAGCCAACTCTTTGCTGACGTTGCCGTCCCCGCGCCTTTCTATCCCTGGAAGACTCTTTTTACCTACCGGGTGCCGGAGCTGCTCGCAGGTAGTCTTGCAAACGGGATGTTGGTGCGCCTGAATTTTGGTCGGCGCGATACTTGGGGCGTTGTCTGCAAGCAGCACTCTACAGCCCCCGACGCCAAGATTCGCGTAAAAGAACTCGGCACACTTTTGCTTGCTCATCCCGCGCTTAGCGAAAGACGAATGCGGTTTTTGGAGAGAATTGCTGAGCACTATTTGCATCCGCTAGGTCTTGTGATCGAAGCGGCTCTTCCTGCGCCGATCCGCACAGGCACGCCCCGCACGCTCGCGTATGAATTTCCGACCTCGCCCGTGGTTGTGAAGGTATCTCCATCAGACAAGGTCCTCAACAACGAGCAAAGCCAGGCCCACAAAAGCATCGTCGAATCACCTCAAGGATCGCACTTGCTTTGGGGTGTCACCGGCTCTGGAAAAACAGAAGTGTATCTGCGCGTGATCGAAGACGTCCTTGCTCGCGGACAAAGCGCCCTGATTCTTGTGCCCGAGATCGCGCTTACGCCTTTGCTCACAGAGCGTTTTGAATCGAGATTTCCCGATCAGGTCGCCACTTTTCACAGCGCTCAAACCCCAAAGAAACTTCGTGAAGCGTGGTTCGATGTTTGGACTGGTCGCAAACGCATCGCGCTTGGAGCCCGCTCGGCACTCTTTGCGCCCCTCGAGAATCTTGGCGTGATCGTCGTGGATGAGGAGCATGATGGGTCCTACAAACAAGAAGAGGGTTTCCGCTACAATGCGCGAGATGCCGCGCTCATGCTCGCGGAAATTTACGAATGTCGCTGTGTTTTGGGGAGCGCCACTCCCAGCGCAGAAAGTCTAGCCGCTGCACGTGCTGGCCGCTCAACGCTTTACCGACTCTCAGACCGGGCCGTTAGAGGGGCGCAGCTTCCCGAGCTGACACTCGTCGACCTCAAGAAGTCATTGCCACTTCAGTCCAAAATCCCACACGTCGAAATCCGTGACGAACACGCTCCGCCTACTCATCCCGGTGATTTCTTTTTGTCACCGGAACTCCGCGATAGCCTCGCCGCCACGCTCGCAAAAAAGCAACAAGCCATTCTCTTTATCAATCGTCGGGGCGTCGGAAGTCAAAAACTTTGCTCGGGCTGCGGCCACACTCTCGATTGTCCCAATTGCGCGGTGAAACTCACCCCGCACCTTGACCGAATGGTTTGCCACTACTGCGGCTACTCTTCGTTTGAGCCTTCGAAGTGTCCCCAGTGTAAGCGCGAAGAGTCTTTTATTTCTGTGGGCATCGGAACCGAGGGTATCGAGGAGGTGATGGGTTTTCATTTCCCCGAAGCGCGCGTGCTTCGACTTGACCGAGACACTGTGCAGACCAAAGATGACCTGGCCGACATCCTCGGAAAATTTGGTCGCGGTGAGGCCGACGTGCTCGTGGGCACGCAAATGGTCGCAAAAGGGCATGACTTCCCAAACGTCACCCTTGTTGGAGTTCTCCTTGCTGACCTCGGCCTGAGCGTCCCCGACTTCCGCGCCTCAGAGCGAGGGCTTCAACTTCTGATGCAGGTCGCGGGTCGAGCCGGTCGCGCTATGCAGCCCGGCAAGGTGCTCGTGCAAAGTTTTCAGCCCGAGCATCCCGTCTTTCAGGCACTCTCACAAAGCTCGGGACTGACGGCCTACAAAGACTTCCTCAGCGATGAACTCGTTAAGCGTCACCTCCTTAACTATCCGCCCTTCGCATCGCTTGCCTTGATCCGTTTCGACGGCCTCGAAGAGAAGCTCGTCGAGCAAGCGGCCCAGAATGCGGCTCGCGCGCTCTTCAGGCTTCAAGCTCCCGGCCTGCAGGTTCTTGGTCCGACCGATTCACCTCTGTCCAAATTGCGAGGTCGCTATCGCAAACAAGTCCTCATTAAGAGTCCCGATGAACGCGTTTTTCGCAAATCGCTAGAATGGCTTCTGCAGGGATGGTCAAAGGGTCAGCTCGAAAAACGCTTCAAGACGCGCATGTTTATCGACGTCGATCCCGTTCAGATGCTCTAAGTGCTCAGCAACGGTTAAGTTCTTGTGAAGAGGGGTTTTTTGACTCTGATTTTGGAGGGCGCCCCGCTAGAATCTCTAACATGAAGAGGACCGTGTTCTCGTTCGTCTTGCTTTTGCTCGCCACCAAAGCTTCTCACGCAGCCACTCCGCCGGGACACGCTGTCAAAACCAAAATAACATCAATCGGAGTCACGGCGACTGAAGAGAGTTTCTTCGGTCGCTACCGCATCACGAATTCCATGAAGCTTATGAGCCTCAAGGGGACAAATCAGACCGTCGCTCGAGGCGCGTATCTCGATGTTCTCGAAGACAGCAGCTCGTGCACCAATGAGGACGACCCCGATCTCGAAGAGACGGGGCGCTCCCCCAAGGAAGCCTGCGCCTGGGGTGACCTCGTCAGAGTGAGCGCCGATAACGACGAGAGTGTCGACGGGCACTGCTTCTGCACATCACGAAACAACATCCTTGCCCAAGAAAAGATCGTCTTTCAGCAAGATGGTGTTGCTGTGATCGCCATCAGAAAATCAGCCAAGCCCGTCGCCGATGTGGCTCCGCCAAAAGCGGCTGTGCCGTATCTTGAAAAACTTTACACAGCCCTTGAGAAAAACGCCTGCAAAAAAGACAAAATCGCGACAGACGCTACAGCCGTCCGGCGCATCAAGAGCTGCAAAACCCGCAAGAAAGATTTGTGCAGTTGCTCGATCCTACGCTGTGCTCAGTTCACCAAAAGGTCTCTGGTTGATGCGGGACTCGTGTCTTCGATCAACGATTTGCCTGGCGATGCCAACAGCCCCAACATCAAGAAGGGCCTCGAAAAAAACGGCTTCATCAAGTGCAGCATCAGCGAGCCTGAGGAGGCTCCGAATGGCGCAGTTCTCATCTATCACTCTCACAATTCAAGCCTGAAAGGCGACGCCGGAGCACCCTACGGACACATCGAGGTCAAAACCCCCAAAGGCTACGTGAGTGATTTTCGCAGTGCCAATCCGCGAACAAGCTACGGCAAGATGGTCACCGTGACTCGTGGTGGGAAGAAGGTACAAGTTTTTAATCGTTATCTCGCGGCGGCTTATGTTAAACCGCCCCTTAGGTGCAAGGATTAGACTATGACAAAGAAGACTCTCTACGCTTTTGCCTCTTTAGTAATTCTCTCTGTCGGCATCGCTACGTTGCCTCGCGCTTGCGCGGGTTCGGAAAGCTTCCCGATTCTCTCCGAAAAAGATCTGGCACCAAAGCTCGTGTCGGGAACAAAAGTTCTCAAAGACGCGCTTGCCGTCCAATTAAAGACACCTAACTCGCGAGTGGAGGCCAGGGGCGAATATTTTTCCTGGTTCAGCCAGTGTGTCGATTTTATCTCAAAGGACTCTGGGTCCTTGCTGTGGGATCCTTGTCTGCGATTTTCGTCGCAACTCCTGCGCGTCGAGACTTCGGGTGAGACCTCTACTCAACTCGTGGAGCCCTACAAGAAGCATCGGCTCAAATGGGATGACACCGTCAAACGTCTCGAAGACGCGGATCGGCTTTTCCTGAACCAAGAAGCCGAAGGCGCTGTTGCGCTATCTTCTGAATCAGAAGATTAAATCCTATTCGGCACGAAACACTAAGCTCGCAGCACCCAAGACACCGGCATCTCCCGAAAGCGTCGACGCCGCAATTTCGAGTCCTTTTTGTGAACTCTTAAAGCAACGATCTCCAATAGACGCCTGAACCCATCCACACAGAGGGCCTCCGCCCGTGGTGAAAAGTCCTCCCCCGAAAACAACGAGCTCTGGATCGAAAATATTAACCAGTGAGGCGGTCGCGATCGCAAGATCGACCGTGAACTCGCGCATGAGCTCGTCGGCCCACTTCTGCCCACGGTTGAAGGCTTCAAAAATTTCTTTGCCCCCCAGCTCCTGACCACATTTTGCGAAGGCTCGCGCCTTAAAGGCCGTCGCCGAAACATACTGCTCCATGCAGCCACGGTTGCCACATTTGCAGAGTTTGCCCTCGGGATAAAGAGTGAGATGTCCTACCTCGCAGGCGCCATCGGACTTGCCGTAGATCATCCGATTTTCGACGACAATGCCGCCCCCAACCCCTGTGCCAAAAGTGAGAAGAATAAAATTCTTTCGCCCTTTGGCTCGACCAAAAATTGCTTCGCCGTAAGTGGCACACTTGGCATCGTTGTCGAGAAAGACGTTGAGCCCGGTGAGTTCTTGGAGACGGTAACCCAAGGGGAAACGATCGAAGCCCGGCAAGTTTGCTGTTTGAAAAATCATTTTCTCGGAGCGAGAAAGTGGCCCCGGCGACCCAATGCCCAGTCCGAGAGCGATCTCAGAACCCCTCACATCGTTGACCAAAAGCGCCATGGCTTGCGCCGTCGCCTCGGGGCCCTCTTGAACGGGAGTCTTCTTGCGAGCCTGGGCACAAATCTTTCCGTGCTCGTCGACAAGGGCTGCGCGCATGTTTGTTCCACCGAGATCGACACCGATTGCGTAAGGCATGGATTTTTATTACCCCAAGGAGCGCTCTTCACGCAAACTTAACAAGGCTTGGCGCTAGGGCCTAGGTACAATTAAAGAGTGAGAACTCCACTTCGCTGCTCCCTAGCTTTACTGTGCTTTTTGGGAATAGGTGGCTTGGCGTACGCCGCCGAGGAATTCTCAGACACCACTACAGGAAGCACCGAAGAAAAACCTGAGTCTTTTGGACTCCCGGAAAATCGTGCTCTCACCACGCGCGGTAAAAATATTATGAAACGTTTCAAAGCCGGACGCCTTTCGTCGGCCAAAGATGTGAACTCACGCTACTCAGGCTTTCTTGAAATGCACGACGCCAACCTCGATGGTGTCACAGACCACGACGTGAGCGACGGCAACAAGGGCCTTGAAGGCCGCATGACCAGTCTTCTTCCACCCGGCAAAACGCTCGAGGAGCGCACAGCCGAATCGCGCAAAAAGGCCAACCAGAAAATGTGTGGCAAAGAAGAAGGCACTTGGGAAGAGAAAACAGACTCTAGCGGGAATAAGACTCAAGGAGCACGCGCCTGCTTTAGCCTCTCAGGTGTCATCGTCGACATGGGCGCAGCCCACGGCGGAGACAAGTCTCCTCACCGCAAACTCCGCCTTTCAAAAGAAGCTGCCCAGGCCGCCGGAGAAGTCGGCAAAGAGTACGGCGAAGCGACAATTAAAAATATCGAAGACATCATGCGCGATGAATACGATCTTCCCGCAAATATGAAAGTCGCAGCCATTGATCATCTTAAGTCCGAGTCGGCCTGGCTCGAAGAGCAAAAATTAAACTCCCTCGACCGCACGTGGAAGTCGTTGCGTGCCGCGCGGCTTGCTGGGATGGAGACGTCTGAAGACACCGCGATTGGGGCTGGCGCAGATTTTATGCACGAAGTGGATCTGGAAATTTCTAAGGGCGCTGACGACGCGGTTATCGCCGAAAAGATCGCGCTCAACAGCCGCATCCAAGGAGAGCAGGTCATCAACACGGGCACAGAATCCAGCCCTAAATGGGAGCTCTACGACGAGAAGAAGCATAAGGCTCTAGAGAGCGGAAAAACTGAAGAACAACTTGCTAAAATTAAGTCTCAGTTCTCTGAGATCCCTCGTGACCAAAAAGACCAGCTTCACGCTGAGGCTCTCGAATCTGCCAGACAAGCCTCTGAGAAAGATGAAAGCTACCAGGAAGAAGTCGCTAAGATCAAAGGCTGCATGAACAAGGATGTCTGGTGTCACAACCAAAGAACTGCGGCCGAAGCCGAGTCCAAAGAATCTCAATCCGGAGCAGCGCCCAGCTCAGGGGCACAAACAAAATCTCTCGCCTTCACCGCTGTCGAAGGCGACCCGGGTGCCGTCTTCCAAGACACGCGTGAACTTGTGAGCATCAAACTCTCCGACGCCCAAAAAGCCCCCATCGACAAAATCGAAGGGATCGTGACGAACTACGACTTCAACCGCGAGACCGATCCCGAATACTTCAAGGAACTCGATGTGCTGAAAAAGAATTCTGCCGACATGCAGAAGGCGAACGAAAAGCGCGGCAACAAACACTACGACACCGCCACTCAGAGCGTTCAGGAGTTTTCAGGTATTCGCGTCGGAATCAACGACTCCTACCGCGAGGAAGGCACCGAGGATATCAAGGAAGGTCTTCCTGCGGGACCAAAGCCTGCCTCGAGCTCGCGCCCTGTTAACAATGACGGCAACACCATCAACGGCAGCGGCGGTATCTCAGGACCTTCGATCAAGTAGAGCCTAGAATCAATCCGACGTGTTTCGAAGCGTGAGGGAGTTCGTGTAGAAATGCACGCCCACCAGGAAAAGTGCGGTAGGAAGCCACGCCGCTAGAATCGGCGGGAGCCTCCCGACGTTGCCGAGATTGAGCCCGACGTTAAAGATCAGCCAATAAAGCACGCAGACACCCGCCACAAAGACTCCGTCACGCGCCACTCCACTGGCGCGGTGAAAGCGTGTCGCCCTCGGAAATGCCAGCAGAATAAAGATGAAGGCCACAGCAAAAAAACTCCATCGGCTGTAGTACATCGTTTCCCATTCGGCGGTGTTGATGCCCAGAGCTTTTGATTGAGCGATGGCCCGACTCAGATCCGACTGGCTTAGTGTTTCCGGGGTCCAATCCACGCGCTTGAGCTGCGAAGGGTCCTCTATCAGAGAGCTTCTGCGCTCATCAAACTCTTCGATCACCGGCATCCGAAGGCGCTTGTCGGTTACATAGATGCGTCCCTTTTTTAGAAGCCACGACCCCTGCCTCCATTCCGCGCGATCGGCATAAATCGTCTGAGCAATGTGAAAGTCTTCATCAAAGGTGTAGATCGTGACGCCAAAGAGTTCTGCTTTCAAGGGATCAAAGTAGTGGATCGTGTAGAGAACGTCCTGATTGCGGTACCAGATCTTTTCTTGCCTCACCTGGAGAAAGCGTGACTGGCGGCCTTTGACATCACGATCAATAATTTCGAAATGCTTCTTCATGCCGGCCGGAGAAAGCACGTTCATGACAAAGTAGAACGGAACGCACGCAATCAAAAGCGCAACAACGGCGGGGTAGAGCACACGTTTATTCGCATACCCAAGAGACTGAATGGCCACCATTTCTCTGTTGCGAGCGAGTTGACCAAACACCAACAAGAACGCAAAGAGCACAGACATCGGGAACACGAGCTGAAGGTAGCTCGGGAGTTTGCACAAATAGATAATGAACTGGGTCCAAGCGCCGCCGCGACCCGCAAACGATCGGCCCATCCACTCAAGAAGAAAAATCAGAAACCCAAGCGCGAACCAAATCGGCATCTGGATCTTGAGAATTTCTTTGATGACATATCGACTCAAAATTCCCATATGCCCTCTCCAGTGCTAATTTAGCTCAAAACACGGGGATTCCGTAAGGAGGCAGGGGCGACAATGAATTTACAGGAGATGAAATCCCTCGGTTGGACGCTTTTGGCACTGCTTTTTGTTCGCGCCTTTGTTGCTGAGCCCTATAAAATTCCTAGCGGCAGCATGATTCCCACTCTTCTCATCGGCGACCACATTCTTGTCGCAAAGAGCTCTTATGACCTTCGTATTCCATTTACCGACATCCAGTTTGCCAAGGTCGCCGACCCTCGGCGCGGCGACGTCGTGGTGTTCAAGTATCCCAACTATGAGCAAGACCCGTCGAAGGACGGATATTTTTTCATCAAACGCCTCATCGGCGTTCCTGGGGACCGCATATCGGTCAAAGCAGGCGTTCTCAGCATGAACGGCCAGGAAGTTTCTCGTGAAACTCTCAATCTCGGTGAGTTCCCTTCAATCACCCCACAGTACCGCCGCAACCCAGACTCAGTCTCTCTGTTTCGCGAAACGCTGCCAGGTCAAGATCACCCTCACATCCTCCAACAGTACCGAGCAGACCTTGAGCACATCGATGACGCTGTTTCTACGTGGGAACGCATCTCGGGCCACGACTGTATTCAGGTTGGAACGGCCATCAAGGGGCGCGAGTACATGCCCGACAATCGTCTTATGAATCAAGTCTGTGAGTTCACGGTCCCCGAGGGTAACTACTTCTTTATGGGCGACAACCGCGACGACTCCTCCGACGGGCGCGCGTGGGGCTTTGTCCCGCGCAATTTCCTCAAAGGCAAAGCCCTCTTCGTATGGCTGCCCTGGAAATCCCGCGCCCTGGACAATGACTGGGACTACCAGGCTAAGGCCACCGAAGGCGAGGGTGGCCCCCTTCTTCGCTGGCAACGTTTCGGGCTGAGAATCCAATAGAGTCTAACGTATTCTTCGCTTGAGCGCCGCCCGCAGGTCGCTTTAGAATAGGGATCTATGGCCGCTGCTTTGAAGCTTATTTACTACCCCGATCCCCGCCTACGACTGAAGTCCGAGCCGGTCACCCTTTTTGATGCATCCCTGCGTGAAACCGTCAAAGGAATGCAAAGAACGATGATCGAGGCTAAGGGAATTGGTTTGGCCGCTATTCAGGTTGCCATCCCCAAGCGTCTTTTGATTGTTGATATCGGCGACCTCAGCGCCGACGAAGAGTACATTGAGGGCGACAAAGAATCTGAGAAGCGGCTTTCAGAGCGCAAAACCATCTCGAATCTCGAGGTTTTTGTGAACCCAGAGATCCTCGAGGCCTCGGGCCAAATCGAATATGAAGAAGGCTGCCTCTCGGTACCGGGAGTACACGCCGTCGTCAAACGCAACGAGTCACTCAAAGTCCGCTACCAAGACCTCGAAGGCAAAACCCATGAGATCGAGACCCACGGCCTTCGAAGCATCGTCATTCAACATGAACTTGATCATCTCAATGGGATTGTCTTCCCTGACCGCCTGAGCTCAATCCAGAAGATGATGGTGCTCTCAAAATACAAAAAGCTTCAAGCCGAAAAGGACCTTGAACCCGAAGACGGCTGAGATAGGCTCGTGCCCCAGACAATGAAGACCGTTTTCTTCGGTACTCCCGACTTCGCACTAAGTTCGCTCGAAGCTTGCCGCAATCACAGCGCGCTCGTGGCTGTGGTCACGCAACCTGATCGCCCTCGCGGCCGAGGACATAAACTCTCTCCCTGTCCGGTCAAGGCTCGTGCTCTGGAGTTCGGAGTTCCTGTTTTCTCGCCCTCAAGTTTGCGCAAGCCGAGTGAAGAGCTTGGCGCCTTGATGGAGCTCATCTCCAAGACTCGTCCCGATCTCTTTGTCGTCACGGCCTACGGGAATTTGCTTCCCGAGAACCTGCTCGCAGCACCGCCGCTTGGATCCATCAATGTTCACGCAAGCCTTCTTCCTCGCTGGCGCGGCGCTGCTCCCATCCAAAGATGTCTTGAATCAGGAGACCTCGAAACGGGGGTCTGTCTGCAAAAGATGGTCATGGAACTCGACGCAGGAGAAGTTCTCGCCGAACTTCGTTGCCCGATAGACTCGGGGGATTCTGCGGTTGCTCTTTCTTTGCGTCTTTCACAGATGGGCGGCACCTTGCTCTCCACCTTTTTGCAGAGACCTCACTGGTCCGGACGAGCACAAGACCCATCTCTAGTGACTCATGCCGCAAAAATCCGCAAAGAAGAAGGTCATTGGGCGCCCACCTGGTCGCCGAGCGAAACTCATGCGAAGGTTCGCGCCTTTGCAGCCTGGCCTCAAGTTAAAGCCCGCTTAAACCCTGGCTCCGCCGAGCTTAAGCTCCTAGAGACCTCACTTTTCGCACGCGCGAAACTCAAAAACTCTCCCCAAGGACCTTCAAGCCTCACCTTGGAAGAGGGACGCGTCTATCTGGAAACAGGGGTTCGCCCGAGCGAACACGTTCTCGAAATTCTTCAAATCCAAGTTCCAGGTAAAGGGCCCGTCCGGGCCTGGGACTACTTTCAAAACCTGCAAGCCCCGCTTAGTCTGGAGAGCCTATGAGCCAAATTTATCCCTCTTTATTGTCCGCCGATTTTTCCAAGCTCCGCGAAGAGATCGAGGCCATTGAAAAGGCGGGCGCCGACGGTCTTCATCTCGACATCATGGATGGGCACTTTGTTCCCAACATCACCTTTGGCGCACCCGTTGTCGCTAAGCTCCGCCCGCACACAAAACTTTTCTTCGACTGCCACCTGATGGTGAGCGAACCCGATCACCTCATCGAGAGCTTCGCGCTGGCGGGTGCCCAATGCATCACCATTCACCAAGAAGCCACCAAGCACCTGCACCGCAGTCTCCAGCGTATCAGAGATGCAGGCTGCAAAGCCGGAGTCGCCCTCAACCCCGCAACCCCGCTTGAAACCCTGGAGCACGTCCTCGACGACCTTGACCTCATTCTCTGCATGACAGTGAACCCCGGCTTCGGAGGTCAAAAACTGATTCCCGCAGCCCTTCGAAAAGCGGGAAACCTCGTCGACCTTCTCAAACAGGCCGGACTCAAAGACAAAATTCTTGTCCAGATCGACGGAGGGGTCGATGCGCGCACAGCGCCCGAAGCCAGCCGACTCGGGGTCGACATTTTGGTTGCAGGAAACGCTGTGTTTGGAGAGAAAGACTACGCGGTCGCGATGCGCGCTCTCCGCTCTTAATCCCATGGAATTAATTCTCGACGGCTACTCCCTCACCACAAAAACTCTTTGGCAAGCGGCCGCGACTGCGCTCGATCCCAAAGACTCTCTAAAGATTCGTGTCGCGCCCGAGGCTGAGAAAAAGATTCGTGCTGCTGCTGCCTATGTCCAGCGCATCGTGAAAGGCTCCGAGGCCGTCTACGGTATCAACACGGGCTTCGGGAAATTCGCCGAGGTTCAGATCGACTCCTCGAAGCTTCGAGCCCTTCAAAAAAACCTTATTCTGTCTCACGCCGTTGGGGTGGGGCCCTTGCTCTCGCGTGACATCGTCATGGCCATGTGGATTCTTCGACTCAATGTTATGTGCCGCGGCCACAGCGGCGTGCGCATGGAGAGCGTCGAACATCTCGTCCGACTGCTTGAGCTCGGCATTCTTGCCGATGTCCCTGCGCAAGGAAGTGTCGGAGCCAGTGGTGACTTGGCACCGTCGGCTCATGCCACTCTCGCACTGCTTGGCGAAGGCAGCTGCTCTTATCCTCATGTTGGGAGCTTCCGACACACCAAGGCGTCTGATGCCCTCAAGCAATTTGGACTTGAGCCTTGGGAACTCGAAGCCAAAGAAGGGCTGAGCTTCATCAATGGCACTCAGCTGACAACAGCTTACGCCACCAAGGCCTACGTCGAGTCGCAGCTGCTGGTGAGCTCCGCGAACCTGGCGCTTGCTCTTTCGATTGAAGCCATTCAGGGAACACACAAACTCCTCGACCCGCGTATTTTTGAGGTCCGAAACCAAATTGGCGCCAGCCACTGCGCCGACGAAACGCGTGATTGGCTTTGCGGTCCCAGCGAAATCGCCGCCGACCATAGCGAATGCAACCGTGTTCAAGATCCCTATTCCCTGCGCTGCGCCCCTCAGGTGCATGGTCTGGTCTTCGACGAAGTTCGCCAATGCGGAGAAATTCTCGAGCGCGAGCTCAACGCGTCGACCGACAATCCCCTGCTTTTTGCGGATGATAATGCGTCTCTCAGCGGCGGCAATTTCCACGCCATTTATACAGCGCGAGTGAATGATCGTCTCTGTGCCGCTCTTGCAACACTGTCGAACATCTCCGAGCGCCGCACGGCCCAACTCATGAGCCAAGAGTCCAATCGTCTCTTCCCTTTTCTTGTCAGGGAGGGCGGCTTCAACTCGGGGCTGATGATGGCCCACGTGACCGCAGCAGCCCTTGTAAGCGAATCCAAGACTCTAAGCTTCCCCGCAAGTGTGGACAGTATTCCAACAAGCGATGACCGAGAAGATCACGTCTCGATGGGCCCCATCGCAGGCCGCAAATTGATGACCGTTCTCGAAAACACACTCAACGTTTTGTCGATTGAGTTCCTATCAGCGTGTCAGGCCATTGAATTGCGCCGTCCGCTGCGCACGACATCGGCTCTCGAGAACGTCTTTGCACGCGTTCGCGAGGACGTGTCCTTCTTAGAGCAAGACCGAATTCTGCATCATGACATCAAGAGCCTCAGCACCCTTCTCGCCACCGGAGAACTGCTTCGCTTGAAACCTGCAACCAAGGAGTAATTCGCATGTCCCACACTCGCACCGTCCGTGCACCGCGCGGCAATCAACTCAGCTGTCGCAACTGGATCATTGAAGCGGCCTACCGTATGATCCAAAATAATCTCGACCCTGAGGTTGCCGAAAACCCTGACCAACTCATTGTTTACGGTGGCATCGGCAAAGCCGCTCGCAACTGGGAATGTTTCGATGCCATTCTCGCAAGCCTCAAAGACTTGCGCGAAGACGAAACCCTTCTTGTTCAGAGCGGCAAACCCGTTGGGATTTTGCGCACACACCTCGACGCCCCCAAGGTGCTCATTGCCAACTCCAACCTTGTTCCAAAGTGGGCCACCTGGGAACACTTCCATGAACTCGATCGCAAAGGGCTCATGATGTACGGCCAGATGACGGCCGGCTCCTGGATTTATATTGGCACTCAAGGAATTCTCCAGGGCACCTACGAAACCTTTGCCGCCTGCGGCCGCAAACATTTCAAATCCGAAAACCCAGATCTGCCGCTGCTCGGCAGAAGCGTGATCACGGCCGGACTCGGCGGCATGGGCGGCGCTCAGCCCCTCGCCGCAAAGCTCGCAGGCGCCTCAAATCTCTGCATCGAAGTCGACCCCACGCGCTTGCGCCGTCGCATCCAAGAAAAGTATCTCGACATCGAGGCGAAAAACTTTGATGAGGCCGTCGATCTTCTCGAGAAAAATGCGAGAGAAAAAACTCCCATCTCGATCGGCCTAGCAATAAACGCCTGCGACTTTTTTGAAAAATATCTCAAAAGTGGTCGCAAAGTTGACGTGGTCACCGATCAAACAAGCGCGCACGATCCCCTCAATGGATATATTCCGCAGGGCCTCAGCCTCGAGAGCGCAGCCAAGCTGCGTGCCGAGAACCCAACACACTACACAGAACTGAGCATTGCCAGTATGGCCACGCATGTGCGCGCGCTTCTTGAGCTCAAAAAGCGCGGCTCGATTGTTTTCGACTATGGCAACAACATCCGCGCGATGGCCGAGAAGGGCGGCGTGGAAGGAGCTTTCCTGATTCCGGGATTTGTTCCCGAATACATCCGACCCATGTTCTGCGAAGGCAATGGCCCTTTCCGTTGGGTCGCCTTGAGTGGTGACAAAAAAGATATCGAGACCACAGACAAAGCGCTCCTCGAACTGTTCCCCGACAATGCCGTCCTAAAGAACTGGCTCCTCAATGGCGCCCCTAAAGTTGCTTACCAAGGACTCCCTTCTCGAATTTGCTGGCTCAGACACGGAGAACGCGAAAAAGCGGGACTTCTCTTTAACAAGCTGGTTCGCGAAGGCAAAGTTAGCGCTCCACTCGTTATTGGCCGCGATCATTTAGATTGCGGAAGCGTCGCATCCCCCAATCGCGAGACCGAGGCCATGAAAGATGGCTCTGATGCCGTCTCCGACTGGCCTCTTCTCAACGCGCTCGTGAACTCCGTCAATGGGGCTTCATGGGTGAGCCTGCATCATGGCGGCGGGGTAGGGATGGGGTTTAGTCAGCATTCCGGTATGGTGATCGTCGCCGATGGAACGCCTGAGGCCGACATTCGACTGAGCCGTGTTCTCAATTCAGATCCCAGCATGGGAATTCTTCGCCACGCTGATGCGGGCTACGAATCGGCTCAAGATTGGGCCCGCACCCACAATGTGAAAATTCCCCTCTTGGAAAAGAAGTAGGGGCGCATAAAAATGTCTCTGCTGCGCATTAAAAATCTTTCGGGCGCCTTCACGAGCGAAGGCCTCGCCAAAAAATCCGGCCGTCACCCGAAGTCTGAGGATTGCGGCTTTGTGCAGGGGCCACTCGACATCGTCATCGACACTGAGTGCGGAAAGATTTTAAGCCTTGGAAAACCTGCGCCTGGGCCCGAGCGCGAACTCGATGGCCGTGGGCTTGTGGCCACTCCGGGATTTATCGATTCCCACACCCACGCGCTCTTTTCTGGCACTCGCGCACGGGAGTATTTCATGCGTTGGTCCGGGAAAAGCTACCGAGAAATATCTGACCAAGGCGGAGGCATCCACAACACCTTCCGATCCATTCGCGAAACACGCGACGACGTCCTTTTAGGAGACCTCTACCGCCGTCTCTCGCTGATGCGCCAAAAGGGCACCCTCTGCGTCGAGATCAAAAGCGGATACGGAGGCACGCCACAAGATGAGTTGCGCTGCCTTCGACTCATCAAGCGCGCCAAAGAAGACCCCCTTTGTCCCGTGCGCGTGCGCAGCAGTTTTCTTGCTCTGCATGCTCTTCCAAAAGACATTTCAGAATCACAATATGTCGACCAGATGATCTCGCTTCTCCCTGTTGTGGCGCAAGAAAAACTAGCCGACCACGTCGACGCGTTTCCGGAACAGGGTTTCTTTTCTCTTAAAGAAAGCCTCCGTTTTCTTGGCGAAGCCCTCAAGCTCGGACTGAGGAGCAAAGTGCACGCCGATGAACTCACTCCCATGGCCTGCGTCGAGGGCGTTGTTCCACTGAGCTCACTCTCTGTCGATCACCTGCAGAAAATCAGCGCCACGGGCATCGAGGCTCTTAGAAACTCCTCGACCGTGGCGACGTTTCTGCCGACGACTTCTTTTTTTCTCGACCTCGACTACGCGCCCGCTCGGCGTGTGATCGATGCCGGAGCTAGAGTCGCGCTAGCAAGTGATTACAATCCTGGAACTTCTCCCGAAGCGGGTCTCCAGCTCACGGCCCTGCTCGCCGCGAGTCGCATGAAACTCAGCGCGGCCGAAATTTTTGCTGCACTGACGATCAACGCCGCTGCTTCGCTCGGGCTTGATGGGAACATGGGCCGCATCTCAGCAGGTTTCGATGCAGACCTTAATTTCTGGAAATTGTGCTCCTCTGATTCGACGTCGCAGACGGGGCAGGAACTCCTCGAGGAAATCTTTGTAGACTCGCTCACACCCGCCCTCACTTTGCGCGGCGGTAAATAAATTCCTTTTCGATCTTCTCGAAATCGAGCGTCCCGTAGTCTCCCCAGACCCACTTGAGATTTCTGTCGACCACGGCATTAAAAGGGAGCGCCGAAATCTCGAGCCCTTGAATCAAAAGATCCTGCGGATCAAAGAGTGTCGACAAAACCGGCGCATGTTCGTCGAGCCATGCCTTCACCTTTGCCCGGTCCTCGCTTGTGTGAGCAGCATCAAAATTGATCAATTGGATTTCGAGTCCCTTCGACAGATAAAGAGGTCTCTTTTCTTGAAGAGTCGGGATCTCTGCCACGCAGGGCGCACACCATGTTGCCCAAAAAGAGACCAGGATATGCTCGACCTGTGGCGACCTCTCGAAGCTCTCTCGAAGAGCTGTGCGCAATGTCGTTTCTTGTCCCTCTTTCTGCAGAAGTCGCGAGTCTGGAATATCTTGAGCAATCGCGCTTTCAAAGGGGCTTGGCTGCGAAAACAGGGCGCCTCTAAAAAGAAAAATCCACAGTCCTGCAAAGAGTAGAAGGGCGGGAGCTAAGAGCCAGAGCCTTGATCGAGTTTGTCCCAAGAAGGGCCTCCCTTAGGAGCTTTTTGTGTTGGCTTGCGACGACTGCCCTCGGGAGCAGCCCCGCGAACTCCAAAAATCTTGGTCGTTGCGCTGTTTCGCGGCTCTGATCCCGTCACGGGAATTTCAATGTTTGCTCCAATCCGTTCCGCGAGTGCCGTCCAGTAAAGGCGACCATACTCGGCGCTTCCGATGATGCGCTCGGGTTTGTCTTCGCAAAGCACCGACCATTCCGCTTTGTTCACAAAGGGAGTGGTCAAATAAAGTACAGTTCTTTTTCCGGGAGCCTTTACGACAACGTGGAAAGCTTCGCGGCGGCTCCAGCCCCAGGCATCGGCGAGATCTTCGACCAGGCCGAGCCAACCTTTGCCTTGTTTGCGGCGTGCGGGCACAAAGCGAAGTGTGCCGCGCTCAAAACCTAACTCACGAAACCCACCGAGCACATTGAAGCGGTAGGCTCCAAATCCTTCGTCCTCAAAACGCTTGAGGTCGGCGGCTGTACAAAAAACTGGGGACTCCGAAACCGAGGCCCACTCGAGAGCGGCTGCAAACTTTTCTTGTGGAATTTTGTCTGGGAAAAGAATGTAACGAGCGCGACCTATCTCGTCTTCGTTGGCCTCTTCGGGCTGGATAACGAGGGGACCAAAATCCCCAAGCTGCAGTGCTAAATTTCGATTCGGCAAATCCGACATATTGGCTAGATCTGTTATTCTAGGGGAAGACGGGGTCGCATGCCAAGACACATTTCAGCATCACGCAGCCGCCTGGGTCAGGCCATCATCGAATACTGCCTGCTTTTGGCCTTCATGACCCTCATATTTGGCAGTATTTTCAGCATTTTAAGGCGAGGCATCTTCCTTTTTTGGATCTGCGATCTCTACCCCAGGGTGGCCGCGCTCCACAGCTGCACGGACGTCGACGACTGCTACATAACGATGGGAAACCTCAGTGATGTCAAAGTTCCGGTGTGTCCGAGTCCCTAGAGGATTTTTGCGATTCAGAATGCTCCCGCCAGAAGCCCCTTAATCCGACGTCTCCAGGTCGCCATAAACTCTTTGCTTTGGCGGATAGACCATTCCGGCTTGAAGACTCGGTCCAGTTTGGCCACACCCGCTAGCGCCGCGGGAGTTTTAATCCAGCCGATGCCAAGCGCTGCAGCGAAAGCCGCCCCCCTGACCGTTGTTTCCACGTCTGTCGGTCTATTCACTTCGGCGCGCAAAAGATCTGCCTGCGCCTGCATCAGAACGTTATTCGCAGAAGCCCCACCATCAACAGAGATTCGTTTGATCTTGAGGCCCGCGTCCTCTCCGAGCCCTTCGGCAACATCTGCAATCGAAGCTGCGATGCCCTCGAGGCAAGCACGAGCAATATGCGCTCTGCTAGACCTACGTGTGAGTCCGCCGATAAGTCCCTTGGCGTGCGGCGCCCAGTACGGAGACCCAAGCCCACTGAGTGCGGGGATAAAAAACACGCCGTCACTATCGACGACTTTCTCGGCCAAAGATTCGATGTCGGAACTTTTCTCGACCAGCCCGAGCTCATCACGCAGCCACTGCACCGCCGCACCCGCAATAAAAACCGATCCCTCTAAAGCGTAGGTTGTTTTGTTCCCCAGCGTCCACGCCACGGTAGAAAGTCCCTTGCGGCTGCGCTTAATGCTCGTGCCCGTGTTCATCACGAGGAAAGCACCGGTCCCGTAGGTGACCTTCGTCTCTCCGCTTGTGAGGCAGGCCTGTCCGAGCAGAGCTGCCTGCTGATCGCCGAGCACGCCCCGTATGGGAATTCCATCCGGCAAAAACCCAATCCCCTTTGTAACTCCAAAGTCTCCATTCGACGCCTTAATCTCAGGGAGCATCGAGGGAGCAACACCAAAAAGTTTTAGCGCATCGGGACTCCATTTGAGCTTCTTGAGATCCATGAACATCGTTCGAGACGCGTTTGTGGTGTCGGTGACATGTGAGATTCCCGCACTCAGTTTCCAAATGAGGTAGGTGTCCATCGTTCCAAAAATGAGCTCTCCGCGAGCGGCGCGCGATCGAATCGTCTTGTCGCTATCAAGAAGCCATTTCAATTTCGTCCCCGAAAAATACGGGTCCAAGACAAGCCCCGCCGCGCGAGCCACGGCGACAGCCTTTTTGTTCTTGCGCAGCTTTTCGCAAAGATCCGCACTTCGCCGGCACTGCCAAACAATCGCCCGATGCGCAGCTTGGCCGGTCTTCGGATCCCATACTCCAAATGTCTCACGCTGATTGGTAATACCAATCGCTGCGATCTGTGAAACATCGAACTCTGGCCTCGACACGCTTTTGAGCGCTCCCCGCACAGATTTTTCGACCGACTGCCAAATTTCCGTGAGATCGTGCTCGACCCAGTCGGCCTTTGGGAAGTGCTGCGGAAATGCGTGCTGCGCCATTCCGACGATCTGAAAGCGATCGTCATAAATAAAGGCACGACTTGAGGTTGTCCCTTGGTCGATGGAAAGAATATATTTCTTCATAGGGCCCCAAGTTTAAGGCAGGAGGTGGCATCCGTGAAGCTTTCTTTTTTTGATGCTCTCCTAGAGAAGGATCTCATCAAACGCGCCATGATGGGGCAATTCAGCAAAGAGGAGTTGGCTTTTAGGCTTGTGCCTCAGTTTACGCTAGAGATCATTCGTCGCTACCTCCGCATTGAAGTCGAGGGTCTCGAGAACCTTCCCAAAGACGGCGCCTACATCGTGGTCTCAAATCACTCGGGCTATTCGGGCTTCGACGCCATCATGCTGGCCAACGAAATCTATCTTTCGCAAAAGCGCAAAGCCCGACTCATTGCCCACAAGCTTTGGTTCTTCGGGAAACCCGTTCAAATCGTCTCCGAGAAAATGGGCCTCGTGGCCGCCGACACCAACGAAATTCTAGCGACTCTTAGAAACGGCGAGCCCATTATTATTTTCCCAGAGGGCGAGAGCGGAAATTTCAAAACCATCGATCGCCGCTATCGTCTGCAAGAGTTCAAGAGGGGCTTCACGCGAATTGCAATGATCTCTGGGGCACCGATTATTCCCGCGATCGTGATCGGCGCCGAGGAAACACACATCAACCTCTCGCAGATCAAATTCACGAAGTATCTCATCGGCACAGTCATTCCAATACCCCTCAACATTCTGCCGCTCCCCGTAAAATGGAAAATCAAATTCCTTGCACCCATTGATCTCCGGTCGCGTCCCGTGGACGCCATGGACCGCGAAAAAGTTTTTGAGATAACCCGCAAGATTCGTCACAAGCTCCAACGCGAACTCATCAAAGAACTCCGCAAGAGAAAAGCGGGACTTTCGGGCAAAAGCAGTGTTGTCGATGCAGATAGTGATCTTCCCTAGGGAGTGATTGTTAGAGTAACGGTGGCCGCCGGGCTATCCAGCAATCCATCATTCACGCGGAACGTAAACGCATCCGCCCCGGTGTAGGCGGGATTGGGCGTGTAGGTCAGAGTCGCGCTTCCAAGCACACCCACACTCACACTGAGAGAGCCGTTCGAGGGTAAGGTGAGGAGTTCGTAGGTGCGTGAATTGCCGTTCGTATCCGAGCTTGTGAGCGTGATGGAGTTGGCGACGCTGTCGACAACGAAGCTTCGGGACTGAGCGTCGGCCACCGGAGCAACGTTGAGACCCGTCCCCGTAACGTCTTGGTTGAGAACCTGCGCCGAAACGCCGTTCGTGTAGCCGATCACCATCGTGTCGGTCGATATAACAGCAGCGGTGGGAGTGAATTGGATGATGTGCGTGCACGATGCTCCAGCCGCGAGCGTGGTCGAGCAGGTTCCACCGGTACGCGTGAACGGAGCGGCCAGACCCGTCATGGTCATGCCAGTTGCCGAAACGCCGCCGGAATTATTCACAGTAAAGGTGCGCGATGCGTTTGCGGAACTGTAGGCAACGCCACCGTAATTGTAAGACGGGAAGTCCGTGATCCCCAGGACGGCGACAGTAGAGGTTCCCGAAAGCGACAGAGTCGGAGTCACGGTCGTCGCGCCGTTGAAGTAAGTGAGGCTTGGAGAATTCGCATAGACTCCCGTTACAGTTGGTGCGAATGCGAGACGGAGCGTGCAAGCCCCACCGGGCGCAAGGTTGGTGCCGCAGGTTCCGCCGTTGGTACCGGGATAGGATCCGCCCACGAAGGAGAACGGAGAGCTGGGGGCCAAGTTCACACCCATTAAAGTAGATGCGAAGGTGCCACCGTTCGAGACAGTAATCGAGCGTTCGGTCGTCGACATATTCACAACAGTTCCCCAAGCTCCACTGCCAAAGCTCAACGTACCTAGACCCGCTCGGCCTTGGGCCGTGAGCGTTGTGGTTACGAGCGTCCCGCTACCAGGGTTATAACGAATTACTGTGTTGTCAGTGCTGGTGATGAGCCCGGTGCCCGAGCCTGTGGGAGTATATTCCACAACCATTGTGCAGCTCGCGCCCGCAGCAAGACTCGTCGTGCAGGATCCTCCGGTACCGGGATAAGCAAATCCTTTATAACGGAAGAACCCAGCCAAGGTGTCGGTGATTGTGATCGTGGCGGCAGCAAAGTTGCCTGTATTCCGTAGCGTGATGGTGCCTTCGTTTGTCGAGTTCTTGGCGACGAGGCCGAAATCGTAAGTCGTGCCGACTGTCGCTTCGATGATCGCGCCGCGCGCGGGTCCCGAAAGATCGAGCTCTAAGGTCTGCGTCTGTTCTCCGTCATAGTAACTAAGTTCGATTGTGTCGTTCGTGGTTTCGGGCAGCGTCGGAACGAACTGCACGACGATCGTACAGGTGCCACTTGGAGCGAGAGTGGCCGCGCAGGTTCCCCCGGTTCCGGGATAAACAGACCCAGCGTAGCGGAAGGGAAGCGCAAGACCCCCAAGATCCGTGATGAGCGAGGCATCAAAGCTGCCGGTGTTGCTTATGGTAAAGGTGCGGCTTGCGGTGGCGCCCGTGTAAGTGGTTGCGTAGGTGTAAAGCGGTGTGTTCGTGATCGCAAGAACCGCGTTGCCCGAACTGCCTCGCAAGGCGGTCGCAACGGCGCCCGCGCTGCCGCCCGTGACAAAGCCCATGCCCCACGATCCATTCGAGATGCCTGAGGCCGTGGGCGCGAATTCGAGAACGAAGGTGCACGTCGCCGCTGCGTCCAGCTCCGTAGCGCAGGTGCCGCCGGTGCCGGGATAAACGCCTCCCTTATATCGGAAGGGAGCAGCGAGAACACCCGAATCCGTCATGAAACGTGCGGTGAGCGATCCCGTATTTGTTACTGTGAATGTGTTTGCCGTCACGGCGCCAATCAGCGTGTTGGAGAAGGTGTAGAGAGGCCAACCGCTGACCGTGAGCGAAGCCGCTCCAGCAGAACCATACACGCCGTAGCTGAAAGTTTTTGCGACACCCTCGCTCTCGTAATCGAGAACAAACACTTCGCCAAAACTTCCTCCCACTGTCGGACGGTATTCGACAAAGATGCTGCAGGACGTTTGGGATGTGAGAGTTCCCGTTGGACAGGTCCCACCAGTGCCGGGATAACTTCCTCCCTTGAAGAGGAAGGGAGCCGAGGGGCCCGTGTTTAAGGCAATATTCTCGGCGTCTTTCACGCCGTCGTTGACGATCGTGAGTTCGATTTCGTTCGTGGTGCCGGTGTTTTTGTTTCCGAAATTGTACGAGCTGCCCGATGCTTCGATGAGAAAAGCATCGCTCGATCCGGGATCTTCAACGGTGCCTTTGGGGTCTTCGTAAGTCGGATCAGCCGTGATTGCGCGACGAGCTTTGCATCCGCCAGAGGCGATGAGCAAAAAAAGCGCAAAATGAAGTGTTTTCGACCTCATACGTCCTTCGTCTTTATCGGAGAAAAAATCCCTCCCCCTTAAATTATAGGGGCCTAAATGTCTCGAGACTGGTTATGCTTTCGTTAAGAAGACGCTCGATCGTTCGCCAGAGTTAAGCTCCCGTTAAGAGGGTGGGGGAAATAGAGAAAGCGACTCTCGCACTTTCATAGAACTCCGTTTAAACTTCCCCTCGCATGAGCCTCATCAATGCCCAAGAAATCAAGAAATCCTTCGGGAGTTTTCACGCTCTCCAAGGGGTTAATCTCCGCGTTGATGCGGGTGAGTGTGTCGGTCTCCTCGGCCCAAATGGAGCCGGCAAGTCCACGTTCATCAACGTCTTGTACGGGGCTTCGCTGCGAAGTTCAGGCAAACTGAGCGTCTTCGGGTTAGATCCTGCGACACAGTCTCACGAAATCAAACGTCGTCTTGGCGTGGTCCCCCAGGAGAACGCCCTCGACGATGCTCTTAGTGTGATTGAGAACATGCGTCTCTTCGCGCGATTTGTGAATCTCCCGAGAGAAAAGGCCGACCCGCGCATCGAGGAACTTCTGACCTACATGTCCCTCGACCACAAAAAAAACGATCCCATTCGAACGCTCTCAGGAGGCATGAAGCGCCGACTCGCTTTTGTGCGCGCGCTGCTAGCTGATCCGGAACTCCTCATTCTCGACGAGCCAACGACGGGCCTGGATCCTGCTGTTCGCCACCTTCTTTGGCAGCGCGTGGGCGACTTGCGCCGCAAGGGGAAAACCATTCTCATCACAACGCACTACATGCACGAGGCCGAAGTGTTATGCGATCGTATTATCATCCTCAACCAAGGTCGCATTGTCGACGAGGGCTCGCCTCGCGCCCTTATCGATCGACACACTCCAGGCTTCGTTTCTATTTTTCTTGGAGGAGAAGACGTGGAAAGTGTCCTGCGCAAAAACTTCCCCCTTGAGTGGACCTTTTACAGACAACAAGATTCTTGGTGCGTGCGCGCTCCAACGTTGCCTGAACTCGTCGAGTCTCAAAAAACTCTTTCGTTGACTCCGCTTCAGATGCGTCCCTCAAACCTCGAAGACGTGTACCTCAAGCTTACGGGTGAGGAGCTGAGTCAAAATGATTAATATTTTCAGAAACAGCTGGTCCGTTGTTATTCGTAACTGGGCTGTATACCGTAAAGACTTCATCGCAAATATTTCTCCGACCGTGGCCGACCCTAGCCTGATTCTACTGTCGCTCGGACTCGGGCTCGGTTCCTTTGTGCAAAACGTAGGAGGACGCAGCTACATGGAGTTTCTTGCGCCAGGGCTCGTTGCATCAACGGCCTTGTTCACCTCTTTTTTTGAATCGAGCTACGGTTTTTACGTGCGCATGACTTTCGAGAATGTTTTTAAGGCCATGCTTACGACTCCTATTGGTCCGCGGGAGGTCGTTCTGGGCGAGTTCATGTGGAACTTCTTAAAAGGTTCCCTCATGGCGTTTGGCGTCGCGCTGTTTCTGCTCGCGTTTGGGCTTGCGCCCAGCGTGCTTTCGCTTTTTGGTGCCGCCCTACTTGGGGGTGTCATTGCAATTCCCTGCGCGGCGATGGGGCTTCTGGCTTCGAGCTACGTCAAAAACATCAACCAGTTTCAGTCAGTGTACTCTTTCATCATTGCGCCGATGTTCTATCTCTCGGGAATATTTTTCCCAATCGGACCGATGCCGCACGCCTTCCAGCTCGCAGTGCAGATTTCTCCATTCACGCATGGCGTGCATCTGATGCAGCTATTGTTTTGGCAGCAGCTAAGCTTGGAGGCCCTCGTGATTCACGGAGGAATTCTACTTGCGTTTAGTCTGTCACTCGGCCTTTGGGCCAACCACCGGATCCGAGTGAAACTTGTCACTTAGCTTGCTCGGGTTCATTGAACCAATCCGCCGTGCAGACCGCTTCACGGCGCGGATTTACTTAGAGCATCCCGAACACTTGCGCATTCGACGATTTGGAGTCCCTTCACTTCGCGCGCTTCTTTTGCGTTCCATTTCGGAATAAATGCGCGAGTGACTCCGACGGTTTTTGCCTCAGCAAGGCGCGCCGAAATATTGCTCACACTGCGCAGCTCTCCGCCAAGACCCACTTCACCAATAAATATTGCGTCAGCGGGAAGTGTTTTTCCCTGGGCAGCGGAAACGAGTGAACATAAAATTGCCAAATCGCTCGCCGGCTCATCAATCCGCGCCCCGCTAGCCACCTTGCAGTAAACATCAAAGTCCGAAATGCTCATGCCCAGAGCCCGGTCAATCACAGCAAGAAGCAAGGAGATGCGGTTTCCATCAACACCTTGGACTGTGCGACGTGGATATCCGGCGTAGCATTTTTGAGTGAGCGACTGGACCTCGGTGAGAAAAGGTCTTGAGCCCTCCATGTGCGCCACAATGGCGCTCCCTGGAGAATCCTTAGCCCGCTCCATCAAAAATCTTTGCGAGGGATTTTCAACTTGAGTGAGTCCCCACGCGTTCATTTCGAAAACGGCCAATTCGTTGGTGGCGCCGAAACGATTCTTCTGTCCTCGAAGCATGCGGTAGGCGCCCGTCGCCGAATTCTCGAAATAGAACACTCCGTCAACCATGTGCTCGAGCAATCTCGGGCCCGCGACAACGCCTTCTTTGGTCACGTGACCGACAAGAAAAACGAGTGCGCCTCGAGACTTGGCGTATTCCATAAACACCTGAGTCACTCGGCGAATTTGTGAAACCGTGCCCGCGGCACTCTCCAAATCTGGAGCCGCAAAGGTTTGCACCGAATCGACAACAACCGCCATGGGCTCCTGTGAATTCAGTGCAAGTATGGCCTCTTCAAGATCGGTGCTCGCAAGAAACTGCAGGTTATCGCCTCGTCCCACTTTAAGTCTCTGGGCGCGAGCGGCCACCTGAGGACCGGACTCCTCTCCACTCAGATAGAGACACTTGAGGCCTTCGCCGTTTGCGAGGTGTCCAATCATCTGCAAGAGAAGTGTCGACTTTCCAATGCCCGGCTCGCCGCCAAAGAGCAATACCGAACCCGGAACAAATCCTCCGCCCAGAACACGATCTGCTTCGGTCATCCCGCTCGAAACGCGGCGACGTTTTCCGATCTCAGAATCCAGTTCATCAAAAAGTTTTTTAGGGACACCGAAGGCTCGCACCGGACCACCGCTCGACGTCGAGCCGCCTGCTTTAGAAGTGGTTTTACTTGTCGGTGTTTTTTGAACGCGGTCTTCAACGAGCGTGTTCCATTCGCCACATTCCGAGCAGCGCCCTTGCCAACGCGGAGTTTGCGCTCCGCATGCCTGACAGGAATAAACGGTTTGAGTCTTGGCCATGAGGGACCCCCATAAAATCACGAGGGCCCGTCGCCGTCAGACGATCTGCCCTAGCCGAGTCGAGCCATCGCGCGCTCGAGCTTGAGATCCCACTTGGCAAGAGCGGCGTCATCAAGACCACCTGCTTCGACCATTTTCTTCGCGGTTTCAAAAGCTACTTGAGCACGACCTTTATCGATTTCGTTGCCGAGCTCAGCGACATCAGCAAGCACTGTGACGTGGCCATCCTTCACCTGAAGAAAGCCCCACGTTACTACGGCTGTTGCCATCTCGTGTTCGCCATCGATGCGCCACTTGAGCACACCCGTCACCAACTGAGTCACGAAATTCGCATGATCAGGATAGATGCCGAGCATCCCCATCACACCAGGGACGCTAATCTCAACGACATCGAGTCCCGTAATCAAACGGCGGGACGGTGTCTGAAGAGTGAGCTTGAGCATTAGAGTCTCTTCGCCTTCTCGATCGCTTCGTCGATAGTGCCGACCATGTAGAAGGCCTGCTCAGGAAGCGCATCGTGTTTGCCGTCGAGAATTTCTTTGAATCCACGAACAGTGTCTTCGATGAGAACATATTTGCCAGGAGCGCCGGTGAACTGTTCTGCCACGAAGAAGGGTTGCGAGAGGAAGCGTTGCACGCGGCGAGCGCGGCCCACGACAGTTTTGTCTTCTTCGGACAATTCGTCCATGCCAAGAATCGCGATGATGTCTTGAAGTTCCTTGTAGCGCTGAAGGATCTTCTGAACGCCACGAGCGACGTTGTAGTGCTCGTCGCCCACAACTTCGTTCGTCAGAATCCGCGAAGTCGATGCGAGTGGATCCACCGCAGGGTAAATACCAAGCTCGGAGATCGCGCGAGACAAGTTTGTCGTCGCGTCCAAGTGAGCAAACGTTGTTGCGGGAGCTGGGTCCGTGTAGTCGTCCGCAGGAACATAAACGGCTTGAACCGAGGTGATCGACCCCTTGTTGGTCGAAGTGATGCGCTCTTGCAGGGCGCCCATCTCGGTGCCCAGAGTTGGCTGGTAACCGACCGCAGAAGGAATACGACCCAGAAGCGCCGAAACTTCGGAGCCCGCCTGAGTGAAGCGGAAGATGTTGTCGACAAAGAGGAGAACGTCTTGGTTCTCTTCATCGCGGAAATATTCCGCGATCGCAAGACCAGTGAGAGCGACGCGGGCGCGCGCACCGGGGGGCTCGTTCATCTGCCCGAACACGAGAGCGGTTTTTGCGATAACGCCTGACTCTGTCATTTCTTGCCAGAGGTCGTTTCCTTCACGAGTCCGCTCGCCGACACCGGCGAAAACAGAGTAGCCGCCGTGCTCAGTCGCAATGTTGCGGATGAGCTCTTGAATGAGAACCGTTTTACCAACGCCCGCACCGCCGAAGAGACCGACTTTGCCGCCTTTGGAGTAGGGGGCCAGAAGGTCGACAACTTTGATGCCGGTCCAGAGAGGCTCAACGCTCGTCGCTTGGTCTTTGAACTCAGGAGCCAGGCGGTGAATAGGGTTGAACTTGGTATTGCCAAGAGGTCCCTTTTCATCGATCGGATCACCCGTAACGTTCACGATGCGTCCGAGGACTTGAGGTCCCACAGGAGCTTGGATCGTCTTGCCCGTGTTCTTAACGACTTGGCCGCGAACAAGTCCGTCCGTGCCATCCATCGCAATACAGCGGACGGTTTTTTCACCGAGATGCTGGGCGACTTCCAGAGTGAGGTTGTCCTCAGAAGCATCGATCGCTGGATTTGTGAGCCTCAATGCGGTGTAGATCTCCGGAAGAGCTCCGGTGAACTCAACGTCCACAACCGGGCCAAGTACTTGAGTAATGCGTCCATTTTCAGTTGAAGTACCCATTTCTATCACTCCTTAAAAAGACGGATCTAGCCCTTGAGGGCTTCTGCTCCGCCGATAATTTCCATAAGTTCTTTGGTAATTGCTGCTTGTCTGAGGCGGTTCGCTTGCAGAGACATTCTAGAAATCATGTCTGATGCGTTGCGAGTCGCGCTGTCCATGGCGGTCATTTTTGCTCCGAGCTCCGAAGCCAAACTGTCTGCGAGGTAGGCGTACATCTGCATCCGCAACTGAACGGGCAAGAGCTTCGAAAACAGCTCTGTTGGATCAGGTTCAGTAACATACGGGGGGTCAATTTTGCCGTTCTGAATCGGCTTGTCTTGATAGAGCTCTTCTACACTGAGCGCCATGGGTAAGAGCTTTTTTTCGGTGACTGTTTGAGTGAGAGCCGATTGGAACTGAGTGAAAATGACTTGGACTTCTTGAAGCTCTCCCGAAAGGAATCTTTCCGTGAGCTTCGCTGTGACAAGATCTGCGCGGCTCACCTCGAAACGTCCGGTCCAGAAGTTCTCAAAATTCTCTGTCGTCACGCCGCGCTTGCGGAAGAATTCGTTGGCCTTGCGCCCGACGGTGAAAACTTTAACGGTCACGTTCTCTTGAGTTAGGAGTTCTTGGTACCTGCGCCAAGCGACCTTGAGGACCGACGTGTTGTACGCACCACACAGACCGCGGTCTGCGGCGACAACCACGAGGCCAAGCGTTTTCTTTGCGGCGTCTTCGGAGCCCATGGCTCCATCAAGTGAAACAATCTTCGCTGCGAGGAGCGGGTGCATTCCGGGAAGCAGCTGTGCCGCTTTCTCGGGAGTGGTGGCCTTAGCTTTCAAAATACTTTCAAGGAGCTCATCACTGATTTCCTTGAGCTTCGCAGAATATCCGCGAGCGCCTTCAATTGCTTGTTGGGCGCGCCGAAGCTTGCTCGCCGCAACCATTTTCATGGCCTTGGTGATCTGCTGCGTGTTCTTCACGCTCGAGATTCTCGAGCGGATGTCTTTTAATGACGGCACGTCTTAAAACCCCTTGTTAAGCGTTCGCGCCCAGGAATCCGTTGGCGAATTCTTTGAGCGTTTCGGAAAGTTTCTTTTTAAGGTCGTTGTCGAGATTCTTCTTTTCGCTGATGTCGCGCAAGATGTCGGCGTGACGGCTTTCGATGAACGCGTGAAGTTCTTCTTCGAACTTACGGATCTTCTCGACAGCCACCTTGTCGGTGAAGCCTTGAGTGATCGCAAAGATAGAGATGATCTGCTTCTCGACTGGCATAGGAACGTACTGGCCTTGCTTCAGGACTTCACGAAGACGGAGACCGCGGTTCAACTGACGCTGAGTCGCTGGATCAAGGTCGGAGCCAAAGGCTGCAAACGCCGCGAGTTCGCGGAACTGCGCGAGCTCGAGACGAAGTGGACCTGCAACTCCCTTCATCGCCTTGATCTGAGCCGAACCACCAACGCGCGATACGGAGAGACCCGCGTTCACCGCAGGACGAATACCTGAGTAGAAGAGGTCCGACTCAAGGAAGATCTGGCCGTCGGTGATCGAAATGACGTTCGTAGGGATGTAAGCAGAAACGTCGCCCGCCTGAGTCTCAATGATAGGGAGCGCAGTGAGTGAGCCGCCGCCGAGATCTTTGTGAAGCTTCGCAGCACGCTCGAGAAGACGTGAGTGAATGAAGAAAACGTCTCCAGGGTAGGCTTCACGACCAGGAGGGCGGCGAAGAAGCAGGGACAGCTGGCGATAAGCCTGCGCTTGCTTGGTCAAATCGTCATAAATAATGAGGGCGTGCTTGCCGTTGTCGCGGTACCACTCGCCGATCGTGCAACCGGTGTAGGGAGCGATGAACTGCAAAGGAGCTGCGTCGGAAGCGCCGGCGGTCACAACCGTGGTGTATTCCATGGCGCCGTGAGCACGGAGCTTCTCGACAACTTGTGCAACTGTTGACTGCTTCTGTCCGATCGCGACGTAGATACAGAAGACGCCTTTGCCTTTTTGGTTGATGATCGTGTCGATGGCGAGAGCTGTCTTTCCGGTTTGACGGTCGCCAATGATCAGTTCGCGTTGGCCGCGACCGATGGGGATGAGGGCGTCGACAACCTTGAGACCAGTTTGCAGGGGCTCGTTAACTGAAGAGCGTTTTACGATACCGGGGGCCTTGGTTTCGACAATCCGGTTTTCTTTGGACTCGATAGGTCCCTTGCCGTCGATAGGGAAGCCAAGACCATTGAGGACGCGACCGGCGAGATTTTCGCCGACAGGAATCTGAAGGATTTTGCCCGTACGCTTAACGGTGTCGCCTTCTTTGATGTGCTGATCGGAACCGAAAATTGCAACACCGACGTTGTCTTCTTCCAAGTTCAGGGCGAGTCCAAACAAGCCGCCGGGCAATTCGAGCATCTCACCCGCAACACAGTTTTTTAGACCGTGAACGCGAGCGACGCCGTCACCTACAGAGATGATGGTTCCGGTTTCGGAAACTTCCAGACGTGTGTCGAAGTCTTGGATCTTTTGTTTGATGAGTGCGCTGATTTCTTCTGTGCGTAGCTGTTGCATGCTTTCGCTCCTTTATCCTTAGAGATCTAAATTTCTACTCAGGCATCAGCCTGAGACAATTGCCGTTGCATACGATGGAGGTGTGAGGCGAGGGTACCGTCAAACGTCTTTCCATCGACGTTAACTCGCAGGCCTGCGATGAGTTCGGGGTTTGTTTCAACAATCAAGCGCAGCTTTTTACCGACGGTCTTTTCCAAATTAATTTGGATCGTTGCGACTTCGGATTCAGTCAGGGCGTACGCGCTTTCAATGTGAGCCTCGGCCTCGCCGAGCTGTTCCATGATTACTTTCTTGAATTCAAATACGACGTCTTCAAGAAGGCCGGCGCGATCCGAGTCTAAAAGAACCTTGAGAAACTTTGTTGTCTCGACGCTGACCTGAGCTTTCGAAAGAAACTCCTGGAGTACGCTCCATTTCTCGGCGCGATCAAAAGCTGGGCTCTTTAAAAATTCGGAAAACTTTTTCGCTGCGGAGAAATTGCGAAAGAGCGCCTCAAGCTCGGCCTGAGCCAAGCTGGCCTTAGCGGGCTCCGAGAACATTGAAGCAAAGGCGCGTGCGTAGCGTTTGGCGATTGTCGACTTAGCGGCCATGAGCTGCTCCCTTGATGTCGTTGTTCAGCCCTTCGAAAAGCTGTTTATGTAGAGAGCTTTGTTGATCTTTGCTTTGGACGAGCAGACTTTGTGTTTCTGCGAGCGCCGTTTTTACGAGTACGTTCTTAAGGTCAGCCGCAGCACCACGTGCTTCATCTTTGGCGGAGAGCTTGGCATCTTGCAGGATACGTTCTGCCGTGACCGTGGCTTCTTCTAGAATCCCACGCGAAACATGTTCGGCCTCTGAACGCATTTCAGCAATGATTCGGTTGCGCGTGTTGTCGAAGTCTTTGAGATCGCTTTTTGCTGACTCAAGAGCCTCGGTAACCTTTGCAAGCTCTCGCTTGGATTCGCCGAGCTTTTGCTCGACCCCATCTGCACGAGACTTCAGAGCACCAAGGATTCCCTTGCCCGCTCCAAAATAAACAATCAAAAAAACAACGACGAGGTTCGCCAGTACAACGAGCTCGTGAATCCCTGGGCCCACTTGGGCCGCATCAACTCCTGCCGCCATGCTTTAGAGTTCCTTCCTAACGAAAGCACCGTCGCCCCGTTGGTTCTTTTTTCCTGCAGTCATGAGCCGCGCCAAAATTTCTTTAGCGAGTGTGGGAACTTCGACCTTCACCTTTTGCATCTCTTTACTGAATTCCGCTTCAACTTCTTCACGCACGGATTTGAGTTCGGTTTGAGCTTTTTCGCGTGCACTTTTTACGACTCGAGTTTGCTCTTCGAGCGCTCGGTTCTTGATCTCGCTGAATAGTTTATCGGCCTCAAGCTGCACACTGCGCTTCTTGTTTTGAATTTCGGAATCAAGGCCCAGCAGCTCGTCGTTAAGGTGATCAACGCTCTCTGATCGACCTTGAGTGCGGTTGTCTCGCTCAACCAAGAAGTTGCTGAGTCGCTTGAGGAACAAAACGTAGCAAACCCAATAGGTTCCTACAAAAATGCCCGTCATCGCAAAAAGTGTGGAATTGAGGCCGAGCGTTGAAATCAGCGAATAAACCACGTCCATAAGTGGGCACTAATCAACACTTGAAGCCCCCTCGGGTCAACACCCTTTCAGGGGCAAATTCTATTGGAACTTTTAAAGACTCTCTGCCTGGGGAAGCATTTGGGTTCGACCCTCAAACATCCCGCCTTCATCAATTTTTAGGACAGGTGAAACAACCTGTCCCCGAAGCACGCCGGTACTCTGAATTTCGATACGGCTCAGGGCTCGGATCTCACCCTCAACCACACCCGCAATCACGACAGTGTCCGCGTCAATTTGGGCACGGATCCGAGCTTCGGGTCCAATAATCAGCGTGTCGCGGGTGTAGATGTCCCCCACAAAGTTTCCGTCGATACGAACGGTTCCCTCAAACATGAGGCGCCCACTGAAACTGGTTCCCTGCCCCAAGAAGGCCGTGATCTCTCCCTGTAGGATCTCGTCGCTCATGACTTGGAGGCTCTCAAAAGATGAATCAGCCGGTTTAGTGAATCGGATCCAGAGTAGTAAACCTCAACGATGCCTCTCGCGCCGTTGCCCTTGATGTTGACCTTTGTTCCGAAGGTTTGGCGCAGCTCTTCTTCAAGAGCAAGAAGCTCCGGGGACTTCTTTTCTTCGGGGGCGCTAGAGTTCGCCAGATGAGTGGCGTGCGAACCCGCGAGGCTTCCGAGCTGGGCTTTGATCTCTTGAGTGGGGGGGCTAAGGATTTCTTTAGTGCGGGCCTCAACATCGCGAACCGATAGTCCGGCCTCAACAATTTGATTAGCAAGCTGGGTCATGAGTTCTTCGGTCGGGAGACTGAGAAGGGCGCGCGCATGGCCTTCTTTAATCTTTCCTTCGACAACAAACGGTCGAACGGAATTTGGGAGTTTCAAGAGACGAAGCGTATTGGCAATTGCGACGCGCGAGACACCCAGCTTCTTAGAGAGACTTTCTTGAGTGAGGGTTTTCTTGTCGAGCAAGCGACTATACGCTTCCGCGAGTTCCAGTGGATTGAGTTCTTCGCGCTGAATATTTTCTACAAGGCTAGCGAGATCGTTGTCTGTCTCGGTGTGCGAAAGATCTCGGACATAAACGGGGATTTCTTTGAGGCCCGCAAGCTTTGAAGCCCGCCAACGGCGCTCGCCCGCAACGATGATGTATTTTTGTTCCGCGACTTTTCGAACCACAATGGGCTGCACCAGGCCCTGCTCACGAATACTTTCAGAAAGCTCGGCGAGACGCGCATCGTTGAAATGCTTACGAGGCTGCTCGGGATTGGGTTCAATTTCAGCAAGTGGAAGAGTTCGCGCAGGGGCAGCGCGTTCGCTCGTTCGGGAGATAAGCCCGCCCGTAGCGGCCGAAGCTCCTGCGTAGGGGCTGGCTGGGCTTTGGACATCGCTGAAGAGGGCTGCGAGGCCACGGCCTAGTGCTTTGCGTTCGCCGGTGGGGTTCTTTGTTGAATCGTTTGATTGTGCCATCTTGCTCTCCTTGATCAAAGTTCTTGGGCAGCGCCCGGGCCTGGTTTGCGACTAGACTTGCCAAAACGGTCAACTGGGTCAGGAGGCACAAACTTAGGAGCCTGGGCCCTGGGCAGCTCACCTCGCGAACGAGCCTCGAGCTCCTCCGCTACCGCTTGGTAAGACCGAGAGGCCAAACATGTTGGATCGTAAATGACTCCCGGCAGACCGTGAGAGGTGCTTTCGGCAAGGCGCACTCGACGTGGAATCACGTTGGCGAACAAACGATGCCCTGCGAACTGTTGAAGCTCGTTGTAAACTTGTTTGGACAAATTGGATCGCGAATCGAACATCGTGACCAAAATACCCTCTTCAGCAAGTGCCGGGTTCAGGTGAGTCTTGACCAAGTTGGCTGTCTTCAAAATATTCGTTAGGCCCTGCATGGCGAAAAATTCGCTCTGAAGCGGGATTAGGTAGGAGGTGCTTCCACAGAGAGCATTCAAGGTCAGCAGGCCGAGCGAAGGAGGGCAGTCGATGAAGACATAGTCAAAATTCAAAATTTCTTGGGTCAGGCTCTCGCGCAAACGGAATTCACGACGCGGCACGTCAACAAGTTCAATTTCCGCTCCTGCCAAGTCGGAGTTTGAAGGAACAACGCTCAGATTTTCTAGAGCCGTGGGGATCGTGCACTGAATAAGAGTCTTTTGACCAACCAGCGCATAATAGGCGTTGTTTTCGGCAACGGCGTCTGCATCAATACCCAGACCAGAGCTCATGTTGCCCTGAGGGTCGAGGTCAACAAGCAATACCTTTTTCCCTTGAAGCGCGAGCGCGGCGCCCACGTTGATCACGGTGGTAGTTTTGCCCACTCCACCCTTTTGGTTGATCACGGCGATAATCTTTGTGTTCATGATTCTGCCCCCTTTGTGTCTGTTTCCGGTATTAGCATATATTTTTTTGAGCCCGAAGTTTCCAGCACAAAAAACTTCCGAAGCGGGTTGTCACAGAGAACTGAGCCTGCCACAGCCTCCCTGAGGCTGTGGGCTCCCGAAAAGGCGCGAGTAATGACCAAGCTTTGAGCCCAAGCGTCTCCCAGCCTTTTCTTGAGTGTTTCACGTGAAACGCTTTGAACATTTAAAGGAATAACAACAAGGCTGTCGACTCTCGGGTCCCCAAGGCGCCGCATTTCACCCCGAATCGCCTCGAGAAACGCGACACGCTTAACCAAGGGCTCAATAAGAACGACGGTCTCGACGAATCCCTCTAAAAGGGCAGGTATCCCAAGTATCCCGTTGCCAGCACCCAGATCAATCGCTCCATGGAGAAGAAGAGATTTATCGAGACCCTTTAAGGCCTCAACACTTTCTTTGTAGAGCTTGTAGGGGTCGCTGCGACCAAGGAGATGGTGTTTGGCATCCCACTCTCTAAGAAGGCGGATGAAGGCTTCGCGATCAAAGTGTTTCACGTGAAACATCCTCGGGCCCACGTCCCGCCAAACGAACGATGGCGAGTAGGGCAGCCGGGGTCATCCCGCTAATTCGTCCGAGTTCAAACACATTCTTAGGGCGACACGCCTCAAACTTCTCGATGGCCTCAGTCGTAAGGCCGGGAACTCCGCGCACATTAACGCTTGGATCAAGGGCCCAACTGCGGACTCTTCGGAGCTGCTCGATCTCTTGCTCCTGCTTGTGCAGATAGCCATCATACTTCGCCTTAACCTCCACCTTCTCTAAGACGCGGTCATCCCAGCGATTGTCCAGCTCTAGACTCAAATCCTCCCAAGCGACTTCGGGCCTCTTCAGGTACTCGAAGAGGGAAATCACGCGGTCACGATCAAGCCGTATCCTTTGCGAACCAAGCGCTTCCATTGCGGAGGCAAGCCCTTGCTGCAGCGAATCATTCCATCGCTTTTGCTCGTCGCTTAAGAGACCCAGAGAGTCCCCGAGAGAATAGAGGCGCTCGTGGGCATTGTCCTCGCGAAGCATCAGTCGATACTCAGAGCGAGAAGTAAACATACGGTAGGGTTCATCCGTTCCAACAGAAGTGAGGTCATCCACCAGGGTTTCGAGATAACTTCTCGAACGATCCGGAACCACGAAGTCACGGTTCTCCAGCCAAAGACTCGCGTTGATCCCAGCCCAGAGCCCTTGAGCCGCGGCTTCTTCGTAGCCAGAGGTTCGATTAACTTGGCCGGCAAGAAAGAGACCCTCGAGATGCTTCGACATGAACCCAATCGTAAGATCAGTGGGATCTACGGTGTCGTACTCGACAGCATAGCCAGGACGAAGAAGCTCCACAGACTCAAGCCCATTAATTGTACGGAGAAACTCCAGCTGAACTTCCGCGGGGAGAGACGTGCTCATACCGTTGGGGTAAATGGATTCGGTGTTGAGGCCTTCAGGCTCTAAAAAAATCTGATGGCGCTCGCGGTCTGGAAAGCGTCGAACTTTGTCTTCAACACTCGGACAGTAGCGCGGGCCAACACCAACAATATCTCCTGAAAAAAGAGGAGAGCTCCCAAAGTTCGCTCGAATCACATCATGCGTTCGCTCGTTTGTGTGCGTGATGAAACATGAGAGCTGAGGCAGGCGGTACTCGGCAGGCCGCCACGAGAACTGCCTCTTCTCGGGATCTCCCCACTGGCGAGCGAGTCCCTCAAAGCGAATGCTCGAAGCCCTGAGCCTCGCGGGTGTTCCAGTCTTGAGTCTGGAAAGTTTGTGTCCGATCTTTTCCAGAGAATCGCTAAGAAATTGAGCGGCGCTTTCTCCAACACGTCCGCCTACGCTGCGTTCATCGCCGCAGAACATGAGGCCCCGCATGAAGGTTCCGGATGTGATCACGACCGAGCGACACTCGAGCAACGCGCCGTCTTTCATGCGAACTCCCGTAACTTTGCGCGAACTCTCGTCCCAGGTGAAGCCAGCAGCTTCGCCTTCATATATATAGAGGTGCTCGAGCGTCGAAACCCACTTCGACATCAACTGGGTGTAGTGGGCCTTGTCGCACTGAACTCGTGTTGAGCGCACTGCCGGACCTTTTCGCAAGTTGAGTCTACGAGACTGGATAGCGGCATGGTCGGCGGCCACGCCCATAAGCCCACCCAAAGCATCGACCTCATAAACCAAGTGGCTCTTTCCAACGCCTCCGATTGCCGGATTGCAGGACATCGCGCCGATCTTCTGAGAGTCGAAACTGATGAGCGCTGTTTTGAATCCGCGAACGGCAAGGGCACGACTGGCTTCAACGCCTGCGTGTCCTCCACCAATTACGATCGCATCAAACCGCGTTTCCATGTGTCGCTACTTTCCTAAACAAAACTGGGTAAAAATTTGTCCGATGTAATCATCTGTGAGGGCTTCGCCTCGAGCGCCTCGAAGATGCTTGTCCAATTGGCGAAGCAGATCGCCGATGATTTCGAGCGAACGTTCGCCACGCAAACAGCGCAGTGCTTCTCGCGTTTCACCTAGGGCATCGCGCACGAGCATTTCCTGCCTTTGAGAAATGAGTTTGGCCCCCTCAAGGGCGGCGTCGCCATCGAGGCGCCGAGTCCGACAAACTTGATCAACAAAATCAAGAACGGCTCGGGCGGCGTTGGGCGACTGGTCTCCAACGAGATCGTACGCCTGTCCGAGGTCTTGGCTTCCACCAAGTAGGTCCGCGTGAGTGTAAATTTTTAAATGGGTTTTTGTGGCAAGCAAGGCATCGACTTGGGGATGATCGAAAGTCTTAGTCGGTATTCGGGCGTCTTCGACCCAAACCAGGACATCGGCGGATTCCATCATCTCAAGACCAAGTCGCATTCCTGCGGCCTCGATCCCGTCGACATTTTGTAGCGAGGACCTCAGTCCCGCGGTGTCGAGAAGTCGAAAGCTCTGCCCTGAAGGCGTTCGAAGGTGGACCTCGACGTAGTCCCGCGTGGTTCCTGCGGTGGGTGAAACGAGCGAGCGAGTCCCGCCCACGAGTAAGTTAAGGAGTGTGCTCTTGCCCGCATTCGGTTTTCCAAACAAGATCACCGTGGGTGTTCGCGCATTACGTGCGAACACTTCATAAGAATTGAGAAGTCCCTGCAGCTGTCTTTCGACCTCGAGCAAGCGAAGTTCGGCTGATGCAATATCATGAGCCTGTTCGTCTTCGGCCTCGGCAAAATCTATGGCGGCCTCAACGCGACCGCGGGCCGCAGCCACCGCCGTGAGCGCCTCTTGAAAAATGCGGTTGACGCTCTCATCACTAGAACTGCCAAAAGACAAAAGCTTCGATGCTGCGCTCGCGCCAAGTCCTTCCGCTGCAAACAAGGTCTGCAAACGAGAGGCTTCTTCGAGTGTCATCTTTTGATTCAGAACGGCCCGGAAGCTGAACTCGCCGGGCAGGGCCGTGATCGCTCCAAGAGCGATGGCCTCTTCTTGTATCTTCTCCACCAAAGCGGGAACGCCGTGTCCTTGTATTTCAATCACGTCTTCGCCGGTAAAAGAATGCGGGGCTTGAAAACGAAGCACTACGGCTTCGTCGAGAAAGTGCTTATCGAGAGAATGGAGCCGTCGAAATTTCGCTTCGCCCGGTAGGGGGAGGGTCCCAATAAGTGGCACCAGGAAAGAAAGGTCGCGCCCCGAAACGCGCAATACAGCAACGGGACCCCCAATCGCCGTGGCCAAAGCCACGATGGGAGTCCCGACACGTTGAAAATAAGCTAGAGAATCAGTTTCCCTTGTTGTCGTTGTCATGGGAATCAAACGTGAACGCAGACTCCTCGCCGGGCTTGAGGCGGTTGCCGATGTTGTCATCAACTTCTGCAAAAGTTTTTTCCGGACGGATCACATTACCGTTCACTTCGCGATTGGGATCGTTGTCGCGGAAGTTACGACGGTTTCCATCGCCACCATTACCACGACGTTGGCCCCCGCCACCTCCGCCTTGGCCGTTTCCGCGGTTAGGGCGAGATCCACGGCCGCCGCCACCTTGACCATTTCCACGGCGCTGGCCCCCGCCTTGACCTTGGGTGCGTTGTCCGGCATCGGGACGGTTGTCGTCTTTGAGACGAATGCGGATGCGTTTGAAATATCCGCTTCCAATGGACTCGGAGACAACGTCTCCCGTGCTGGTGATGTAGGTATGAATCACTTTGCGCTCAGCAGGGCCAAGCGCATTGATGTATGAAGGCTTGCCGCCAGCTTCGATGACCTTTTGGCGTTTTGACTCGGCGAGATCACGCAGTTCTTGAGTTTTGCGTTCACGGAAACTTCCAGCATCAAAACTGATGCGGAACTCCGAGGTTCCTTCTTGAGCGCCAGGCTCGTTGGAAGCGCCCGCCTTGCGACGCTGGAAGCGCATGGAGATGTGCGCGAGAGCCTCGAGCATTTCAGAGCTGTCGCCCAAAAATTCTTCTGCATCGCTGCCGCTGATCTCGAAGACAGTTCCTTCTGCAGTTTCACTAGGAGAAAATTCGAGTTCGAAACCCGAAAGTTTTGCAATCTCTGAGAGAAACTCATTGAGGTCCATCGAGTCAGTTGGGGCTCCGGAATCTTTCTTAAGCCCTAGCGCTTTGAGCGCTGAATTCATAAAACCTGCCATTATATTTAAGCTCCTTCTTTCAATAACTGTAATTTCTTGCTCGAGCGTTGGAGGAAGAACTGTTGCAAGAGTCCAACGCAGTTGCTCACTAAGAGATAGAGGACCAGGCCCGAGGGCCAGTCTTTAGAGAGATATCCAAACAAAACGTTCATGCCCATCATGATCCACTTCATGTTCGGCATTCCAGGCTGTCCCGTGTTCATGGCTTGTGGATTGATCTGCATGTAACCGATCAAACTCAACGTCCACATCACGGGAAGGATATAGAAAGGATCTCTCATCGAAAGATCTTGGATCCAGCCAAAAAACGGCGCCTGATAAAGATCGATGGAGTGATTGAGTGCGCCGTAAAGGCCGATAAAAATTGGCAATTGCGCCAACATCGGTAGACAGCCTCCGAGGGGATTCACTTTTTTTGTCTTGTAGAGGGCGAAGACTTCTTTGTTCATCTTCTCAGCCTGAGTGCGATCTGTGGAGTCGTACTTCTTACGAATACGCTCCATCTCGGGCTGCAATTCTTTCATTGCTATGGTCGAAGAATATGCCTTTTTGTTGAGAGGCCAAAAGAGAGCTCGCACGATCAGAGTGAGCGCGATGATCGACACTCCGAAATTGTGGAAAAATGTGTTGAGCGCCTTGAGAGACCAAAGCATCAAGCGGGCGACCGAAGCAAAAAAACCAAGGTCTACCGTTTGAACAAGCTCGGGATCGATGGCGTTGAGAACCGTTGGATCGCGTGTTCCAAAATAAACGTCAGTCGAATAATCGAAACGTGTTTTTCCGGGTTCAGGCTGCGCAGAATAGCGGAGCGCAAACGACACGGGGACTTCGGAATCTTCGATTCCGGCAACAGTCGGAAGTGATCCGTAATTCATGTCAGGGGTGTAGCTTCCCGTGGGCCTAAAAATAACCGAGAAGTAGCGATCACCCCAGGTCAGCCAGCTCATACGGCCGCGAACCTCTGTCTTAGAAAAAAGATCTGCGCCGTGAATGGTCTGGATGGAGTCGTCGAATTTGTAGGAGATGTAATTTTGGTCTGCCTGCTGATCGCTTCCCAGTTTCCCTTGGCTTCTGAGTTCCACGATGTCTGTCGGCGCCGACGCAAATCCATCCAAAGTCAATCGAACGTTCACGAGGCTAGGGTGCTTGGGATCGGGGCTCACAGAAAATTCACAGGCTCCAGAGGCGCTACTCGACTTCATGAGCACCTGATTTGGGCTGCCCTCAAAAACGCTGCTCTTGTTGAGGGAGTTGAGACATTGCTGAATCGAAGCGTTGCTCGAGCTCCACTCGAGACGATCTGTGTTGAGGACCACGGGAGTGCGCTCTGAAGCTCCGCGAACAAAGTAGTCGTTGAGCTGAGCGCGTCCAAGGGCTGCTCCTTCGATCACTTCGATGCTGCGATCGGCGCCGGCCTGAACCGACACCACAAGATCTCGCGAGACGGGCGCATTCGCGGCCACGATCGATTCTTGGGCTACTGCCCCAACGGCTTTTGGTGTGGCAACTTCAGTCGTAGTGCTGGGGGTGGGTGCGGACGATGCTGTTGTCGTCGGGTTTGGAGCCTGTCGAAACTTAGCTTGGTAGGGGGCCAGCACGAAGTACTGATAGAGGGCGATGAACGCGATAATGCCTAAGATAATAAAGATGTTCTTTTTGCTGCTGTTCATGAAATCGATTCCTTAACTTGAACGACCATCAAATGAGGCTTCGGCGCTGTCCACGGATTGCAAGAACAGACGCGGTTGAGAGCACGAACGGATCCACTTAGCACTCCGTACTCAAGAATAGAGAGTGATGCATATTCGGAACAGCTTTGCGGATAGCGACACCCCATTCCGACACCGCCTAGAGAATGAAGCAGAGGAGCAATCATCATTTTATAGAAGGAGAAGGCGGCAAATGCGGCGAGGGCGCGGAGGGGAGTCTTTTTAAAAGCTTCTCGAAAATGGGTTTCCATTCGAGAAGAGTCACTTTTTTTTCCAGACGCTGCCGTCTGTCGAGACGAATCCATAAAACCTTTCGCTCGGAGCTCCACCCTTCCACCTTGGAAAGATCTGAGAAATAACTCCGGCATATTCTCCTAAACTTGTTGCGAGTCACCGCAGTTCCACAAGATTTTGGGAGGCTTACGATGAGTGGCCATCTCAACTTACGTTCTTCGTCTACGTCGACCCACGCGGCCGACAAGGCACTCACACGAACACTTCCACCTCGGACATGGAACCAGCGATGCTGCTTGGGCTTCTTTAACAAACGGAGGTCGCTAATCGACTTATTCATAGAAACAGCGCCATAGAACAAATACGAGCCGAGGCGCTGCCCCGTTGGCTTAGTTAGCTCTGCGAGTTTTGCTTGCGACGCCGACTGTGAGTTTCTTGCGACCTTTGCGGCGGCGATTGCTCAAAACCTTGCGGCCACCAGGGGTCGACATGCGCTCGAGGAAACCATGAACGCGCTTACGTTTGCGACGGCTGGGTTGATACGTTCTTTTCATATGTAGCCCGTTCTTATGGCACGAAGACCCTCGAAGAATCAACAGCTAAAATCAAGGTTCTTTGGGTCTTGAATCAGATGAGCAAAAACCCTAGAAGAGGCATCTTCCGCGGGGGTGTGCCACGTTGATCCAGGAAAATTACGGCAAGTCATTTGAAGATCTGAAACAGGGTATCGAGGGGCCTCGCGGCTCTGACGTTCGCACTGTTTTAGGTGAAGTTCTGACCCCAAAATACTCTTTTGAGTCTTTTGTCGTCGGAAAAAGCAACCAATTCGCTCACGCCTCGGCTTTGGCTGTGGCCAACAAGCCCGGCGTCTACAA
>CAMCVE010000007.1 GCA_945881775.1 Bacteriovorax stolpii
TTCCTGGAGAAGGCCGCCTGGGTGCCCGCGCGCCTCGCACGCCGCACAATTCCGTCGACTCTCGTGGTGGCCATCTGCCATGGAGGCCGCAAGGTTTTTGCATTCCTAGAGAAGTTCATTCGTCCTCGCGGAGATTTTCTCCACGAAGGCCGCCTAGCGAAGCGACTCTCTGGACTCTTCATCTTTTTAAGTGCTTTTCTCTTGGCGCTTCCCCTCCCGATTCCTGGCACCAACACCCCGCCCGCGGTGGCCTTGCTTCTCTTGTCGCTTGGGTTCATCGAGCGAGATGGCGTCGCGATCGTACTCGGCTACCTGTCGTTTGCCATCACGCTGGTCTACTTTGGATTCCTCGCCTGGGCCTCGCTTGCAGGCGCCAACTACATGATCCCCTTTATGAAATAGAGAACCGACGTCGTCCGCTTTGGGCGAGACGGCGACCAATCCTTAGACATGCCGCCCGCATAATCCCCAATCATTTCCGATGGGCCAGCGGGGTACGCTTCTTGTATTTCTCGTTCCATGGCTCGATTTCTTAACCTGCCACTCGCAAGCTTTGTCTGCGTGGGAAGCGTCTTAAGCGCCTGTGGCAACAAGGGGCCGGGAGAGCCCGTCGCAACACTTCAAACCCATGAGCTGCCCACGGGCCCGCTTGAAGAGCTCTACAAAGACATTGAGATTCAAGCTGCAGAGCGCAGCTTTCTTGTCGATGATTGCGACACGACCTACGCCGAGACGAAACTGAGACTCGCAAAATTCATCGACACAAATCTAGGCGGAGTCACTCAAGCGGTGGGTGACCGTAGCGAGACCCCAACGACGCCAACTCCGGGCGCAGCCCGCACCCTAGGTCCCGTCAAAGTGCGAGCTCGGGTTGCCCTCGAGAGCAGTGCGCCTAGATGGCGCCGCGACAGCTCCGACACGTGGCCTGAACTTGACGCCTACCGTGAACGCGTCGAGGCTTTCATCGCCGCTAAAGATTTTGCCTCTGCAACAAACCACCTCCAGTATCTCGACTACATCCTACGCGCCAAGATTCCCGACGAAAAGCGTCGACGAATCTTCGGAGCGAACTACGAACTTCGCGAAGACAACCTCGCTGACTTTCAATCTCTCAAGCGTGGCATCGACGAGTGTGTCGAAGACGCCTCGTGTTTTCCAAGCGATTTGCAAAAACGCCTTACAGCAGCCCCCTTGCGCATCCTGAACGAAACAAAACTTTATGCCTCTCTCTCGAAGTGGACCCTCGAAACTACGGGGCCCGCCCAAGCGCGCAAACGTCTCCAAACTTTGAAGCTTTGGGTCGACGGCGACGTGAATTTTGTTTCGCCAAGACGAACGGAGGCCGTAAAACGTATTTCCTCTGGAATTTTTGAAGTGGCCCTCCAAGCGGGCGCCCTAGTGGGAATCGAAACCGAAGTGGCCGACTTTATCGCAGAAATTTGGAGTCCTCCGGGCCGCCAAATTCGCGTGAGGTGGACCGAGAATCTGGCGGAGATTGATTCCCTAATTCCCTTTCAATTTGACCTCGTGAAGTCACAAGGACGCGGCTACGTGTCGTACACCGAAAAGAAGATCGTGCTCCCTCAGGTCATTCAGTACGCCACGCTTCACCACGAACTGGGCCATGTGCTCGGGCTTCCCGACTCGTACTACATGACCTTTGATTCGAAAACTTGTACCTACACGCAGCACTCTCAAGCCAAGGATTTGATGTCGAGCTCGTCAAGTGGCGGCGTCCTCGACGAGCACTGGAGCGCGCTAGAAGCTCTCTACTAAGCCGAGCACAAGTCGAGCAGCCCAGTAGAGATAAAAGAGAGACACGATCAGACGCAGCTGAAGGCTGTGTTTTTGTAAGAACTCATAGAAACCACTCAAGCGCCAAGACTCCGCGATGAGCTGGTACCAGAGAAGAGAGATTAGAGCCACGCCCGCCACACTGAGCCCGAGCTCAAGCCGTGAAATACCCGTGGCGATGAGCGGAGCAAAGAGCGTCATGAAGAAGACAACACTGTTGGGATTGAGAAGATTGACGAGAAGCCCCTGAACGAAACTCGAGTTCTTTGTTGCTGAGCCAGAAGCTCCCGTTTGAGGCGTACTCTTTGCTTCGCTCCGATCTCCGAGAATTTCCCTAAGGTTTCGGACAACGAAAAAAAATAGAAGCGCGATCGAGAGCAAAGCCGTAAAGCGGCGCGCCTCGGGCCATGCGCTGAGGAGCTGTCCGAGACCAGCAATCACAAAAAATACCCAGATCATCGTCCCCAGACTCACGCCCAGGGCTCCCCAACGAGCGTCGCGCTTGGAGCGAAGCACAAGTTGCTCAAGAATAAATAATTGAGAGGGGCCCGGCGTCGCCGCAGCTAGGAAATAAACCGAGCAAAGCATAAAGACGTGCACTGTAGCGTGATCTTAACTGAGCGTGGTCGCCTAGGAAAAGCTTGGAATACGAATTTCCATAACGGCTGGACACGGAAGCTCTCCAGCCCCATCTGGCCAATGACTCGTCAAAGCCTGAGCACTCATGCTCAGCTCGCCAGGATGCTGGACCGAAACAAAGAGACTTTGGCCATCGGGTGCAAAGCAGGGTCCGGTGAGCTCGGCATCTCGGGGAGCCTCGGCCACCCGGAGCGCACGACCCGCATGAGGTCCCTCCGTGGGAACTACGAAAAGTGCATTGTTACCAAACGCTGCGTACTCCCGAGTTCCGATACTTTTACCGGAGATGTCGTTTGTCACCCAGAGATTGCCACGCGTGTCGAAACAAAGATTGTCGGGACAGGCCAGACCACTTTCTTCGCCGCCCATGACAAAATTTCGAGACTCAAAGTGGAGTGAGAGGTGATCACCACCGCGTTCATCGATCCTCAAGATTGAACCATAGGGGCGACCTTGAGACTTGTTGTTGGTGAGCGCCACAAATATTGCACCACTCACGGGATGCACTTCGACATCCTCTGGGCGATCAAGCGCCGTGGCTCCCACAAGATGGGCGGCTTGCCTGGCATAGGTAAGCACTTCGAGATCGTCCGAGAAGCCATTGAGAGCAGGATGACGTCGATTAAGAGGAACCCATTCACCCTTCTTGAAATCGGCAGCAAAAAGAGTCCCCTCATCAAGAGAGCCCACACGGGTGCCGATAAACTTGTAAAGACACTGGTTGTCGGCGTCGTCTCCCATGTAGACGACTGGTCTGCCATCACGTGCCGTGACGACGGTCGCCGCTTCGTGCGAGAAGCGCCCAAGAGCCACGAGTTTCTTAGCGGAAAAAGTATCCGGCATGATCTCCACCACCCATCCATAATGCTCAGGGGGCGCGTCATAGTACCGGTGCCAAGCAAGATCTGGCTTTCCGGGACTGATCTTCATTTCTCCTCTTTTGCGGTCTCCATAAAAGTGTTCGAAGTTTTCTTCGCACGACAGGAAAGTTCCCCAGGGAGTCGTCCCTCCTGCGCAGTTGGCGAGTGTGCCAAGAGCGACAGATGCCCCCTTGATCTTCGCCCCACCTGAGAAAGGAATCTTTGTGAAAGCATCAAAACGCTTATGCGTCTTAGCGCCGGCCGCCAGCACCCACTGAGCGTCTTTCTTTTGAACTCGGAGCAAACTGCCTCCGACATTCTTCATCTCAATATCGATGTGAGATTTTTTACGCTCCATCTGCCAGTCGCCCGAAACAAAGCCGGGATGCACCGACTCGTGATTCACCCACATCCAAGCTTCGCTTTCACCAATCGGCTGAAATGCGATAAAGTCATTGTTGTAACCAAAACTCTCACCGGGGTGTCCTAGCGGAGCTCCCCAGCGAATAAACTCGCGAGCCGAGAATCCAGGAGCGAGGCGAAGGCCGTCTCCAAGACGAGGATCTAAAGTCTGCAGGGGCAGCGAGGATCCAAAAACTCGGTGAGCGCAGGAAGAGAAGAAGCTGGGAGCCGCAAGACTCAAGACAGCCGACTGAGCCAGAAATTGACAAAACTCACGGCGCGAAAGTCCTGGCGCAGATGACGTATCCAAAACATCTTTCATAAAAAACCTCTCCCTAAAAAATAGCGCTACAACGGCATTAATGACTGGTGAGCCTAGGCTCAAATTCATGTTAAGACCATGCGCGAGACGCCCTAACTGAATCTTAATTTGTACCCCTCGGCTGCATAAACGTAGAATCGAAGCCATGAGAATGGTTAACCTACCGTGCCTTCGCTTTGTGCAACTCCTCAGCTTGACTGTGCTCTCATCGGGCGTTGCCAGCGCCCAAAACTTAGAAGCCGCGAAACTCAATGCCTTCAGCCACAAGGACCTGCAGATCACTGTGCTTAAAAATCCCGGAAGTATTATCAAGACGGGTTTCCTGGGATCCACTCGCGTCGACGATCAACTCGTGATCGTTCGCGTGCAAGGCAAAGTCGTGCGCACCTATGTGACCTCGACGGCGCGTCCCGGGAAAACTACTCCCGATGGCATTTATCTCGCCATTGACCGCTGCAGACCGAACCACACTTCGAATATCTATGGCTCGGAGATGGACTGGGCTCTGTTTCTGGACCAAGACATCGCGATCCACTCCACGACTGAGGATCATTATCAGGAGCTGGGGCGTCCTGCCTCAGCGGGATGCATGCGACTGCTGCGAGACGACGCCAAGGAACTCTTCCAGTTTGCCACGGGCGCCGCATCCACTCCGGGACTTGGGACGACGCAAGACTATGTCTCCACAAATCAGATTGGCATTAATATTCTGCCCGAGGACAAGGTGAAAGCTTATTGGGATTCTCTGTCGAAAGACGAAACCAAAATCATCTCAAAAATGGCTGTGCAGAATCGAAAGAAGATCGATACAAGTGTGAAGACCTTCTACAAGCACGGCGACAAAGCCGACGACGTGCTTGAAGAGACCTTCCAGACTCCGCAGGGACGAGCGCTTTCGAATCCAAAAGCAAAACCGAGCTCACGATTTAAACACTAGATACGGGCAAGACTCGAGCGGCACCATCAGCATAGGCCTGGAGGAAATCCTCGCGCGATGGAAGTCTCCACAGAACCGGAGTTGTGGAAGCAAGTCCAAGGCCGCCTTTCGCGTCGGAGTAGACGGCAGGTCGCGATCCAACCTTGTCAGGCTTTCTCGCAAGCCGCACGTGAGGTGTAGCGTGTGTCGCTGCAAAGACCCGCCTCAAACACTCCGCTCGTGGGATCCGTCGCCGGAACACCCGTGCTCGGAACCGTGTCCGGAATTTTGCGTAGATCACGCGGGCTCGAGTCGCCACATGCGACCAAAAGCACAGACCCCAAAATGACTCCGAAGGCGCTCAAGCAAAACTTTTCACACGAAATTGCGCGGCGCAACAAGGCCCCCGCTTTGGCATTTTAGGCTCAAGTGGGCTATTGCTGGGGGTCATGGGAATCGAATTCGACATCCTCCATTTCGACGATGACTTTGTGATTATCGACAAGCCTGAGGGCTTTCATGTCCACGCTCCTGAAGACCCCACGATCAAAGTCGATCCTTCAAAAATCGTCCTTCAGCAGCTGCGCGATCAACTCGGTAAAAAAGTCTATCCGATACATCGTCTCGATGTTCCTACGAGTGGATGTCTCTTGATGGCACTGAGTTCGGAAGCCGCATCTGCGCTTTCCAAGCAGCTCGAAGAAGGTGACTTCGAGAAAGTCTACACCGCGGTCGTGCGCGGCTGGACCGAAGAGGAAATGGACATCAAGATTCCTCTCGAATCTGAAGACAAGAAAAAAGAACTCAATGCGCTCACCTACCTAAGGCGCCTCAAGACTCTAGAAATTCCCGAGGCCGTCGGCAAGAAGCACCCCACCGCACGCTACTCACTTGTGCATTTGCAACCTGTCACCGGGCGCTTTCACCAACTCCGACGTCACATGAACCGCGTTTCCCACCCGGTCATCGGCGATGTCTCACATGGCGACAATCATCAGAATCATTTCTTTGCCGACCGCATGGGCATCGCAGGCCTCTGCCTGCGCGCGCATTTTCTGAGCTTCACTAATCCCCGCGATCCAGAAGATCGCATCGAAGTTGAAGCCCCCTGGCCCACCAAGTGGGAAAAGCTCTTTGAGCTCTTCGACTACGAGCCGATCAGCGACATTATTTGACCTGGCAGCGGCGCTCGGCCAAGTGGACGGCAAAAGACTTCGCAAAGCCTGACGGGGTCTCGAGAGGATCCGCCGCACACAAAGTGGCATCAAAGGCTTTCATGCGTTTGGGCTGTGTTCGCGCGAGGTGACTCATCTTGAGAAACATGGGCGTCACGGAGGAATGAATAATCTTACTCACCTCCGCAGGTTTGATCGGATTTCCGTCTGCATACCCACGAGCACACATTTCCTTATTGAAGGCGCGGTCTTCTGACCAACCCAAATAAATCATATTGTAGAGTGCCGCAATGTAGCCCGTGCGATCCTCACCGACGGTGCAGTGCAAATAGAGAGACTTGCCAGCTGTCTTGACGCTCTCACGCATGAGACGAAGCGCTTCGAGGCTTTGCTGGCAAGCGACCTGGAAAGAGGGAAACTGTTTCCACTCAAAGGGGATATGGTTCACCGAAGATTTGGGCAGGCCCAGCTCAGCCAAAATCTGAAGCTCATCGTCAACACCGACGCCAGTCGAGGCGGCTCGAAAAATGAGCACATCGGTCATTCCGATCACCTGTTGGAGATTAACCGCGTCTTCTTTGTTGCGAATGCGCATACCTCGGTAGACGCGACCCTGATCTTTGTCGACGAGATGCACGTTGCTGAGGCGGGTGCCCGGCACCGAAGATGGGATTGGAGAGACAAGAGACGCCTCGCGGTTAGGGGTCGCACACGAGACGACGAGTAGAAACAAAAGGGAGATGTTCCAAGAAAGCATGAGGGTAACTTAGCTGCGCCGTAGAGGCCAGACAAGGGCTAAGCTTTGCCAAAGCCTGCGATAAAATCTAACCTGCGCTCATGCATCAGGGTCTCAAGATCATGGAAGCGCCTTACCTCTCGACCGGATACAAGCGGTGTCTCGAGATTCGGCGAGAAGTCTTTATCGAGGAACAAGCGGTTCCCGAGCAGCTCGAGATCGACAACGAAGAAAGCTCACGACATTTTCTGGCCGTCTTTGGTGTCGATGCGGTCTGCACGGGGCGTCTGCGGCCCCTTGAATCAAAAAAGGTTCTTAAGTTCGAGCGTATCGCCACTCGGGACGAATTCCGCGGGAAGGGCTATGCGCGAGAGTTGATGCAGGCTCTTCAGAACGTGGCCGAGCGAGATTACAATGACTGGACTTGGTCGATGGGAGCACAACTGAGCGCTGTCGCGTTCTACGAAAAATTGGGCTGGCAGCGAGAAACAAACAAAATTTTTCTTGATGCCGGTATCGAGCACCTGACACTCGTCTTTCCGCACTCGACCCAGAAATTTTAGAAACGATCTTCTTCTGCGAGAGAGAGGTCCCTGTAGCTTTCAATAGGGCGTGGATATTCTGACGAAGTCCACTGCGGATTTAGGTTTTCGGTCAAAGTCTTTGATAGACTGACTCAAAATGGCGGCTAAGAAGACCTACCAAAATCCGCTCACAGAGCGACTGGGACGCGAATTCTTCGCGACGCTCCCGAGGACCCCTGGTGTCTACTTTATGCGCTCGCAGTCCGGTGAAATCCTCTATGTCGGCAAAGCCACCAACCTGCGCTCTCGTGTGGGATCTTACCGAAGCGCAAGGCCCGGCAAAGTCGGTCGCAATATCATCAAGCTCCTCGAGCGCGTTGCCACAATTACGTGGGAACTCCAAGAATCCGAACAACGCGCCTACGAGCGCGAACGCGAGGTAATCCGCGCGCTCGTCCCTCGCTATAACATCGCCGATGCCTGGGAAGAGGACTACTTTTTTATTGGGCTGCGCCATAAGACAGGTGGGGAACTTGAGTTCCGACTCACGAGCTCCGAAGATGCGATTGACGAAAAATTCGAGCTCCACGGATGCTACCCCCAACGGCGCCTGGTGAAGCAAGGCTATTCAGCTCTCCTCAGGCTTCTGTTTGCGAGCTCGCGTCCGCCCACAGGTCGTTTTTCGATTCCCGCAAAACTTGCCCGCCCAGCGCCCGCCTACCGCTACGGACTCCGTCTCGCCAGCAGCTTGCGCTGGAAAAACCTGATCTCAAATTTTTTGGATGGCAAAGACACGCGGCTCCTGACAGCGCTTGTCGACGCTCTGCTTGTGAGCGAGAGCATCCCCGAATACGCTCGCCCCGCGCTTCAACGCGATCTTGAGACGCTCAGGGATTTTAACGTGGCTTTCCTCGCCGCACGCCGCGCGCTAGCTCTTGAAGGTTCAAAGCTCACCACCCACAGCGGTCTTCGCCAAGCGATTCGTGATTCCCTCGAGGCCGGGCCTTAAGTCGCTTCAAGCCCTCGATTTTTCAAAAGACTGCGTTATTCTGAACTCCATGGGAAAAGTACTTTTTCGCAAGGACTACCAACCACCCGTGTTTCGCAAGGTCGCTTTCGGCACCTGGAAAACCGCCTCCGATCCTTCGGTCTATGCCCAGGTTGATGTCGACGTCACCCAAGCGAAGGCCTTCGCGGAAAAGTACTCCGCCGAGCACAACGTCAAAATCACCATGACCCACCTCGTGGCCCGAGCCATCACACGCTGCATGATCTCAAGACCCGAAATCAACGGTATGATCCGTCGAGGAAAAATCTCACTCCGCGAGCACGTGGCAATCTTCTTCCAGGTGAATGCTCCGGGATCTGGAACCGACAAAGTCAAAGGCGCGAGCCTCAGTGGCACCACGATTCACCAAGCCGAAAATCTCTCAACCGCAGAGATCGCGCGCAAGCTTTCTAAGAACGCGTCTGACATCAAGCAAAACAAGGACGAAGCCTTCAATCAGAGTATGAAGATGATTGGAGCATTGCCGTGGCGCTGGGTGCGCCCATTTTTGCTTTTCACAACATGGGTCATCTACGAATTGAATCTTGATCTTAGCTTTCTCGGGTTTCCCAAAGATCCTTTCGGATCCGTGATGGTCACCAACATTGGCGGCATGGGCATCGACATCGCCTGGGCCCCACTCTGCCCTTACACGCGCGTGCCCCTGCTTCTCACGATCGGTGCCGTGAAAGACCGCGTGGTGGCGATCGATGGCAAAGTCGAGATCCGTCCTATCATGTCGATTGGAGTGACGTTTGATCACCGCCTCATCGATGGGGTGCACGCGGCCCAGATGAGCGCCGAGTTCAAAAAATGCTTCGCCGAACCGGAGACCTACCTGAGCTAAGCTCTTTGGCAGCTTCAATGGAACGTGGAAAGTGAAACTGAACTTAGCTACAAGAGTGAAGGTGCCAATTCGCTTTCGATCTACACAAGCGGCGAAAAGCTGCTGCAGTCCGAAGCTCCCTTCGTGCGGAAGTTTGGAAACCCATAAACCGTAGCTCACTCAAAAATTTTCTCGCGCACAGCCCAGAAGTATTTTTGTTTTCTTGCGATGACATACATAGGTCGACGAAACTTACCCTGTGCCTTCACCGCTGACTCAACGCCCGAAATGGGCAAGTCCCGCTCAGGCATGCGCGTGTGGAGACGCGTAAAATTAAAATAGAAGGCTCGGTGACTCTCCTGGGAATCGAGATAAAAATACTCCTTAAGAATATTCCCATCCGCATCGTAATAGCGCACCTCCAGGCGTTCCTGGCCCTTCTTGTCCTGACTCCGCATGAGGGCCATCGAGTCCACCCGCATCACATGAGCGTCTTTGAGGGCCATCGCTTCTTTCAGCCGCTTGTCGTTGTCCACAAGCAGATGCTTGCAGGCGCCACACTCCCGAGCGGCGATGTCATTCTCCGCTCCGCACTTGTCGCAACGCTTAAAACGAAAGCGGTATCCACAATCGACGAGCTCATGGGTCTTTAGGTCCTCGAGGGCGCCTTTGCAGCGGCGGCCAAAATGCTCTTCGACTTCGCCGTCTTGATTTACGAGACCCCAAAAATCATTAAGATGTCCACACGACGGACACGCAATCTCAACGATCACTGACTCGCGAGAAGGCCTCGCATCTTCAATGTCGGGTGCATAAATGTCATGCGATTGACCTGTGTAGTCTAGAACAAGGCAGTCCACTTTTCCTGGACTCAAACGCAGCCCTCGTCCGATGATTTGCTGGTAAAGACTTGCGGACTCTGTCGGACGCAAAAGCGCAATCACATCGACGTGCGGAGCATCGAAGCCTGTTGTGAGCACCGACACGTTTACGAGAAATTTGAGTTTCTGAGCTTTGAAGGCCGCAATGATTTCATCCCGTTCCTTCTCCTCAGTATCGCCCACCACCATCGCAGAAATTCTCTGTGGGAGCGCTCGCAGGATTTCTTCTGCGTGGCGCACCGACGAAGTAAAAATCATCACCCCTTTTCGATCGGCAGCCATCTCCACAATATTTTTTATAATGAGCGGTGTGATACGTTTTTGATCTTTAAGAAGAGCCTCGATCTGCGCAGTTACAAAAAAATGTCCGTTCAGTTTGAGGCTCGAAAAGTCGTAAGAAGCTACAGGCGAGTCAATTTTTACGGGTGGCGTCAGGTAGCCGCTTCGAATCATGTGCCTCGTCGACAGCTCGAAGAGGCACTTCTTAAAAAACCGAGCTTCGGGGGTTTTACGTGACTTGCGCTGGGAGTGATACTCGTAAATCCATCCGTAGCCCAGCCGGTAAGGCGTTGCCGTAAGTCCAAGCACACAGAGCTCTGGATTGAGGCGCTGCATTTTTGAGATGACCTGGAAATACTGAGTCTCTCCCTCCATAGAAACCCGGTGACACTCGTCGATTACGAGCAATGAGAAATTTTCAAAAAACTCCTCGGGCGCTCGCGCGATTGACTGGATACTTCCAAAGATGGTCTTAGCTTCGACTTCCTTACGCCCGAGACCCGCGGAATAAATTCCCGCCTCGAGACCCAGCCCGACATACTTGGCATGGTTCTGTTCGACGAGCTCGCGCACGTGAGCGAGCACAAGAACTCGTCCTCTCGCGATCCGCGCCAGCTCAGCGATCACGAGACTCTTGCCAGCACCCGTTGGGAGGACGATGACGGCTGGCGCACGCGACTCTCGAAAATGCTGTACGGTGGCCCGTACGGAGTCTTCCTGATAGGGACGAAGCTGGTACATGGTCTTGGAATCTAGCGCTCTAGCGCCCGCACTAGCAAGCGCGCGGCTTTCGTCCTAAGATCGGAGCATGGAATTCTTCGAAGTCGTCGAAAAACGGCGCAGCATACGCCGCTTCCTCGCTGCTCCCTTTCCAGACGCCTCTGTGAGGCGCGCTCTTGAAGCGGCCCTTCTTGCACCCAACTCTTCCAACACACAGACTTGGGATTTTCACTGGATCAAAGATCCCACAATCAAATCCCAAGTTGTAGCCGACTGTCTTGGGCAGTCGGCTGCCCGAACGGCCACACAGCTCGTGGTGGTCTGTGCCGATCCAAAACTTTGGAAGCGTTCCCAAGAAGCCCTGATCGAATGGGTGAGCTCGGCCAAAGCCCCCGCCGCCGTCCTCGCCTATTATGAGAAGTTGCTTCCATTCATGTACAGATGGGGACCCTTGAATGCATTCGCTCCCTTTAAGTGGGTCCTCACGCAAGCTGCAGGACTCTTTAGGCCAATGACCCGAGGCCCTCTCACACGACGTGATCTTGAAGAAGTGGCTGCGAGATCCGCCGCATTGGCTGCCCAAAATTTTATGCTCGCCATCACGGCTCTTGGCGGAGCCTCATGTCCCATGGAAGGCTTCGATAAATCGCGACTGCGTCGACATCTCAAACTGAGTCGCAGTACAGTGATCGTCATGGTGATTGGCGTGGGATACGAAGCCGAGAACGGCACCTGGGGTCCTCGCTGCAGATTGCCTTTTGATCAAGTCGTGCATGAACACTGAGAAAGGATTTGAGATGCAGCTTCCAGAAGGTCCATTTGAAGCCTACCTTTTTGATTGCGACGGCACGATCGCTGATTCGATGCCGTTGCACTTTCGTGCCTGGCAAGGCGCCTTGGCCAACTGGAACTGCGATTTTTCGGAAAAGCTTTTCTATGCGTGGGCCGGACGGTCGACCGCGGAGATCGTGAAGCTCCTCAATCAAAAGTACGCTCTCAAGATGGACCCTGAGAAAGTGGACCTCGAGCGGGAAGCTCTTTATCTCACTAGCCTCCCTAAAATTCAGGCCGTCCCCGCTGTGCTCGCTCATATCGAAGCGGGTTTTGGGAAGCTGCCAATGGCCGTGGTCTCAGGCAGTCGGCGCGCCAGCGTCACCAAGACCCTTGAGTTTCTGAATCTTCTGGACCGTTTTCAGACTCTCGTCGGCGCCGAAGACTACAAGCACGGTAAACCCCACCCCGAGCCTTTTCTCGTCGCAGCCGAGCGACTCAAATTACGACCTGAGCGTTGCCTGGTTTTTGAGGATGCCGATTTGGGTGTTGAGTCTGCGAAGGCAGCCGGTATGAAGTGGGTTCGGGTTCCTCAATGATAAAACCCCAAAAGAAGTCCCGTAGCGGAGCTTTTCTTGTCGCTGCGGGCATCCTCTTAAGCCGCATCAGTGGGCTCGTGCGCGAACGGGTTTTTGCGCATTACTTTGGCAACTCCGACGCAGGCGATGCCTTTAAAGCCGCTCTTAAAATCCCAAATTTTCTCCAAAACCTCTTGGGAGAGGGAGTGCTCTCGGCTTCGTTCATCCCCGTTTATTCAAAACTCCTGGGTGAAGATCGTCGCGACGAGGCCCGCCGCCTTGTGAGCACTGTTGCTGGATTTTTGGGACTCGTGGTTGGCCTGCTGGTTCTGCTTGGCGTCGTGTTTACGCCCGCGCTAATTAGCCTGATCGCGCCGGGCTTTGAAGGCGCCAAACAAGAACTCACGATTCAGATCGTGAGGATCCTTTTCCCCGGCATCGGACTGCTAGTGCTCTCCGCGCTATGCCTGGGAGTGCTCAACAGTCACGGACTTTTCTTCTTGTCCTATGCGGCTCCCGTGAGCTTGAACTTAATTGTCATCATCGGACTTCTCGCTTCCGCGGGAAACATCCCCGAAGCGAGCGAGTTGGCCATCCGTCTTGCGTGGATTCAGGTGCTCGGGTGTGCTGTTCAGTTCTTTCTTCAGATACCTTCAACGCTTCGAATCCTCAAGGGCTCTGTGCCTCAGATTGACCCATCTGGAAAATCGTTTCGCAGTGTCGCCCGCAACTTCGGCCCCGTTGTGGTGTCGCGCGGCGTGGTACAAGTGAGTGCGTATATCGACGCGATCATGGCGAGCTGGCTCCCCACTGGCGCTGTCTCGGCACTCGCCTATGCGCAAATTCTCTACACGCTTCCCGTGAGTCTCTTTGGAATGGCGGTTTCCGCATCAGAACTTCCCGAGCTCTCGCGAGCGAGGGGCGAAGCCCACGAAGTCAGAGAATTTTTAAGAGCACGACTTGAGCGTGGCCTTCGTCGAATCGCGTTCTACGTGGTTCCAACTTCGGTGGTTTTTATCGTGCTTGGAGATGTGGCTGTAGCAGCAATTTTTCAGACGGGAGCCTTCAACCGCGAAGCAACCCAACTTGTTTGGGGCGTGCTCGCGGCAGCAACCTTAGGGCTCACAACTTCGACTCAAGGTCGACTTTACGCTTCTGCCTACTACGCACTCCAAGACACACGGACTCCTCTCAAATTTGCGATCGTGCGAGTTCTGCTAACGGGTGCTCTGGGTTGGGTCTTTGCTTTTCCCCTCATCGAATTCTTACAAATGCCCAAAGTTTGGGGAACAGCCGGACTCACGCTTGCAGCTGGTCTAGCGGGCTACATTGAATATCGCTTGCTTCGAAGGGGACTCAAGATTCAGGTGGGAGACCTGGGCCTACGTCCGCGCTTCATTTTCCAAACTTGGGGCGCTTCATTTGTTGCTGCCTCGCTTGCCTGGGGGGCGCGCGCGCTACTTCCGTTTGAGGCCCCGATTCCCGTGGCTGTTTTGGTCTTTGCAGTTTTTGGGTTGGCCTATCTCACCCTGACGAGCCTCGCGCGTCTGCCCGAGGCCGAAGAAATCACTCGCCGTTTTAGAAAAACTATTTGAGACGCACGCGAAGCGGAACTTTGTGGTCCGTCCGATGAATAATAAGATTGCCTGTTGTCCACGACCACTTTGGCTGAGGTCCCTGCAACTTCGAAGAATCTTCCGCGTCTTGATAGGCCAGAACTTCGTCGGACAAAACTCGCGCCCGCGCGGGATCAACAACCATGCCTCGCACCACTAGCACGCGCTCAGAGGTCCCCACCTCACCCGCCGTGTACTTGAGCAAACGTAGCGAGCCGTTCGAGGGAGCTTTCTCCCAGCTCAAAATTTCAAAACCCCCTGCCCCGTGCGCTTGCAGCGGCAAACGAAGTTTTGGAAAGGCCCCATGAGTGGCGAAACTCTCAAACCCTAGTGTCTCAAGAGTCCACTCGGAAGGGTTCTCCGGCCCAGCAAAAACACGAGTTGATAGAGTCACGCTCGCAAAACTAATAATTGTGAGCAGTCGCACCCAACGCTTCATCACCAAGCTCCTTGGCTTTTGCGCGCGTCTTCCATGCGCCGTGAGTGCACATTGTGCAGATAAGCGGGCCAATGACCGATGTCCTCAGCGCGAACACGCACGTATTCGTTCTCAGTAGCAGACTTCGGTAGCGCGATAGAAAATTCCGAAACACGCAACGCCACTTGATGAATTCCGGTTTTAAAGCGTGGGTTGTGCATGATCGACTCGACTGTCCATCGCACGATGGACCTGGGGTTTTTCCTTCGGTAGCTGAGAGGGCGCTTCATAAAGCCATTGATGCGCCGGACCTCTTTTCGATTGAGCATCAAAGTGGCTCCGTCGGTCTTTCCGTCGAATCCATCAAAACTCACTTTGCTTAGGGAAAAGTCGCGATACGCTGCCAAAGCTCGGTCCCGAGCGTTTTGCTCTTCGTCGGACAAACCTAACATCGCGTTGATCGTGTTTCCAAAATTTGAAGATCCCGCATTCCAAGACGAGAACTGACGTTCTTGGGTCACAACACCCCACATGCGCTCGAGCTCGCCTTTGCGAAGTTGATCACGGTCCATAAACTGTCTGGCAAATCCCGAGTTTGCGCGCGTCTCGACAATCTTCATCGTAAAGAGCATGCGGGCTCGGCCCCGCGGGTCTTCGACTTTCTCATCCCCCGGCGCCATTTGCCGGTCTTCAGAAAACGCTGTGCTCACGAGTGCAAAAAAGGCACGCTCTTTGGGTTCGAGACTTTTCTCGAGCGCCTCAATATAGAGTTCGCGGTCCTCAGCGCTCGGTTCCCAATCCTTTTTTACGCGACGAATGAAAGCGGGGCCGAGGGCCTTCTTCAATTTTCCCTGAATCGAAGTGAGCTCTGTCTTTGCAACTTGAAGAGTCGAAAGAGGCAAGAGATCCGAAGCCTCACTTGCTTTGGCTTCTTTTCCTGGCTGCGAACTCAAAGAAGATCCAGAGCCATGCGCTTTCTTTTTGGAGGGATCCTGTCCGGCGCCAACCGTTGAGCGAGGCGATAGTTTTTGTTTGCGGCGCTCATCCGCAAGAAAGGCTTCGGCCTCCTCTTGGTACTTGAAAAAAACAGAGTCACTCGCACTCACCCAGCCCGCAGCGGCTTCGCCACGACCATTGTCCAGAAGCGCACGATACGCATCGCCCTGACCACTCCGAGGGCCCCCTTTTCCGGCGCTCGGCAGAATGCGACCCTCTTCAGGAGAAAAGTCTTTGCTCGCTGTGTCCTGATCTCGACCCTCGACGCCCAACAGCGACACGGGACGACGAATCACCAGAAAACCAGCGACATCTGCGGGTGCTGAGTGCACGAGACATGAGACGGCTCCCAAAAGGGTCAAAAGCTGGCGAGCCCAAAAGGAGTTTCCCATGTGTGGATCTAGAGTAGCCAAGAAGCTTCAAGCGGCCAAGTGACCCGGACTGAATAAGACTTCAGTCGCGAGAAAACGCTCGGCGCCTCTCGAAACCGAGCAGGAATTTCTTGGCCTCGAGCCCCCCCGCAAATCCGGTGAGCGCCCCCTGACGTCCCATCACGCGGTGACACGGCACGACGATCGCCAGAGGATTGCGACCGAGCGCTGCGCCCACAGCTCGCGCCGCTCGCCCTGACCCGATCACGCGCGCCAAATCGCCGTAGCTTTGAGTGACGCCGTATTTGATGTGACCTAGACCCTGCCAAACCTTAAGCTGAAACGGAGTTCCCCTCGGCGAAAGGGGGACTTGGAAGTCTTTGCGTTCTCCAGCAAAATACTCAATCAGTTGTTGCTCCGTGAGAGCGAGAACGGAGTGACCTGCGGTAGCTCGAAGTTCTCCAAGTGAGACGCGGCCCTCTCTCTCGAGTTCCCACAGCACAGCCACGAGCGCATCGGCACATGCGACAAGTTTTAGAGTGCCCACGGGCGAAGGCATGTCCTTGAAGAATAGCGTCATGACCCCTTCTGACTAATTGAAATTTAAGGCAATTGAAATACACTAGAATGACATGAAATCTAGAAGCTTTGTCGTGTTGCCACTGCTTGTCGCATTCTCAAGTCTCAGTGTCCAAGCCACTCAGGTGAAGGTGATGAGAAAGAAGGGCAAGTACGCCATCGTGAGCTTTGAAGGGCCCAGTCCCGAGCCAGGAACGGTGTTCAATGTTCAGGACCCTTCACAAGACTTCTCTGAAAATCCCTCCACTCCAAGCGGCGGCCGCTCCAATCTGTTTGATTTTTCAACCGCGCTCGCCAAACCCCTCATCGAGGACGGCGGTTTTTCGTTCTCCACCTCCGCTCGCTACGGCTGGAACTTAGGCCAAATCGAAGTCGGACCAGGACTCTCTTTCAGTAAGTCCACAGGTGTGCCCGTGGGATTTGGGCTCCTTGGATTTCTAGATTTCAATTTCTTCGAGAACACAGTCAAAGAATCCTTCGTACCCGGACTCAGTCTGACTGCAGATTTCACCCGATTGGGTGCAAATTCTTTTGGTGGATCCTTCGGTGTTTTCGGAAAATTTTGGTTCCTCAGAGCGAGCCAGAGCGCACTTAGAGTGGATGCGAAATTCTCGTTGTCAAAAGTTTCCGGTCTCGATGGCATGTCCAAAGCCATAAGCCTCGCGGCTGGCATCGAAACCTATTTCTAAGTCATAATTTCTCGAAGACATTTTCGCTGTCGCCTGAGCGGCGGATAGAGGGGATGCCGCTTCGCGCATCTAGCAAGCGCCGCTCGATCTAGCTCGGGCTTGACCTTAATGCATTCTTCGCAATTAGTTTCGGGATAGGATTCAGCTTCTTATCAGCAAGGCTTCATTAATGGTGCCCATCGATTTGGCTGTGATGGCATTCTAGGGGAAATGACAGGCTTAAAACCCTTTCTATTAAAGTGCGTTTTCTTCGCACGCCTCAGCCTGGCTGGACTGCCTGCTTGCACCGGCATCCTTAGCGAAGCTGTGGTCGATAAAGGGAGGGACAATTCTTATTCCGTTACAGCGCTCTATCCCAACGAAGGCTCCAAATGGATGGATTGGGTAAAAAAAAGTCCCACCGAAACAAGCGGCGCAACAGACGCTGCATGTGACGTTAGTAATATCGGAGACGGATGTCTTCATGGCGGAGAGCGAAGAAAACTCCCTCTCACAGGTCTATCGAGCTGCACGGGAATTACTGCAAGTGATAGTCTGAGCGCCTTTGAATGGGAGTGCGATATTTTCGGAGCTACGGCTACCGTCTATTCGACGTCGCTCGCGGACAACATGCGACTCAGCGACCTGCTATTGTCAGATGGAACAGATTTTAAAACGATGACACTCACCGTTTTATTGAACGGCGAAGTACTCAGAACAACGAGCGAGGCCAAATGGTGGTCCAATTCAGTGGCCATCTTAGCAAACAACGCCAGCAGTACCGCCGAAGCGCTTGACGTTCCAAGCAGGATCTACACTGTGCCCACAACAAGATTTGCTCCGAGAGTTAGCGTCGATTCCGACAAAGTCGCGGTCGTTGTACTTGATGGAGCGATACTACAAAACAACGGCCTCGAAATCAGCTACCCTTATTTCATAACTGTCGAGAAGAATTACGTTTGGATGGAAGGAAAATTTAGCGGTGAGAACAACAAAGCAGTTGGAGTTTTAAATTCATCGAATTTCTTTAGTACTTTCAACGCCTTTGAAATTTCAAACATTAATCCTGCGCCAGGCATGGATGGGACGACTGGCAGCAACGGTTTAGATGGCGTAAACGGCATTCAAGGCTCCTTCGGCTACACCTGCCTAGACAACGACAGCAACGGATTAACTGAGCCTAATTTTATCGGAGAAAGTGCGACCTATCCTACCGGAGGGGGGTCCGGGTCCAGCGGAACGGACGGGACTGCGGGCGAAGATGCAAAGGGATTTTTCACTCCGTCTGCTTCACACATGACACTAAGAAACGTCACGATAAAAAATATTTCAGGTGGTGTTGGTGGCGACGGGGGTAATGGGGGAAATGGAGGAAGGGGAGGCGATGGATTCGGAACGTCCACCACCAGTAGTGATTACATTTGCGAGGAGAACTCCTTGTATTCGGTGTCTGATCCAATTTCGAACGCTGCCGATGGGGGGAGTGCAGGAAGCGCTGGAAACGCGGGATCAGGTGGATCTGCGTACGCAATAGAACTAGCCACAAGCTCCTATGCAGAGATCATAAATCTAACCATTGAAAATGTTTCTGCAGGAGGGGCGGGTATGCCTGGGATAAGAGGCAACTTTGGCTCCGGCGGCGGTGGTGGCCCAATGAGTGGTGCCGATGGAAATTCTGGCTCAGACGGATCCTCTGGATCCGACGGGATAGCCGTCGGTGTTTACACCTACAACGTTGAAAATACTTTCTCGGGATTCCTAAAATTTATTTTAGGCGGATTTACCTATGACAATATGTGTTTATCGCACGACGAGCTTAGCGTTTACGATACCACCTGTACAGCAAGCGGCTTAAGTGATTCCAATGTCTATCCCGCGGGTTCTCCCTCTAGCGCCACTTTACAAATTGAGTAGAATTGAAAGCCGACATCGCGATTGTTTTGTCAGCGGTGTTCTTGCTGAGTAGCTACGGCGTTACGGTTAACGACAGCCAGTCGTAACAGAAAGTATCAGCCTGTTTTGAGCAGAGGTTTGGGTAAGTCATACATTTCTTCTCTCGCCTCAAAAAGATCAACTGCTCGTTGAGCATTAAGCCAGAACTCAGCACTCGTCTTAAATGCCGCCGCTAACTTCATGGCAATGGGCACCGTGACAGAAGCCTTCTCATTGACGATGCGATTGATGACCTTAATGTCACAATCCAAATGATCGGCAAGTTGCTTTTGGGTAAGCCCCATAGGCTCCAAAAACTCCTCACGAAGAATCTCACCTGGAGCCGTTGGCTTTCGTGTTTTCGTTCTTACGGTTTGTTCTTTCATAAGCGCTGCCTCTTTCTAGTGGTAATCAACAATCTGGACTTTTTTTGGACCCTGACTTGTCCATATGAAAACAATTCTCCACTGATCGTTGATTCGTATACTGTGAAACCCCTTAAGGTCTCTTTTCAGGGCCTCCAGTTGATTTTTTGGAGGAACCTTTAAGTCACTCAGCACATTTGCATAGTCGAGCATATCGAGTTTGCGTTTTGCCACATTCTTGATTTGTGCCCATCCACAGCCACTTTTAAGTTTTCCGCTGTAGAAGAATTCTTCAGCTACAGGATCATTAAAACTCTGAATCGCCATGTGCCACCAGTATACACGAACAAGGTATACCTCCGCAAGGTATATCTTTATAACAGCGAGGCGCCAAAATTCCACCAGATCCAAGCGCTTAGCCTGCATGCTCAAGCATTCGAAGCTCGCTTATTGAGGGTTCGCCTTCACACAGAAAAATCCAGGCAGGCCGATACAAAAGAAAAACCCGACGTGGATTTCTCCAAGTCGGGTTTGATTTCACCGAAAAATGGTGGACCAGAACGGGATCGAACCGATGACCTCCACAATGCCATTGTGGCGCTCTCCCAACTGAGCTACTGGCCCCAAACTTTGAAACTTTTGTAACCCAGCCCTACCCCGCTCGCAAGCCCTCCGAAAGCCTTAGTTGCCAGAATTCTGAGGAATGCAGGGTCAGCACGAGGCTCACTGCAGTCATCGAGTGAGGAGCCAAGGCCGGGGCCTGAGCATAGGGCGTGAGGCTAAATAGCAGGAGACTCGCACGCTGTGACACCCCTTGCACATTAACAAAGCACTCGCAGAGCTAAAGCCTTGGAATACAGAGAGAATACGTAATCCCTAAGTGACCACTCTTTAGACACCCCGTTTGCGCTCTTTGTCCGACCGCCGGAAAGCCCCCCCGAAGAGCTCGGGAGCAACAAATGAATTTCATTGCAAGCTATTGTTATCACAAATATATCTTGTTTGGCCCTAAAAGCACCCGAATGGCACACAGCATGCTCTATAGGAAGTAGAAGGAACACTGAACAAATGTCGGCTTATCAAGATAAAGACCAAGTTGTGAAATTCTACTTCGGAAACGCGATGAGAGATTTGGCGGCGGTTCTTCCCAAAGAAGATCCTCGCTTCGAACCCAAGTCATCGGGCTCGATCGCGCAAGTCGAACAGACTCTCTCTTCGGTGGAATCCACTCTCGAACAGTTGAAGAGCGCTAACCGCGAACTCTCGTTCCTTGTTCAAGATCTCGGTCGCATGATCAAAAAGATATAGTTTCCGAGTGTCCCCCCACTCGGAATTGTCCCCAAGCCCCTCCCCCACGACCCAAGGATGGGTCACCCCTTCAAGACAATTTATCTAGTGAGAAGCTTTATCAGGCTCAGTGAGCTTTTTGTGTTTGGGATCTTGGGTCCACCGGGACCAAATATCACTACAATTGCTATTGAGAATCTGGCGAACAGCTTCGGCATTCTTATCGGAGCCCGAATCCTTATAGGCCTGTAGTGCCGCCACAAGTTCTGCCGCTGGGAAATTCAGAACCTTCTTCAAGTGCATCGCTGCGTCTTTGCCGGGCACACCGGCATTTTGTGCCTCAAAAAGAGCGTCACCAAGAGTGTCACTGACTCCATTTCCTTTGCCGACGATCTGGTCGCGCATCCGGATGTGATTGAGGAGCGTTTGATAGTTTCTCGTGTGAGCGAGCACCTGCGCCTCTCCAGACTTCGTGAGATACGACGAACCCTCCGAGCGACTCATCTCTTGGAAGTCTCTTAATGTGTGGTCGTACCCCCCCACCCAAACACTCTGATCGATCGTCGTGGACTTCGGAACTGCAGCTGATGCGGGTCCTAATGCGGGTGTGAGAGAGTCGACACAGGCTTCCGGCGCCGTTGCGGAGGCCGGAGCGGGACCCGCAACTTCGGAAGTCTCAGCATCTTTGCTAAGCGCAACAGGTCGCCCTCCTTCGCCAGCGCGAATCCAAGGACCGAGCTTCCGAGTCACGAGTCTCGAGGCATCTTCGCCCGCGTAGAGCGCTGCAGGCATCAAACCCGACTGGTAGTGGTGATCCATACACGCGATCGTGGCTTGCGCGAGAGTATTTTTGGAAGAGTTAGCCCACATCCGAAGCGAGGCGGGAAACTGCGATCCGTTGGCCAAACCATAAGCCATATCCACGTCCGAGACCGTGCTCACGATCATGGTCCGTGAGAGGTCTTGAATTGCAATCGCTGTGGCGTGACGATTTTTTGAGGTGTCGGACTTGAGGCTCGTCTTAAGTGCTGCCACCAAGTCGCTCTTGCGCTGAAGAAGTGTAGGATTGGAATTGCGTTTCTCGAAGGTTTCAAAAAGACGCTCACCCGAAAGTTCAAAAAGCGCGACATTCTCGGGAACTCCGATGTGGGACAAGACACTCCTTAGACCCGCCTCAGTCCCAACATGTTTGGAGCGAATCGGAGAGAGAACCTTCGCCTCGGCGAAGTTTGCAATAATACAATTGAGCGCAGTTTGATTCTCAGGTCGCGCGAGCGCATCGAGGAAGAGTCCTGGATCTTGCAGAACTCCAAGAGCCGCTTTGTTGACTTTAGGTTGTGCGACAATCCGCTCAATTGTAGTAGGAATCGCAGCTTGGCAGGTCTTGTTCATGCTCTCGCTCATCGAAGAACGCAAACCCATTTTCAGCAAGGCCAGCACCTGTCCCATGGGCGCATTCGCGAGCACCTCACTGGTACCCGTTTTGCCATCCATCAAAATCCAATTGCCTTTGTCACCCTGACAACCTGCACACAATTCATTCTGCGAGGCCGACTTACAGGAGATGAGCGACATCACAAGATCACGCACGCCGCCGCTTTGTTCCGCGATCAGTTTGTCCACAATTCGGGACTCCGGTTTGGCGAAGTCTGCAAGAAATTTGAGCGCAGACTGATCCTGACCGCGATGAGCTCCAAGATTTCGAGCGGAACTATCGAAGCCGCGAACAAAAGACTGCACGCCAGGGCTGACAGAAGCGTCAAACTTGGGTGTCTCTCCGCTCAGGTCCGCACCTGCGTAGGCGTCTTTGATCCGCCTTTCAAGACCAGGGCCGATCACGCCACCGGCACGTTTCGAAAGAAGCGTGTCGTCGATGCCCAGCGTGATTCCGAGCAGATCTCGGCGCGTGGCCGGATCAGCGAGAGTTTTTTCGAGACCTGCTTGGATCGATTTGTCGATCGGAGTGTTGGCCTTGAGCGGCGATTCAGCGATCGCTTTGGCATAGTCTTTCAGGGGCAACGAGGTGTTCTCGTCGACGAGATCCGTGTTGTCGATCAGTCGGTCCGCGACTCCTTGAGCAAGAGCGACGTTACCTGGCTGCGCCAAAGTTTTACTCATATTGTTGTTTTTGCGAGCGGCGAAGTCCTCGACGTGTCCATGGGCATAGTCACGCACAAGGTCTTTAGAGATCGCTTCAGTCTTAGAGAGCAGATCGCGTTGAGCCGGCCCGCCGGCTTCCGGAGCACGCAGGTATCCATGCAAACTCTCGACGAGTTCTTGCCGATCGCCCAGACGCTTGGAACGACTCTCAGAGAGCACCTCGTGCAGACGCTCAACTTCGGATTTCGGGAATCCTTTTGAGGCGGCTAAGCCCGACAGAAGACAATCTACAGAGTCTTGCGAGCGCTCAGAGGCGAGAGCGAGAATAGCATCGTGCGGCGCTTGTTTGATGTTCACATCCATCTGACGCACACCCAAGAAAATTTCTGACGCGAGTTGGGGCGCGCTATCAGCACAGCCGCTCGCAAAACTTTTTCCTTTGAGGCCCGTCTTTGCATCTCTTAGAACTTGAATCTGCTCTTTGAAGGGGGACTGAAGCGAGTCGCAATAATTGTCTCCCATTTTGCAGTCGACATAGAATGAGACCAGTCCTGAAGCCCCAGGACCAAAGTCGGCTACCAACTTGTTGAGCGAGGTCGAGCTTGGATTCATGAGATCTTTCAGGTAGCCAATCGTGGTGAGCGAATCAGGAACCTGAGCGACTTTGGCGAGTGAGGCATCAAAACCTTGGAGAAACCCCCGAAAACCCTCGGGGAGCGAAGACGCAATAACGAGTGGTTTTTTCTTGAGAGCTGCGGCGTAGGTCTTGTGCAGTTCGCTTCGAAGCTCCGAAGAAAGTGGCGTCTTCTCGAGGAAAATCCCTAGAAGGGCTGCTTTTGCCTCGGGGTCGGCGAGCGTTTCCGCAAAGGGTCCACGAATACGCCCGTCGAGAACCTTGTTGTCGCTCATGTTGGCAGCTCCACCACCCAGCAGTCCTTGAACCTGGGAAACGAGGGCATCACCACCTTTAAGGAGTTTCAGTCGATTTGCAAAGCGATCAACAACGGTCTGACCCCAAGTTTTCACACGTTTCTCGGAATCCGGAGAACTAGAAAAAGAGGGAGCGAGTTTAGAGTCGACGACTTTGCCACCCACGTCCTTTGTGATCGACTGTGCGGCGTGGTTGAGGACTTTGTTGAGTGATTCGTTGTCGCCGGTCGACTCCAATTTCTTGACCTCAGAAGATTTGGCTGAAATTGCGCTCGAAAGATGTTTCCCTAGATCAATCTTGGATCCAATCTGAGGGTTGTCGAGGGTGATGAGTAGTTTTCCGCTCTTTAGCGGAGCCCCGAGCGACTCTAGGGCTGAACCGGTGATCTTATTTTTGTTTGCGGTCACATTGTTGGCGCAGTTGATGAGGTCGTCGTTGCTTCGGGCGGCCTCAAGACAGTGCCTCAGTCCTAAGTTATCGATCGCATTGTCCATGGTATCGCGAATCATGGTGTCGTTAAGACCCTTCACCTCGAGACCCGCAGCACGCCCTTTCTCAAGAACTGCGTCGATACTCCCGCGAGCGTAAGGAACACCTTGGATCTGAACCACACCATGCAAGAACCCTTTGGCAATTGCCAATCGGCGTCTTCCGTTGAGAGGACTTCCGATAATCGGCAACGGCTTAGGAGCGGCATCCATAGCCCTGCGCATCGACTGACCGAGCTCTTGACCAAGTTTCGTTGCCGTCTTGTTGCCACCTTTTGTCATCGTCGAGACTGTTTCCTTGAGTTCCGAAACAATGCGTTTGGCATCGGCTGGGCTGCGCCCATTGGCATTTAGAACGTAATTCAAAAGAGCCGCGGTTTCTTTTGCATCGAGTTTAGAGTCAGTAAAATACTGACCTACGGCCACATCAGCCGAGGGCTTGTACTGCTTCTGGAGATCCTTTTCTAAAACGATTGGCAAGTTCTCGACAAATTGCACGAGGATCGCATCGACGCTTCGCTTCGAAAACACCTGCCCCAGATTCATGAACGCGCCTTCAACATCGAGGGAGAAAAGGTTGCTCGTGAAGCGAGTCGTTTGCGCGAGGGTATCAACTACAGAAACGCCCATATCGCCAATCAGATTGAGTGCTCCTCGCGCTGGATTGAGATCGGTCGGAGCGTTGGCAATGACGGGTCCCGTCATGAAGTGGGATTCTTCAGAGTGGGCAGCCGTTACAAAGGGCAACTGAGCCACGCAAAAAATGAACGTCGCACGCTGAACCCAAGACATCCCCTGATTGTATCTTTATGGGGGACGCCGCGAATAAAGATCTGGTTAAGGTCGCATAAAGATTTGCGAAAACTTAGCGAGCCAACAACCACTTTAGAAAATCTTCAGAGCGACGGTTCCAGTAACGTCACGCACACCAAAATCAGCGCGACAAAGATCAGGGAGAAGTTGTAGGGGCGATGCATCTGAGCATCCAAAAACAAAATCACCCTCTGATCAAGACTGCTTTGTGAACTGGATGCTGCGCTCGCCGTTTTCGAGCATTGAAAACTCGATTTTGATGCGATCTTTAAAACCTAGGAGCTTCTCGAGCTGGGGCCTATCTGCCAAATACTCTAAAAACTTCTCTGGCCACTCCACAAACCACCAGCTCGCATCGAGATAGGTCTCAAGCCCTAATTTATCCAATTCGTCTGGGTCCTCGATTCGGTAACAGTCCAGATGTAGACAAAGTCCACGCTCCGGAATCTCGTGCTCGAGAAGTTTCAAAAAAGTGGGACTCTGAACCTTGCTAGGCAAATAGCCCCAAGAGGCAAACAGCTCTTTTACGAAAGTCGTTTTGCCGACACCGAGCTCGCCCGTAAGACAAACGAGCACTGGACGAACGAGATTCTCGCTCGTAAGGCGCTTCACGAGGCTCTCAAAATGCCTCGTTGTCATTTCAAGCCTCGAGATTGCGACTTATGACGTCGCAAAGATCTGCAGCAAGAGCTTCGATGGATGCAAGATCCTCACCCTCGATCATCACCCTGCACAGCGGCTCCGTCCCGGAATAACGCACGAGAAGTCGACCTCGGTCACCGAGCTTAGCCTCGACCTCTTTGATTCTTTTCAAAATTGCAGGAACATCCTCGAGCGGACGTTTGCGTTTCACGGTCACATTCCGAAGCACCTGTGGGAAAGTCTTCATCACATTGCGAAGCTCACTAAGGGCTTTGCCCTTGCGTTTCATCACCGCGAGAACACGCAGAGCCGCCACGACCCCGTCTCCGGTGTTGGAGGTATCCAGAAATACAATGTGCCCCGACTGTTCTCCGCCCAGATTGAAGCCTTCCTTGCGCATCTTATCGACCACAAAACGATCCCCGATCTGAGCGCGCTCAAGAACGATACCGTGCTTGCGAAGCGCGATTTCGAGGCCCATATTGCTCATGGGTGTTGCGACGAGTGTGCTTTTTGAGAGGCGACCGAGCTCTTGCAAATCAATCGCGAGGATCGCCATCACCTGATCACCGTCGACAACTTCAGCTTGGTCATCTGCAAGAATCACGCGATCCGCATCCCCATCGAGAGCAATGCCGATATCTGCACGATAGGTTTTCACAGCTTCGAGCATGCTACGCGGGTGCAGCGCACCCACATCTTTATTGATATTGATACCGTTGGGTTCGTCACCAAGCACGATCACTTCAGCGCCCAGTTCTTCAAAAATAATCGGAGCCACCTTGTAGGCTGCTCCGTTGGCGCAGTCCAAAACGATACGCATGCCCTTGAGGTCTAATTCCGAGGGGAATGAATTTTTGCACTGAACGACATAGCGACCCTGGGCGTCGTCGATGCGCTTGGCACGGCCCAAAGCCGCTCCTGTGGGAAGCGAATCCGCGAGGTCCTTTGAGAGGACCAGAGACTCAATCTCGGCCTCAACCTCATCCGGTAATTTGAATCCGTCGTAACCAAAGATCTTGATACCATTGTACTCGTAAGTGTTGTGCGACGCGCTCACCATGATGCCCGCGTCAGCGCGCATGCTTTGCGTAAGAAAGGCCACGCCTGGAGTCGGAATAGGCCCCACAAGAAGCGCTTGAGCGCCCATACTCGTGATGCCTGCAGCAAGCGCCTGTTCGATCATGTAGGAACTGCGCCTGGTATCTTTGCCGATGAGCACGATCGAGCGCTGATCCACTCGGGCCGATTTTCCTTTATAGTAGTAAGCCACCGCTCGACCCACCTGAAGAGCCACCTCGGCCGTCATAGGGTAGCGGTTAGCAATGCCACGAATTCCATCGGTTCCAAAAAGCTTTTCGGCCATAATTCCTCACTCAATTTTCGGCAGCACTATTCGGTGGGTCGCGGGACTTGGACTTCGACCCAGTCGGTGCTTCGTTTCACAACACGAACGCCAGGCGGCAGACCCCAATCAAGGCGAACACGCTGGGTACCTTCTTTGAACTCGGGCAGTTCAGCCCAAACATCCACCTTTTCTTTGTCGAGATTGCGCATGACCTCTTCGGGACCTTCCAAAAGGAAACTCACAGCGGCTGGGGTCACGCGGATGCCAAGACGTCGAAGGTTGAGCATGCGCCGACCCGAAGAGCCCGAGAGGCGTACGCGCACAGGAATTTCATCAACTGATCGGCGTGCGAGGGATCCTTCAAGCTGCACAGACACATGAACCACTTGGTTCTGCTCATCGACAAGCACGCCCGGGTGATCCTTGAGGCTCACTTTCGAATCAAACTCTTGAATGAGAGAATCACTCGCCAGAGCAATGCCCTCCGTAGCAAGACTGTCGATGCTCCGCAAACGAGTCTCCGGCCCACGAACTTCGACGGTGCTGGGTTTTAGAGTAACGTTCGTCACGCGAAAACCTTCAGGAAGTGTCCCCGAAAATACAGCTCGCACAGGGACTCGCTTCCATGCGGCACGGTCGAGGCGCACGAGAATTTGCGGAGTCGAGTTTGAAACCAAATGCAGTCCGATTGGAAGATCCAGCATCTGCTCCGTGATCGTCACCTCGTATTCGCCCTGCTGGGAGACCGAGAGATCCACCATGCGAGTGATCTTGCGCGCCTCGTAGTCTTTGATAAAGGCCTGAGGACCCGCCACACGCAGCTGAATTTCACGAGGGGCGGAATTGGAAATCATCAAATGCTCGGGGAGTTGATAATCCAGATAAATCACTTTGCTCACTTCAACGCGCTCGCCGCCGAGCACAGTCATCCAGAGAATAATAGAAATAAAGAGAGCCACGGCTCGAAAGAGCCAAAGATCGCGGCGCGTGCGTTTGATAATTTTCTCAGGTGTCGCCACGAGGAGTGCCTCCCTTGTCACTGGAAGACCCCGTCGGAGGCGTCTCGGTCGCGCCCTCACGTGAAGTGGGAGGGCTAGCAACCCCCACGCGCTCACCGGGCGTCAAATCGAAGCACGCGTGCAATCGTTCCTTGAGCTGCACGGTGTTCAGATTGCGAATAATGTCGCCGTACTCCACAAGGGAGATCTCGCCTCGCTCCTCGGAGCAGACAACCACGACAGCGTCGGTTTCTTGAGTGATGGCGATGGCAGCCCGGTGGCGAGTGCCGAAATTTCGGTCCATCTCACTCTCGAGAGTCAGAGGGAAAAACACACCCGCCGATAAAATCTTGGAGCCCTCGATAATCACCGCACCATCGTGAATCGGCGACGAGCTATGGAAAATTGAAAGCAAAAGTTCGGCCGTAACCTTGGCGTCGATCTCTGTCGCACCCTCGGAATAGTTCTTCAAGCCATGCTGACGCTCGAGCACAATCAGAGCCCCGATGCGTTTTGCAGCGAGAAGTTTTGCTGCTTTGGCGACTTCGTCGAGAACGGTGACAGCGCGCTGCTGGGCCGAAGGACCGGAGAGGAAGGGATTGCGGCCCACGTTTGCGAGCGCGCGCCGGATCTCGTCTTGGAAAAGAATGATCACGATCAGGAAGAGATAGTCGAAAAATTGCCTGAGCAAATAGTTAAGAACGAAGAACTTGAGATAGTCCGAAAGAATGAATGCGACCGAGACCATACCGAGTCCCGTCAGAATCTGCACAGCTCGAGTCCCGCGGATGAGCAGGAGCAATCGATAGATGATGAGAAACACGAACAGGATGTCGAAAAAATCCTGCCAACGGAGCTGAGTCAGCAGCTGATTGAGGACACCGAGGAGATTCAACGTTAGACCTTAACTGGATCCGAAGGATCCACCACCAACGTCGACTTCGCAGACGAGCTGGCCGGATTTGACGATGGCGACGAGATGTCACCGGGAGGAAGCGGAGGAAGCAGCTTGCGTTCCATAAGCAAATCGAGCTCGGGTAGACCGATCGTCTCACGCTCCAGAAGTGCTTCACTCATGGCCTTCAGGATGTCCTTGTTCGCGGAGAGAATCTCCTCCGCGCGCTTGTAATTTCGATCCACGACCGCCTTGATCTCGGCGTCGATCGTGCGAGCAATTTCGTCACCGTGACTGGTGCCCGAAGTCATCTCGCGACCCAGGAAAATGTTCTCATTCTTATTGCCGTAATTAAGAGGCCCAAGCTTTTCGCTCATTCCCCACTCGGTCACCATGCGACGAGCGATTTCTGTAGCACGCTCGATATCATTCGAGGCTCCGCTGGTGAGATGTCCAAAAGTGATATCCTCGGCGATGCGTCCGCCCATGAGGAAGGAAATCATGGCTTCGCACTTCTCGCGGGTCATCGTGAAACTGTCTTCTTTGGGGAGAGTCATGGTGACGCCCAGAGCCGGGCCTCGGGGAATGATCGAAACCTTATGAACGGGGTCGACGCCTTCGACCAGACGACCCACGATCGCGTGACCTGACTCGTGGTAAGCGGTGTAGCGGCGCTCTTCTAGGGAAATGCTGAGACTCTTGCGCTCCGTCCCCATAATGACCTTGTCTTTGGCGGCTTCAAAGTCGTCGTTGGTGAGAGCATCACGGTTCATCCGTGCCGCATTCAGGGCCGCTTCGTTGACAAGATTCTCGAGCTCGGCGCCAGCAAAACCCGGAGTGCCGCGGGCAATGGAGCTCAAATCGACGTTCGGCGCGAGAGGAGTGCGCCGGGTGTGAACCTGTAGAATCGCAAGTCGGCCACGCACGTCGGGCTTGGGCACATGGATCCGACGGTCAAAACGACCTGGGCGCAACAATGCGGGATCGAGAACATCGACACGGTTCGTGGCTGCGATCAGAATGACACCCTCGGTGCCCTCGAAGCCGTCCATCTCCACCAGAAGTTGGTTCAGCGTTTGTTCACGTTCGTCATGACCACCACCGAGACCCGCACCACGATGCCGTCCAACGGCGTCGATTTCGTCGATGAAGATCAAGCAGGGCGCAGTCTTTTTTGCGGCTTCGAAGAGAGAACGAACGCGACTCGCGCCAACGCCGACAAACATTTCAACGAAATCAGATCCTGCGATCGAATGGAAAGGAACACCCGCCTCACCCGCGATCGCCTTGGCAAGCAAAGTTTTACCAGTGCCGGGCGCACCGATCAGCAAGACTCCTTTGGGAATGCGTCCTCCAAGTTTGGTAAATTTCTTAGGGCTCTTTAGAAACTCGACGATCTCTTCGAGTTCTCCTTTGGCTTCTTCGATACCGGCCACGTCCTTGAAGCGGACATTGGTGTGCGAGCCGTTGTACATCTTGGCGCGGCTTTGCCCAAAACTCATCGCCTTGCTTGAGCCGCTCTGAAGCTGACGCATGAAAAGGAAGAAGATGAACAAGATGAGGAAAGTGGGAACCCATGAGATCAGAGCCGTTTCAAGAAAACTGCGTTCGGGCTCTTTCTCGAAATTGGGGGTGATGCCCTTTTCTTCGAGACGTTTGAGATAGAATTCGCTGTTGGTGTTGCCGAGGGACTGAAAGGTCGATCCACTCTTGTAGTCGGGCTTGTACTTGCCCAGGATTTCGCTTTGTCCGCGGAAAGTCACCGACTCGACTTTGCCTTCGTCGACCAACTGAATGAATTCGCTAAAACTCAGTGGCGACGTTTTGGGCGGAGTCACCTGGAGCTGACTGGCCACGAAGAGCACGGACGCGATCATAACGGCGATGATGAAGAAGGATCTAAAGCTCGATTTCATTATCGGTAGAGTCTAGTCGGGACTCAGACGGGCTTCAAACACTCTTCAAAAAAATGAGCGATAGACACGGAGCGTTCTTCGCCTTTCGCCTCGTAGGAGTCCATGACCTTGAGACCAAACAGCGCCACGATCTCCTGAGGAGAATCTTGACTCACGAGCACCGGCCATTGACGCCAGTAAGGCTTCGGCACTCCAAAAGCCTTAAGGAGGCTTTGGTGACGACTGAGCTCCGCTGCACTCATTGACCGCAAAAGCAGGGGCCAAGGCGTGCGTTCCCAGGAAAGCAAAAGAGTCCCCGCTCCGACGCGTTGTCCAGGACGAGTGAAGGCTGCCATCACACTCAGATTCACGGGAGCCTGACGAATATTCGACGAGGGAAGAAAGCTCCAAGCAAGAGAGGCCCCGACCGAGGAGCGCTTCGAAAACTCGAGCGAGCGGGGTTCTTGCCAAAGCTGACCGAATTCCGTCTCTGAACTAAAAATAACCATGTCGGAGCGACGAAGAAAGCTTCCTGCCGGATGCACGAGCTCATCTCCTCGAAGAAGCGCTTCGACAAGTGCAGGCTGTGACACGAGACCCAGGCGCTTGAGCCAAAAACGAAGAACGCGACGCTGCAGGGGAGCGGGCCAACGCTCGAGCCAGGCCACAGAAAGCGTTTCTTTGGGACCTTCGAGCTGGGTCTCCATCCATGCGTCCCAAGCGCTCTCTTCTTCTTCAATTCGTTCGGCCGCGCGCGCCAGATTGCGGAGCGATCCGACTCGAGTCTCTTCCAGCTGGGGAATCAGAACATTTCGGATGTGATTGCGCAGGTAAACACCGCGCTCATTGGAGGGATCTTCCACCCAGGCCAAGCGATGCGCACGGGCGTAGTCTTCGAGCTCGCTGCGAGTCGCGCTGAGAAGAGGCTTGATCCAGGGACCGTCTTTGGGGCGCATCCCCGCGAGTCCGTTAGAACCCGTGCCAGACATGGCACGCATCAAGAAGGTTTCGGCGTTGTCGTCGGCATGATGAGCTGTCGCGATGCGCTGGCAACCCAGGTCTTTGGCGAGCTCAAAAAGCGCTTTGCGGCGCAGATTGCGCAACTCTTCTTGGTTCGTGCGTTCTGGAGGCACGATCCGTAAGGCGTGAAGCTTCAGATGCAGACGCTCCGCAAGAACCTTGACCCACATGGCTTCGCGCTCCGAAGCCTCGCCGCGTGTTCCGTGGTCGACATGAGCCACTTCGACTTGAACGCCAAGAGTGCGAGCCACTCGAGCGAGGGCATGCATTAGGACGGACGAATCCAGGCCTCCCGAGACGGCCACAAGCACCTTGTCGCCTTCTTTGACGAGCGATCTTCGACGAACAAAAGTGAGGATCTCCTGAATCAGGCGATGCTGCGTGGGGGACTCGATTTGCTTGTTAGGAGTGTCCATTGCTCAATAGGCCTCGCCCTCGGGAACATCGATGCTTGCGGGTTCGATGAGGGCCTCGGGATCTTCCCCACCTTCAATGTAAGCCTCTTCTTCGAAAAGAGGCTGAGGCTCTTCACCCTCGATTGTCGGTCGTTGTTCGGGGAACTGCGAAGTCCCATCCCCACTTGCTGGATCGACTCGCTCGGGGGGCTCCCCTTCGCTGGCGAGTCCACGGTCGTTGAGCTGCTCTTTGAGTTTCACGCGCGAGCCGCTGCGACCCTGTGCCATTTCACTCCGCGTGGGACGTTCAGAGGGAAGAAGCTTCTCGGTTGGAGCCTCGGAGGATTCGCGCGGCCTCTTCGACTGGCGAACGAGTGCACGAGGGGACTCCTGATTCGCAGATCGTTCGACGTACTCTGCGGGCTCACGGCTTTCCTGAGTGGGGTTCTGAGTTTCGAAAAACCAGCTTGCACCCAGCACAACAGCGCAAAAACCTGCGACATTGCCGAAGCTCAAACGGCCGAGCAGATCTTTTAGAGGTGACACGCTTTCCTGGAAATGTGGCCTGGAAACCTCGACCGGACGATAGGAACCTGAAGACGAAGACCCGGCCGGCCGGGTGCCAGGCAGTATCGAACGCGGGGCCTGAGCCTCCGGAACCGAGAGCGCGAGTGAGAACGCCTCACGCGGCAAAATCTCCGCGGCACGGCGATAAATCATCTGTCCCTGACTAAAACTTTGCTCCTCAATAACATAGTCGTCAGGCGAGAGCTGACCCTGCTGAGCCTGGACATTTAAGTCCTCAAGCTCAAAGGGCCCCTCACAACGACGATTTCTGAGGAGATACCAAACCCGTTCCACCTCACTCTACTGTAGCGGGTCTTGCTTCGCATCAAAACCCTAAAATCTGAGCAAGATGGTCAAAAAGCCGTCGAATCAAATGCCTCGCAGGAGTTCTTGATTCTTTTCTTCACCTTTTTCACGTGCCTTGAGTATTTCATCCCATTGACGCGATAGGTTAAGATTCTGCTTCTTTTCTTTCGCCCTCACGGCTAGGGCCTCGATCATCAGCTTGCGAGAATCTTGGTAGAGACGCCCGGCAATGCCCGTAAGGTGAGCGTGGAGATCGGCGTCAGTTGGCGGAATCACCAGAGGAGGTTGGCCGGGGCGCGCGTATTTTTCGTTCTGAACTTTGTCGAAAAGGCAGACTTGAGCGACGACAAGACGATCTAGAGAGCTTTCCTCTGCGAGATTTGGGAACAGTTCGTTCATCTTCTCGCGCAACGAAATCACCGCAAAGAGTTCGGCGATACCTGGGGCACTTGCACCCTTGCGAGCCGCCATCACATACAGCGTGGTGTTGAAGAACTCCATAAAATTGGCCGTCTCACGATAAGGGCTCTTACAAGAGTCAGGCAGCGTGATCTCATTCATGCGGCTTTCCAGGTAACGACTTTCAAAATTTTCCTCACCCGCGGCCCGGAGTCCGACACTCCCCAAAATTAACGCGCAGCACATGAGTCGAAGAAGGTTTCGAAATCTGTCTCGATTCATAGTATCCATGTGACCAAGTATATGTCGCGAAAGAATCCATTCAAAGGTGCCATTGTCTTGACGCTCGCTGCCGCTGTGGCGGTGAGTCTCTATTTCCTTCTCGGCCCGGTTTTCGAGAAATCGGAATCTTCGGTCGATAGTGCCACACTTCTCTTTGGAGGCCTGGGGCGCGACGAGATCTACGAACTCCAAATCCGTAACCCTTCGACGGGTCTGGTCGTCAAAAAACTCGCCGACCGTGCCGATACATGGACAGTCGCAGCGACTCCTCCACAGGAACTCGCCACCGCCAACTCGGCACCAAGCTTCGCCGCCGATCCTGGTTCCGTGAATGGAATCCTCTCGACGGTGCTCGCGGCTCGCAAAGAGCAGCAAATGGGAACCCTCAAGGCGACCAATGTTGGACTCGCGCCAGCCGTCTACGAGCTCAGCGTTCATCACGGCAACAACCAACGCAAAACCTTGCTTCTCGGCTACGACACCCCCGTGGACTATCTTGTTTACGCCCAGTGGAGCGATAATCCAGAAATTTTTCTCACCTCACGTTCGCTGCGGTTTGGAATCGACAAGAAACTCGCCGAACTCCGTGACAAAAAGATCTTCAACCTCAAACTCGCCGACCTCAAAGACATTCGCGTCCAGGCCCAGACATCGGGCGACTTCAAAATCCTTAAAGGTTTGCATTTTACTAAAGACGACAAGGGAAGTTGGACCGCAGGTTCCGGAAAGCCCGTCGCCATCAAAAGTGAAGAGCTCGCAAACTTCCTCGACACTCTCAACAAAGCGAGCGTGAAGGATTTCGCTTCCGAGAAATCTGAAGACCGCGTTGCGCTCGGATTTAGGAAACCTGTCCTCGAACTCAGCCTCACCCCCGCCGCCGCAGGCGCCAAAGCGCAGGTCTGGAAACTCGCTCAGACGAGTGTCACCGAAGAGGGCATCAAAAAATCCAAATACTATTTGGGTGAAGCTTCCGGCGAGGCCACTTTTGAAGTGAACGCAAGCCTCAGAGATAGCTTCGAAATTGATCTCATGAAATTCCGTGACTCAACAGTCACGCAGATATCCTCGGCCGACGTGAACAGCATCTCAGTGCAAACATCCGAGGGTGCTCTTGTTACCCTCTTCAAACAGGACCAAGCCTGGAAAGTCCGCACCGAGGACAGCGTTGTCTCTGCAAAAACCGAAAAGGTGAACGAGATCCTTGCAAAAATCACCCAGCTCCGCGCCACAGAATTCTTCGATGATGGACACACGCGCAAACTCGGACTCGACAAGCCCCTTCGGATCGTTGAGCTCGTATCGGGCGCCGCAGGATCCTCTAAGACTCAGACCCTCTTCTTCGGCAAAGCTCTCGGCGACGGTCTCCAGGCCGTCAATCTCGAAGGCCTGAGTTCGCCCGCATCCGTCAAACTCGACGTGGAAAGCCTGCTACCCGCAGACATTGAAGCTTACCGCGTCAAAGCTCCTAAGACTCCCAGTTCAACAAGTCCCGCCCTCACTACGAAAGGAAAAAAAGTGAAACTCGAAACCACCGTTAGCTCCCCAAAAGACATCCGCAAACTCCCCGCCCCCTTTGTCAAACCCGGCCACAAGTACACGGGCACGATGAAGCTCTCAGACGGTAAAACCCTCGAACTCGAGTTCGATGCTGTGAAAGCGCCCTACACTGTTTCGAACTTCCTGCACCTTGCCCGCAACAAGTTCTACGACAATGTGGTTTTCCACCGCGTGATCCGCGATTTCGTGATCCAAGGCGGCGACCCAACGGGAACCGGCACCGGAGGCCCTGGCTACAAGTTTGACAACGAAGACAACGACCTCAAACACGTGCGCGGTTCGCTTTCGATGGCGCATGCCGGTCGCAACACCAATGGATCGCAGTTCTTCATTGTGTTGCAACCCCAAGGACATCTCAACGGGCTCCACACAGTCTTCGGCAAAGTGACCAAGGGCGAAGAAACCCTTGATCAGATCCCCCAAGGCACCAAGATGGTCACTGTGGAAGTCTTCGAAGAAGCGCTCTAAGCGCCCTTCACTCGCAGATGCTCATCATCGAACGCGGTTTCGTTACCCTGCTATGGGTCAGCAATTCGTTGCTGGCCCTTGTCTATTTGGCAGCCTGGAATCAGGGGTCGCTGGGCGGAGTCCAGCTGCACATCGTGGGGGCTAGTGTTGCCACATTGCTTGCGCTTTTCGCCCAAATTTCGACGCTCTTCTATTTTATCGGATCGGGTCGCTGGATCAAAGATCAGGCCGACGAATGGGTCCTTCGCGATAAAGCACGAGCCTTTCGTATCTGGGAAATCTACCAAAAGGCCAACAAGCTCAAAGCGGGTCCAATGCCGTTTGCGACTTTAGGAATATTCTTTGGTCTTTTTAGCTTTATCCTCGGAGGCGCACTTCAAGTCGGCGCGATCCCTCTTTGGGTCCACGTAAGTCTTACGAGTCTGCTCCTAGTGAACAACATCGTGGGGCAATTTTTTACACTCCGCGCCCTCAAGAAGAACCTTATCTATCTCGACATGACGACGCGCGAGATAGAGATTGACTCTCCAGCATAAGTCCCTAATTATTGGAGCCAGCTATGGCAGATCCCAACGAAAAGCAACCCGAGAACGTTCAAGGAAAATGGTTTGTCGACGTCAATTGCATCGACTGCGATGTCTGCCGCGAAACCGCTCCCAACAATTTCACTCAGCAAAAAGCCAAAGGCTACAGCTACGTTTACAAACAGCCCACCACACCGGAAGAAACTGCCCAATGCGACGAGGCCAAAGAGTCCTGCCCCGTCGAAGCGATCGGTAACGACGGCTGAGCGACTGCCACAATGAAGAGCACCCCCTGGGTTGTAGCCACGGACTTCGACGGTACGATCACCCAACTTGATGTCGGCAACGAAATTCATAAATCTCTCAAGCCCGATGAGTTCGTGTCTCTTCAAGCCTCCTACCGCCGAGGTGAGATGGGGCTTAAAGAACTCCAGCGCCGGATGTGGGAAGACTTCGCCCTGGGCGAGGTCGAATTTCGCAAACGGGCGCGAGCCTTCGGAACACTTCGCGGAGGCGCCAACGAGTTTTTAGAATTTTGCGCTGACTCCGAAATTCCCGTCTATGTCGCCAGCTGCGGCATTCGAACTTACATCGAAACGGTTCTTGATGCTCTGCTGACTCCCAAAGCACGCGCAGCGATCAAGGGCCTTCAGTGCAACAACGCCGTTTTCTCGGGCTCAAAGCTCTCGCAGTTTATTCCGCCACCCTCGAGCTCCGATTCGCCCTATCCCCTCGACAAGGGCGCGTGGATTCAAGAAATCCGCCGCGAGAAGCATCCGAACTCAAAAGTACTCGGCATCGGTAATGGCACAAGTGACCGAAGCTTTGCGGGGCAAGTCGATCAATTGGCTGCAACAGAGGCGCTCGCACGCTGGTGTGAAACACAAAAAATTCCTTACCTCGCCTTCGAAAGTTTCTTTGAGCTGATGAGGCCAAGTCCCTTCACGTGAAGCATTTCCTCGCCATTTTAGTCGCACTGTTTGTCTTTCCGCTGCAGGCTGCCGTTTACACTCCTGAGACACTTCCGACGCTCGTCAAACGAGCCGTTCTCTGGGAGGCCCTCCTCTCCGAGAACCAAATTCGCACCAACTTCGATGGCGTGTCAGAAGGCTCTCTGCTCATCGAGGTTCAAGTCGAGACCCGAAACGGATTTAATCTCTACCGGGAGAACCTTCGCATTGGATCGGACGTCGATCCCAGTCTCGGAGAGAACCGCAATTGGATCGTTCGAATCGAAAAAGAGCCGATTTCGTTTCAATTCATCGACCCGATCACAAAGAAAGTTAAAGAGGGCTTTCGCGGGCAATCTGTTTTTCTCGTGCGCGCTGAACTGCCGCCCGGAGGCGCGCGAGCGCTGGGCAACGAACACAAACTGCCGCTGCTGATCGACTTCCAAGCCTGCAACGCGGAACTCTGCCTCTTACCTGCGACACTCAAGCTTGAAGTTCCACTCACGCGCAGTTTAAAAAGTTCCCTTTCAAAGTCGGGGTCTGTCGGAGAGGTTGGCGTCATTGAACGTTGGGCCACAAGCCTGCGCGGTGTTCTCGAAAGTGATTCTTTCTCTCTGCTGAGTTTTGTGCTGCTTTTTGCGGCTGGGGTCGTTACGGCGTTCACTCCCTGCGTCTATCCCCTCTACCCCATCACCCTTGGTATTTTCTCACGCTGGAGCACGCACCACTCAGCGCGAACTCTGTGGCTTTCCGTCTCTTACTGCTTTGGTATGACCTTGTCCTACGCGCTTCTTGGACTCGTGACGGCGTCCAGTGGGGCGCTCTTCGGAAGTCTCACTCAGAACCCCATTTTCCTTCTCGGTGTGGGTGGAGTGATTTTGCTTTCTGCTCTGTTTTTCTCGGGACTGATCCCGTTTCAAGCGCCGCTATTTTTACAAAATATTTTTACGCGCCCTGAGGATCCCACAATTCAAGTCCTCAGTCCGTGGCGCCTCAGCATGAAAGCCGCAGGTATGGGGCTCGGTCTAGGCGTCGTCGCGGCCCCCTGTGTGGGTCCCGTCATTTTGGCGCTCATGGCCTGGCTTGGGACTCGATTCGCCACTGGAGAAGCTTCTTATGCTTACGGCTTTTTCTTGCTTGCAGCTTTTGGCGCGGGCATGAGCCTGCCTTTTCTTGTGCTCGCGGAATTTGTCACCCACGCTAAGAAACTCCCGCGGCTCGGTCGTTTCACACCCTATTTCAAACACCTGGGAACGGTCTTGATGCTAGCAGGCTCTCTCTACTTCATCGTCCCTGGACTTAAACTTTCAGGACTTCTGCGCGCGGACGTCGTGCAGAAAAAATTTCAAGTGCATAACCTCGAAACGTGGACACAAAAAAAATGGAGCGTTCTCGATTTCCGAGCCGACTGGTGCGCTGCCTGCCTCGAACTTGAACACGAAACTTTCACGCACTTTGATGTGTCCCCGGTCTTTGAAAAGGGCGAATGGGACTTTGTGAGCATCGATCTCACGGTCGATTCTCCCGAGAACCGCAAGCTGGCTGCGAGCTGGAATGTGGTTGGACTCCCCACCGTTCTTCTCGTGGCCCCAGGCGGTACGGTCTGCATGGGGATGGAGCTTTACGGCTTCGAAGATGCGACTGCGTTTCGTAAGCGGCTCGCTGAGGCTCAGAAGCAGTGCACCCAGTAAACTGCTTGTTTGTTAGACTCCCCGACACAAAGCCCTTGTTGCTTCAAATCCGAAACCACGGCGTCTCTCTCGGGCCCTGGACCATGAGTTTCGAGCACAAACACGTCACCCTTAGGAATCGAACGAGCTCCGCTGCGAAGCTCACCCTGCGAAACATAGTCGACTGAAAGTCCAGTGTACCAAGCCCAGAGTGAGCTCCGAATAAAAGGATCTTTCCCGTCGCGTGCCTCGATCCAAACAGTGTGGGGCAAGGGTTTGTTTCTCCAAGCGGACTGAATCTCGAGCGCGAGTGGTGGCACGCGAGGTTTGTAGACTTGGAAAGAACTGACTTTCAGAAAAATCACAAGAACGACCGAGATCGCAAAAGTCACTTGGCGCAGGCGAAACTCCGTCCAGCTTGCGGGCAAGAGAGCATCAAGAGCGAGCGCAAGCCACCAAGCAGCCCATGGCAAAAGCATGATCCAGTACTGATGGCCGACACGATCCGCGGGCACATACATCAAAATAAAACTCACAAGCACAACAATCGGCAACCAGCTCACCAGACCCGCAGGTGTGCTACGCCGCCGCCAGATCAGCGCGAGGGGAAGTAGGATCAAAAGGTAGTGAGTCTCCCTTGCTAGCTCTTTATAGAAGTGCCATCCCAGAAGTCGATGCCAATCCGAGGCGACCGCAAAGCGCCCGCTCCATTGACGTTCAAAGTAGGTCGTTAAGAAATCGGGGACCGGACTCCGCGACAAGGCCCAAGCGTAGAGTCCAAGGCCGCTCGCAAAAACCGTGAGACAGACTCCTGTCGAAACAAGAAGTGGCCTCGGCCGTGCACGCAATCGAGTGAGAACCATGAAGGCCATGGCCGGACCGAAGCCAAGCACCGTGAAGCCCTTCGTGAGAGCCACTCCAAGCAGCGCTAAGCCCGATAGCACGGCCCAAGCAAGTCTAGCGCGCGCAGCGTCTGACGTTCCCCTTTCAAAGGCAAACAAAGCTAGAAGACCGAAGAAAAAGGCTTGAGGATCAAGATAAGCGTTCGAGAAGAAATTCGAAACAATTGGAAAGAGCCAAATGAGGATCACCGTGAGCACTCCGGCACGCTTTGAACGCGCAAGATGCGAGACCCACGCGCACATCACTCCAAGACTGAGCACATAGAAGAGTTGCGAGGGCAGACGTGCCGCCCAGTCTGCGGCTGGTAAAACATTAAGCAGTGCGGCCAAGGTCCAAAAACCCAAATGAGGGTGTTCCGCGAAATAAGGCTGGAACTCTGGAATCGTCGTGAGGAGTTTCCACCAAGAAGCGCCCTCAGTTTGGGCCAAATGCCGGGCGATCGTCGCATAGAGCGGACCGTCCATCGAAATTCCCAGCTCGAAATTGTGCAAGCCCACGGAGAGCAGTGCGAGTGCAAAGATCCATCCTCCGAGGCTGAAAAGACGCTTCATATGAGATAAAAAGAGAAGAACATTTACGATGACGAAGCAAGCAGGCTGGCTCCCTCTTTTTGTGTTCTTGGTTTTGGTCTGTGGCCTGGGCCTTCGCCTGTGGCAACCAGGCCTCATCGAGTACAAGACCGATGAGTCGTATATGTTTCGCTCCACTCAGGCTGAAGCACCCTTGAAACCCTTTCCTGCACTGGGCATGCCCTCGGGAGCCAGAGGTCTCGTGAACCCGGGTCTTAGCATCTGGGCCTTCAGCGCCCCCGCACAGCTCCTGTCTCTCAAGGACCCCCCTGCACTCTCTCGCTTTGTGGGGCTTAGTTTCATTTTCACCCTGCTGGGCCTTTTTGCGTATGTTCTTCGCAAGAAAGACTTTACCGCTCGTGAGCGTGAGATCTGGCTTTGGGGGATTGCCCTCAGCGTTGCCAATCCAGTGATGCTTCTGTTTACGCGCAAGATCTGGGCACAAAGCCTCTTGCCCGTCCTTTCGGTGCTGCTCTTCGTGAGTTGGCTCGAGCGCAAACAGCACCCGGCTTGGCGGCTTAGCCTGGGGTTTTTTGCGGTCCTCATCGGGCAACTTCACATGAGTGGGTTTTTTCTAGGCGCCGCGGTCCTCATGCGGGAACTTTACGATGCGCTTCGCGCACGAAGCTCGTGGGCGCCCCTCTCTCTTGGAGTCGTGTTGGGTGGGATCCCAATGATCCCGTGGATCACACAGGTTTTTGTGGGCGGTGGTTCCACAAAAATCCAAGAAGCCGTACTGTCGTCACCATCCGCCTGGCCCGAGTTTCTCAAGTTTCGTTTCTGGACTTATGTCGTGAGCTTCGGCTCAGGGCTCAATTTTAATTCAAATCTCGGGCATCACACCCGCTCGTTTGTAAGCGACCCACTTGTCGCAACAACTCTCACACTCTCCGGACTTCTTGTCGCAGTTCTCATCATTGGATCTCTCAAACGAGTGCCCGCGGTCCTAAGGCGTCGACCGATCCTTTTGCCATTTCAACGCCTTCGACCCACGGGGCAGCTTTTATGGCTAGGTTTTTTTCTGTGTGGCGTGCTCATGACCCTGAGCAACCTAAGAATTCAGCGACACTACCTGATTCTTCTCGTCCCTTTACTGGCGCTGGGTCTCTCGCAACTGGCCCTCGCACTCTTCCCACGAAGCGGTCGCTGGGCCCTAGGAATTTACGTGATTCTGCAACTCGGTCTTTCGGCTGAATTGCTTTCGTATCTCAACAGAAACAACGGCGCCCCCGGAGCTGAGTTCGGCGTCGCCTACAGGGAGCAAAGCCCATGACCCAAACCACTCGACCCCGCCTGCCCACTCACTTGCTCGTCGCACTCGCGCTGATTGGTGTTTTACTTTTGGCCAGCTGTTTCTCGAGACAACTGAGTGGATTTGGATGGGACTTCGAGGCCTACTTCAAGGCCGCAGGTCGCTGGCTCTCAGGCACGACGCCCTACTTTTACGAGAAGAATTTCTCTTACAAATACTCGCCCGTGATGGTTCTTCCCTTCACCTTCTTCCACCTCTTTAGCTATGAGTTGGCTCGTTGGATCTATGCCGCCTTGCACGCCGTGGTGGCACTCAGTCTCCCTTACCTGCTGTATTCGATACTCGAGAAAGACACTCGCCTTCATCTGCGTCGCAAACCTGAGACTTTCGCAACCGGTCTCCTCGTGGCTTTTCTGGCCTCCTTCCGTTTTATCGACGGCGAGTTTCATGTCAGTCAAATCGGACTTTGGATCATCTGGACCTTGCTCGTGGGTGTCTTCGTCCTGCAAAAAATGGGACATCAGAAGTGGGGTCGCGCGCTGGGACTGGCTCTCATGAGTCTCGCATCACTCGTGAAAATTCACTCATCGATATTTTTCTTGAGCTTTGTGAAGTGGCGATCAAAGAAAACTTGGGCTTGGATCGGAGGTGTTTTCGTTCTGATTGCCATGCTTCCCGACCCGCGCATGTGGCTGGATTGGGCCGAACAGATTCGTCGCACCACCTACGATCTTCCGATCAACGAGACTTCAATTAACCTCCAAGGTTTCTACCCCTTCGGTGTCGTACGATTGGGTCTCAATCAGTTCAGCCCTGAGCCGCTACTTCTCGCAGTACCTTTTTTCATCGCTTGTTTCTTTTTTACCTCTCGCTACTCGCTGCGTGACATTCGTCTCTCACCTCTCCCGGTGCTTCTCTCCATCTCGTCGTGGCTTCTGCTGGGCTTCATGGCATCGCCCCTGCCCTGGCAGTACACCTACTCGATACTTTGGGTGCTGATTCCGCTTTCCTGGGTGTCGAGCAGTTCCAGTGAGCGTCGAGCTCTTCTGGTGATCGCACTTTTTCTTGGTCTAAGTCCCCAGGGAATTGTCGGTAAAGCGGCTTCGATGTGGATCGAATCCCATCACAGCGTGTTCTTCGCGATTCTTTTGTTCTGGATGCTTCTGCTGCGTCAGGCTCATCGTTGGAGACTGCGCAATTGAAGGGTGCTCTTCAAAGCGCGATCTTGATGGGCTTTTCGCGGTCGGGCCGCTCGATGAGCAGCACCTTGGATGTCCAAGTCCACTGAGGCTGAGCTCCGACGTCTTCATCGGGCCTTGACGCATTTTTGTAAGCAAAAATTTCGTCGCCGAGAACTTTGCGTTCCGCGAGTCGTATGACAAGACCTCGCACTTCAAAGACGGGCTCTGATGTTCCGATCTCACCTGCGATGTACGTGAGAGTCCAAACTCCACGAGCGACGGGGGACTCCTGCCACGAGAGAATTTTAGGAGTGCCGCCGCCAGAGGGCTGCAGGAGCACACGAAGTCCTTTGATATCAGAACGAGACGCCCACACCTCAGATCCGAGGCGCTCGACCTGCCAAGCGGGTGATGCGGCCGGCACCGCATGAGCACACGAAACATTGATCAGGCTCAATGCAAAGCTCAGTTTCATGCACAGCCTCAAACTCATTTTCATTAGCATCACCAGCCTCCTTGCCTCATGCGCACCGATTCCATGTCTTTGCGGTCCACATTTGTAAGATACACAGGCCAATGCCCGATGTCTTTAGCCGGAACCTTGCCCTCCGGAACCGAGACTGAAAACGTTGGCACGCGAACACCCACCTCTTGCACACCAGACTTATTGTCAACGATGGCGTCTTCGATGGACCATGACACGATCCGCGTATCGGGAGTCTCCCCCGCTTTGTGCTGCTTCATCGTTTCTCGAATTTTCTTTACTTCGCCTAGGTTGAGCATATGGGTGGCCAGTTTGTCACCCGCCGCAAAGCCCTCAAACACGGCACGACCCGACGAAAAATCTCGATACGCGCGCACCGCTCTGTCATAGGCCACGCGTTCTGAGATCTGCATAGGCTCACTCTCGCCAAGAATCATGGAAAGCATATTTCCGAAGTTCTTTGAGCCCGCATTCCACGACGAAAACGCGCGGTCTTTTGTCACAACTCCCCAAACGCGCTCTAGCTTGGACTTGTCCCAAAAATCTTTGTCCGTGAATTGCCTGTGCGACTTGCGCGGATCCGCACGATTGTCGATGATCTTCATCGAGAAGAGCATGTTGGCTCGGCCCACGAGATCCTCGCGACAGCGCGCAACGAGATCCTTCGGACTCGAATCGTGCAATGTATTGCAACGCGCATCCGAGACACTCGAGCGTTCTTCAGCCCAAGCCGTCGCCACGAGTGCAAACGCGGCACGCTCGTCGGGACTGAGCACCTTCTCTGCCGCTGAAACAAGCTTCAGACGGTCTGCAGCACTCGGCACGTACCCTTTACCGAGGCGACCCAAGAACGCGGGACCGAGTTCGGCACGAAGTTTCGCTTGAATAGATTTGAGCTTCGCTTCGGCGCTCGATGCCGACGTGCTCGGTGCAAGTTTTGAAACAGCTGGCGCCGCCGCGGAAACTTTATCGACGGGAGCCTTCGTGGGCGCGCCATGGCCCGTCGAAGTCGAACTATTCTTCACAGCGCGCACATCACTCAGCACAGGCTCGAGATGAGCCTGCCCACCGGCTAGCTTTTCAGCAAACGCCTCGGCCTCGGCCTGCGTGGCAAAACTCGCGACGTCTTTGGGGTCGAGATAACCGCCCATCGACTCACCCTGCCCGTTGTCGATCAGCACATCCCAGTACCCGGCATTAGGGCCGCTCTTAACCAGCTCAAAACCTCGGAGCACCCGCCCGTAAGGCGGCTGAAAGCTCTTTTTATCCTGAGGGGTCCATTTGCGCCCGACTTCAGGCAAGTTGTAGCGAGCCACTTCTGAGCGCACGACAAGAAAACGCATCTCATCGGCACGCGCCAGCCCGAGGCTCGCAAGCCCGCAAACAAGCCACAGAAATGAGCGCAACGCCAAACGCATAAAGCCTTCCGAGTTTACCCGGAAGGCTCCCTAAAGACCCGTTAAGAACGGATAAAGATTAGTAGAAGAGGTTCAGACTGAGGTTCGTTGCCCAAGTGCCTGCCGTGAGTGATTTTCCAACGCCCAGATTGATCTGGCCAATCGCAAACTCAAGTCCGAGGCCGCCAAAAGCGCGCAGGTTCCAAGGAGTCGGCGAGGTGTCGCCACCGAGATCAAGTGCACCCGTTGCGGTACCGCCAGGAACACTGATTGTGGTGCTGTAGTCTGCAATCGCTTTAGAAGAGCCGAAGTTGAAATCTCCGCCCATACCGCCGAAGAAATTCAGGATATAGAGCAAGCGCACCGAAGTGCTCACTTCGACGGGAACCGAGAAGACGTTCACGTCGGCACCGATCGTAGCGGGTGCTGCGGCAACAGTAGCCGTAACTCCGTTAACGGTTGTCGGAATTGCAGATAATGTCTGCGTGTAAGAAAACTTGTTCTTCGCGATCCGGAAACCAGACGACACATCGACGCCGTTCCACTTCAGCACACTGAGGCCAAGGCTGCGCTCTTCAATGAGGCGATACTGCCCAACAAGTCCCATGCTCGTGAATGAGATATCGGCTCCGTCTTGGGTTTGATCAAGCGCCAAAAAGCTCAGGTACATGCGCAAACGAGCCGGATCAATAGGTCCCCATTGGCCCGAGGTCACAGCACCCGGCGTGAAGCCCAAGACCACCGCACTTTGTATCGCAAAACCGGCTACCTTCTTGGCGTCGATTTCAGTCAATTTGTTGCCTTCGCCAAGGTCAACGCCAACAGCCACACTGCCACCCACAAGACCATACTTAAAGGAAGCTCCGTAGGTCGAAGCGGTGCCGGTGCTCGCCATGGCAGCCGCATTGGCCATACCCTTGGTGTACTGCCCTGTTTCTACCGTGGGGAAGTTTGCGTTGACCGTCGTCTGAAGCTCCGAGATGAGTTGATCCCACTGGGACTCAGTAAGTGCTCCAGGCTGGGTGCCTTTGGTGATCTTAAAAAGTTGCGCTTCGGCACCGGCGCTTGCAAACAGAGCCAGAGCCATTCCGAGAAATTTGATTTTGGAAGTGTTCTTCATGCGCCCTAGATTAAACGATGAAGGCTCGAGCGCCAGCCCCACCCACAATTTTCTCAGCGCCTTCACAGACATTTTTTTGTCCGTTAGCCTACGGTCTCGAAGGAGTCCTGCATGTCGTTTAAAAACACATTTAAATCCCTTCTCTTCTCCGTACTCACCGTTGGTGGCGCCTCCCACACGCCAAACGCCCAGGCCCAGTCTCAGGCCCAAGACAAGCAAATCCAAGATCTCTCCGAAGCCTCCAAGACCGGAACTGAAACGGCCCCCGAGAACAAAGATGTCGGTCGCCCCATGCGCCGCCGCGGCAAGCTCCGCACGCGCATGCGCCTGCAATGTCTCAAAGGCGACCCCCAACTCAAAGGCGAGGCCCTCGAAGCCTGCATCAAGACCAAACGCCAGACCGTCATCGACGAACTCAAGACCAACTAAGCACCACCCCGCCCCGCGTCCCACGACACCCACGCTCGGCTCACACACTCTGCCCGTTCATCAAATTTTGATTCATTTTGAAAACGCGGCGCAGCCCTTGCAGGGCGCGCCGCATGACTCAACGCGACCGATACAGTCCCCAACTCAGCAAGGCCCATATTCGTCGAGTCCTCGCGCACTTCAACGAACAATGGCACAGCGAGCCTTCCTTCATTTTCATACGAACTCACCGCAAAGACTTCCGCTTGATCTTCGTTGATGAGCTCGTGCCAGAGGAGGCGCTGCAACTGTGCACCTCGGCGATTCCCAGTCGCTTCAAGGAATCACGTCATTTCGGCTTCTACTTGCGCGCTCGTCGTAAGGGAGCGGGGCTCACCCTTAAAGATCTGCAACGCGTGTGCGGCATCCCGTATCAGAATCTCTCTGCCATTGAAAACGGTCGTCGCAATGTAGGACCAAGAACGCGTCGTCGACTTGAAGCTTTTCTGGGTCTGGCAAGCGACATCAAGTCCGCATCGGAGCTTCGGACTCATGGCGGTCCTGGCTGCCGGAACCCACCCTTCCCCGGGCGGCACCGCCAGCCCGCAAGAATTAATCAAAAAGTGATGAACGGGCAGAGTGTGGATGAGCCTGGGGTCAAGAATGAGCCTATGGCCAAGGACGAGACTGCGGAATGAATACGAGACTGCGGAAAAAGGCGAGTCTGCGGTCAAGGACGAGACTGTCGTAAAGGATGGGGCATGGAAGAGCTTAGATTCTAGCTCACTGCGAGCGCAGCCCCTAGAAGCCCAGCTTGGAGCTCAGGGATTTGACGTACTCGGAGATAAAGATGCGCCAGCCAGAGAGGCCCTTCCACCACGAATCTGTGTCGAAGTTCGGAGAACTCACGGGGTAGGTGTAAACCACAACGTCCACACGTGGACGCTTTGAGAACTCTTCTTGAATAAGTTCCAGCGAGCGTTGCATGTGGTAGTTCGACGTCACCACCAGAAGTGAACGCGCGTCTAAGCGACGCACGGCTTCGCGGATTTCTTTGGCGTTGTCGAAAGTGCGCTGTGAGGCCGCATCGAGAATCACGTCTTCTTTGAGATGGTCGGGGAAATTCATGACGCCGTTGGCTTCAAGGATATCCTCCAGGGGAGCGTTCGTGCCAGAGATAAGAAGCGCGCGACCCTGTCCGTTCTCGAGTAAGCGGAAGGCTTCTTTGAGTCGGCCCTGGCCTCCCGTGAGAACGGCGATCAAATCAACCGATGGGAGCGCCTCGAGATCCATTTTTGCTTTTTGCTCGAGCGCACCCGAAAAACGCCCCATGTCCCAAATGAGCAGCACGGCCGCAAGACCGATAACTCCCAGGATCCACGAGCGATCCTTGCGGATCTCAAATGTTTTGTCAGATTTTGGCAATAGCCTCGATCTCCACTAGAGATCCGCGCGGAAGAGCTGATACTTGAACGGTCGAACGCGACGGGAAAGCCGCTCCGCCGCCGAACTCTTTAAAGAAACTTTCGTACTCGGCGTTGATCGTTGCGAATTGGCCCAGATCCATCACAAAGACGGTGGTCTTCAGCACGTTAGAGAGCTTCGAGCCACCCGCTTCGAGAACGGCTTTGAGATTTTCGAGAACCTGACGAGTCTGCGCTTTGACGTCGCCCGCCACCATCTCGCCGGTTGCAGGATTGAGAGCAATTTGTCCCGAAGTAAAAAGCCAGTCGCCCATACGAATTGCTTGGGAATAAGGTCCGATCGCAGAGGGGGCCTTTGCCGTGGTGATACTTTCTTTCATTTCTCAGATTCTCCTTTTTCTTTTTTCTTAGGTGTGAAGTTGATCGTCGCTTTGATGTCGATGGAATAGGCCTCAACAAAACTGTCGAGGAGTTCCTTGATCATCGTCTTTGAAAGCGCGATCGGCATCTGAACGGTATTGAGCGTCTTCGAGACTTTGTCTTCGGCGCTCACATAGGCACCGGCACCCGCCTGCACGGCACGCTTGAGCAAGTCGCCGGCGATCGCACCTGCTAGTGATTGCAGATTTGGGTTCTTCTTGGAGGGGTCTTCGGCTTCAGACATCGTGCCTCAAAGAGACCGAGCTCGGTCAGAAAATTCTTGGATTGTTTTGGGTAAGGCGCTGGCCACGAGTTTCTTGAGGACAAAACCCGGAACAGGGATCTCGAATTCGAGTTCAAGCTTGTAGAGAACTTGGGTCTTGTCGGGGCCAAGGGCCTTCAATTCCCAAAGACCGTTGCTGATCTTAAAGAATTTGGAGGAGTCGAGCGTCCAGCTGACACGGGCGCTGCGTCCTTCGGGATCGATCTCTTCCTTGATCTTCAGAACGTACTCGACCCGTTTCATCATCTCGACATCGAACTGCACGCGAGACGAGCTTCCCTCACGCGAAAGGAGCTTCACGTTGCTGGCACCGGTCACAAATTTTGGATAATTGTCGTAGTCGCAGATCGCCTGATAGAGCTTCTTTAGCGGGACGTCGACGATGTCTGTTCTTTCTGCAGCTGCCATTTGTCTCTCCATTCCTCAGGTATCCGAACCGGCTTCATATTGCGAAGCAGAACATGGTCGGTCGTGGCTCGGGTCGCAAGGACCCCAGAAGGGGCGTGGAAGATTTCGTAGGCGATCTTCATGCGCGCCCGCCCGAGCTCTTCAACGTGGACCCTAACCAGACCGCGGTCATCAAAGCGCAAAGGCTTCAGATACTCAAGCGCCAAGCCCGTAAGTGGCAAGGTGTAACCCTGGCGTTCGAGCTCGGAATACTGGAGACCGATGGTTTCTAGCCACCTGACCCGAGCTCGCTCCAGATAACGACAATAACGGGAGTGATGGACGATTCCCATGGCGTCGGTGTCCAGATAGTCGACCTGAAACTCGATCTCAAACACGCCGGGCCCCTTTGACGCGGTAGTGGAGATAGATTTCCTGGCCGATCTTACGCTGCTTTTTGAGTTCCAAGCGGGACCAGAGTGTCGAGTCACCCATTACAAGTGAAGGGTTAGCCCTGCCTCCCAAAATCCACGGTGTGAGCGTGACATAGAGCTCTTGGAGAAAGCCTGCAGCCAGAACCTCCGCCATGATCTCACCACCGCCTTCGACAAGCACATTCTTAAAAGCGAGTGCCTTCAATTTTTCGAAGACCAGCTTCATTTCGACCTTATCACCCTGGCCGGCGGCAAAAACAAGCGCACGATCCGCAGAGCGCTCCACAGCTTTAGCTAGAGAACGTTCCGTTGTGAAGACGAGGCGAACGACCGAAGGATCTTTCCAGAAATCCCAGTCCGGATCGAAATCCGCATTGGCACTGATGATGACATTGGCTGGCTGTTTGCGAGTGGCCGCAAGTTTAGAGCTAATTTTCATCGTTCGGGGGTGAGCTCGCAATGTTCCAGCCCCCACGAGTATGACGTCGCTCATTTTACGAATCACCTGCATCGTGCGCCGATCGAGCGGAGTCCCGAGTGGCTTTGACGGGCTCGTACGGTCCGCGATGCGGCCATCAAGAGAAATCGCGAGATTCGAGAAGACTCGCACTAGCGCGCTCCGAGCGGTTTCACATTTTTCTGAAGCTGAAGCGTCGTCGCCCTACGCGAGTCCACTCCGAAACGGAAACCACGGCCCGCGATACTGCGCCCAAGCCAGCGCTCAGAGCGAGAAACGAGATATTCATCAACGACAACCTTAAGTGACTTCTTAGGTGCGACGACACGGCACTGAGGGGTCCCCGCGCCCTCGAGGCGGAATCCTGAGAAGGAAAGTTCCGATCCCCAATCCTGATCACCCTCGCGCTTGCGAAGTGCCGAAGCACACAATGCCGATTCAAGATCCTTAACAGGCCAATCAAGGCCCACAAGTTCGTTATTGTATGGGAGAGCTAGCAAAAATGTTTCGCGAGTGACGGGTCCTGCGGGGATGGCGTTCTTCACGTAACCAATATTGACGATCGCAGCCTCTGCCTTCATGCGGCTGCGGTAACTGTCGGCCACCCACTGCGCGAGAGTCTCGCGCGTGAGCTCGGTATCGGCCGAAAACACAACTTGATCGGCGTCGGGAGCATAGCGAGCGTAAAGGGCATCAATACGTTTCTTCACACCGACGTCTTCTCCGAGTCCCGCAATCTCGACAAACTCGGACTGCACCTTGAGACGCTTAGGATTCTGACTATCTCGCGTGAGCAAGAGTTTCAGACCGTAGTGACCAAAAGCTCCTGGCTCGAGAATCGGCGCACAGTGACTCGAATCTTGCTGCATCGGACGATGATCATTGGCCTTAAGCAGAGCAAGAATCTGCACTTGAGGAGAAAGAGAAAGACAGGCGTCCTTCATGAATCCGAGATCCCTCTCGATTTCCTGATGAGTGAGCCAAAGGACCGGTGCGCTCCACTCGCGCTTCCAGGCCATCCAGTCACTTGCCGCAGGGAAAGCGCGCACATTGTAGTCTTTGACATCAAAAGGCGAAGTCCAACTCGCAAGCCAAAATTCAAGACCCGACTTTGCGCCACGGTATTTTAGAGGCTTGGTACTCCAGGGAGCAGAACCTTTTTTGGGGGATACGTTCATCCCAATATAGGAGGCGCCCGCAGCCTGGATTTGTCTCGTGAGATCGGGAAGCGAGCTGTAGAGCTCATAATTGCCGAGGGTGGCATAAGTCATTCCAAAATCTTTGAGGAAAGGGGCACACTCTTTGTCTTGGGTCTCTTGGCAAGGAATCGAACCCTTGCCGACGAGATCTCCCCCACCAATCACAATCACATCCGTATTGTCGCCGGCGCTGGCGCGCTCCTGATCAATCCACTTTTTGACCTGCGCATAGCCGCCACGGCCTCCGGCATTCATGCGAAGCTGACTGTGCAGATCACTCACGAAAAGGACGAGCACTGCGGCCCGATCCCCGCTTGCCGAAACATGGGTCGTCCCGGACGAACTTTGCCACGGGCTGTGCGCACAGGAGACCATCAGACCTAGACCCAGAAACTTTGAGAGGCTCACCCAATGGGAACTTTTCATGTTAAATACCATAACATGGCTGGCCGTCTTCTCACCTTCCCCAACGGGCTAACAGCTCTTCGCCTCGCACTGATGCCGCTCCTCGCCATACTCATCCAAAAAGGCGCCGGAGAATGGGCCTTAGCCGTTCTTATCATCGCGGCGCTCACCGATCTTTTTGACGGCTATTTTGCTCGACGTTGGAAACTCGAGAGCGACGTGGGGCGCTTGATGGATCCGGTCGCCGACAAGATCTTCCTCTGCGTCGCAATTCTTTTTCTTGTGGCGCGTGCGCCCTACCCGTCAATTCTAAATCCCGACCCCAACTTGAGCCCCTGGCTGGCCGTTTTACTACTCAGCCGCGAATTTCTGGTTACGGGGCTACGCGCCATGGCGGCCTCCGTGGGAATGATTCTCGCCGCCAGCCCCATGGGCAAATTCAAAGCCGTCCTTCAATTCGTCGGCCTCGGCGCGATCGTCCTTGGGGGCCACATCGGCGAGTTCTCGCTCTTCACAGTAGGTGAGCTCTGCCTGTGGTTTGCGGTCGTGATGAGCTACTGGAGTATGGTGAGTTACAGCTACCGGGTGTATCTTGCCTTCAAAGCCAAAGGACAGCTTTAAGACACGGAGCAGCGTATGGACACGGAATTTTGCATCGTTGATGAGCGCTCAATCACAGAAGTCCCCGTTCCTAGTTACACCGTAGAAGAACACGGGACCTGGGCGCTCCTGCTCGCCAAACAAGAGCGACTCATGGCCTCGCGCGCGTGCAAAGAATTCCTTGACGGACTGGACCTGGTCCAGTTTCCCAAAACCGAAATTCCACGTCTCAGAGACATCTCAGGGCGCATCGAAGAAAGCACGGGCTGGAAACTCATTCGCGTTGAGGGTCTCGTGCACACGAAAGATTTTTGGAATCTGCTCTCGCGCAAGATTTTTCCCTCAACCGACTTTATCCGTAAACGTGATGAGCTCGACTACACTCCGGCCCCTGACATGTTCCACGACCTCTTCGGCCACACGCCACTTCTCACGAATCCTGACTTCACGGAGTTCTTTGAAGAGTTTGGACACATCGGCGTGCGCGCAACCAACAAGTATCCTGAGGAACACGAGATCCACAAAATGCTCGGTCGGATTTACTGGTACACGGTGGAGTTCGGACTGATCCAGACTCCTGACGGCCTGCGCGCTTATGGCTCGGGTTCGGTGAGCTCACCACAGGAACTCGAATTTTGCGTCGGCCCCAAATGTCGCCATCACCCCTTTGACATCAATGTCATCGCCAAGCGTGACTACGACATCTGGCATTTGCAGGAAGACGTTTTTGTGATTCCGTCCTTCGAAAAACTAGGCAAGGACTTCCGCACCTGGGCCAAGAGCTACGGCATTTAGCGATTGCGCGGGCCTAGAGAAGTCTGCGGTAAAGCGTCAAATGCGCGCGCGCCGTAAGCTCCCACGAAAAAAGATGTTTGCGTGTGAGGACCTTCGAAGCCCACGAACTGCGCAAACTCGCGTCAGAAGCCAGAGCCGCTAGAATCTGCCGCAAATCCGAGACGCCATCTTTGGGATCAAAATAGAGAGCGCTCGAGCCTGCGATTTCATAGAACGGCGCGATCTGCGACAGCACTAGTGGCTTGTCAAAGAACATCGCCTCGCAAGCCGGCAGACCGAATCCTTCATCGAGCGACGGCAGCACCACAGCGAGACTCGCCCCGTAGAGGGCGCTCATGTCCGATGTAGAAAGATCTTGAAACCAAAAACAGGGAGTCTTGGCACAGAGCTCTTCACGCCGCTTCTCGACAGCCTCCCAGCCGTAACCCTTGCCGCCAACAAGCACCAGATCCAGCTCGGGAAGCGACTCCATGGCACGAAATAACAGCTCGTGATTCTTGCGCACTTCCAGATTTGCAACACACAAGAAAAACGGGCGTCCCTTGGCAAGATACGCCTCGACAACACTCGCGGGACCCTTAGGTGCAAGAATCGGAGCAGTCTCGTTGGAGAGAAGCGGACCCCAGGGGATCACTGTCACGCGGCCTTTGAGCTCAGGCTTGCGCTCGACGAGTTGCGACTGAACATGCAGAGACGGGACGATGACGTGATCGGCGCGCCTCAGCGAGCGTTCAAATTTTCTCTTTTGCGCCCGCTGAAATTCCGGAGCCTGGTACGAATTTTCCCACAGGGTCCAGCAGTCATGGACGGTCATCACGCGTCGGGAATTCTTCAGACGCGAGAGGATAGGATCAACGCTGTGATAGAGACCCTCCACCCCACTCCACTTCTGGAGCACACCCAATTCCTTCGTGCGAGCGAGAAGTTCCGCTGAATCAAGAGAAAGGCTCGGGATATCCGCTTTGGCTGGAGCGCGGCGAGTCCATGTCGAAAGACTGAGTCCCGTCTCGACGCTCGAAATGCGCCTGAGCGAAGACTCGAGACGACGAGCGCAGAGTCCCACGCTCGTGCGCGGACCACGAATCCAAGACGTGACGTCGAGATTGAGATCAAGCTTGTTCAGCAAAGCACTTTTTCCCGTGAACTGGGGTGAGTGCGACAGGCCGACTCAGCTCGAGCCGAGCTCGCAAGCAAGGCAAAAGCCAATGAATACTGCTTCATGAGGATGATCTCCCTCCCTGAATAGTATCCCAAAGACCGCTCGTCGCCCAGACCCCGCCCCACCTTAACCAAATCTTCACCAATCTCCGTCTCATTGGAGGATATTCTCATCCCTAGATGCGCCTGCTCGTAACCTTTATTCTTGTCGTCTCGAGTCTGTCCGTCTTTGCTCAACATGGGCCGCACTTCAACGAAGGCATCCTGTCATTTCCAAAGATCGAAGCGGCGCCTGAGCGACTCACTCAACTTCGCAAGAACGATCAAAGTCGCAGCAACACCGAGCTCCTCGCCCGACTCAGAAACCTGGAGCAGGTCTGCATCATGACATCTCCCCAGGAACAGTTGAAGCGGGCTCAGCGCATCGATGAGCGGATGATGGATCTGCGCAAAATTCTCGAGAGCCGCGCGGAGTCTGAGGCGCTTGAAACCCTGGACGCACCCGAAGACTATCTTGTGTCTGAGACGCCGACCTGGAAACTGCAAAGCGTCTGGGAGGCTCGCGTCGAAGCCGCCTCACCCGAGCGTCGTTGCGAATGGGTAGAACTGCTTTCGGCAGTCGCCGTCGCACGCCTCTCGACGATCCCGGCCTCAAAACCCATTTGCAGATTTCAGGACTTTATCTGCGAAGACGCTTCCGACAAACTTTTCGTGAGAGACACCCGTCGTCTTAACTGGGAGCTCCGCTACCTCGCAGCAATCGACAGCAAGGATCTCCCTTCGAAACCGGAATCGTGTCGCGCCAATCTTTCTGAAATGAAAGAGCGCCTGCAATTCGCTGAACCCGCTAAGGACAAAGGTGCGCATCGCTGGCCCCTAGGCCGAGCCATCGGCATGTGCGGTCGCCCGATGAGCGCTCACTACTTGGACCAAGCATTTATGGACGGCAAGATGTCCAAACCCAAAGCCTGGAACTTAACTCCTCAAGTCGGCTGGGACGAGATCCTCGACATCGAGGAACAAGATATCAGCTCGAAGAACTAGTTCCCTGAGCAAGTTTCGCTTCAAAGACAGCTTTAGACGCCTCAAAACTATTGGCGAACCACTCGATGCCCTGGGGAGCGTTCTTCTTAGTGTATTCGAATTCCCAGTCGCTCTTAAACAAAGCCACCCAGTTGCCATGCTGGTCTTCAACGAGAGGCACCCTCAGGTCGAGAGTCTTAGGATCGATCTTCTTGTCCTTAAAAAGCAACCAACGCGCAGACTGGAATGCTTGCCTGTCCAAACGAGCGTCGACGCCGTATTCGTCTTTGAGACGGTACATCATCACGTCGAACTGCAGCGGGCCCACAACACCCAAGATGGGATCTTGCATGCCCACGCGCGGATCCACAAAGAGCTGAACCATGCCCTCTTCGCAAAGCTGCGAAATGCCTTTTTGAAGTTGCTTGCGTTTCATCGGGTCTTTCAGGGTCAGTCGCCCAAAGTTCTCAGGCGAGAACTGCGGGATGCCCTCAAAATCGATTTTCTCTGAGCCCGTATAGAGCGTGTCGCCAATCTGAAAATGACCTGGATCATGAATCCCTATGATGTCGCCTGCAAAAGCTTCGTCAACCGTGTTGCGATCTTGCGCCATGAACTGCTTGGAGTGCGTGAGTCTTACAGTTTTCCCTAGCCGCGAATGCTTGACATCCATGTCGCGCGCAAAACGACCGGAGCAGATGCGAAGGAACGCGATCCGGTCGCGATGATTCTTGTCCATGTTGGCCTGAATCTTAAAGATGAAGGCCGTCAGACGTGGATCGGTTGGCTCGATGGGCCTCGGGAGAGCGGGCTTCTTGTGAGGAGGGGGCGCGAACTCGTGGAAAATATCGAGGAACACCGAGAGTCCAAAACCCGACTTCGCACTTGCAAAAGTAACAGGCGAAATCTCGCCCCTCAAAAAAGCTTCGCGGTCAAAAGGCCCCAGGCCACCTTCGAGCAGTTCGATCTCTTGCACGAGCTTGGCTTGTTGTTCTTCGTCGATCCATTCGAGTAGCCGCGGGTCCGAAGGCTCACATTTCAGTGTCCGCGCTTTGGCCTGGAAACCCGCCTTTTCCGGCGGATCGAAAAACACGAATTCGCGGTTCAGGCGATGATAGACGCCCTTGAAGCTAGGCCCCATGCCGATCGGCCACGTGAGCGGATTGCAGGAAATCTTAAGCACCGCTTCGATCTCTTCGATGATCTTGAAAGGGTCGTGCCCCTCGCGGTCCATCTTGTTAATAAACGTAAAGATCGGAATTCCGCGCATGCGGCAGACATCGAAGAGCTTGATCGTCTGAGGCTCGACGCCCTTTGCGATGTCGATAACCATCACAGCAGAATCGGCAGCCATCAGTGTGCGGTAGGTGTCCTCGGAGAAATCTTGGTGTCCAGGCGTGTCGAGAAGGTTCACGCGCTGGCCTTTGTAGTCAAATTGAAGAACCGACGAGGAGACCGAGATGCCCCGTTGTTTTTCGAGCTCCATCCAGTCCGAAACTGTTTTGCGACGATTGGCCTTGGCAGAAACCTCGCCGGCCTCGTGAATCGCGCCGCAATAAAGCAGTGTTTTCTCAGTCAGAGTGGTCTTGCCTGCGTCAGGGTGCGAGATGATCGCAAAAGTACGACGGCGAAGGGCCTCAGACAAGGCACGCTTTTCCTGGATCAGATCTTGGGTCATGGGGCCCAACTAACTGCTTTTGGGGGCAAATGTCGAGAAAGAGGGCTTGTCCGCCGTGAGCCACGCCCGTATAAGGAGCTCCATGGGCGGCAGCAATCCGTATATCGACAACTCCAACGTAGCTAGGCCTACAAAACCCTACAAGATCCGCTTCCTTCCGATGGACGTCACCCTTGAAGTCGACCCTAAGAAGCTGCCCTACGACGACCACGGTCTTGAGGGCTCGATTTTGGAAATCGCGATGGGCCACGGCATCGACATCGACCACGCCTGCGGCGGTGTCTGCGCGTGCAGCACCTGCCACATCCTCGTCAAAGAAGGCCTCGAGACCTGCAACGAGCCCATCGACGCCGAGCTCGACCAACTCGACAATGCCCCTAAGACCACTTTTCAGTCGCGACTCGCCTGCCAAACAGTGCCCAACGGATCACGAGACATCACGGTGCAGATTCCTTCTTGGAACCGCAACCTGGCCCGCGAAGGGGCTTAAGTGAGTTTGAATCCCTGAATGCGAAGTTCAGGAACAATCGTCATGAGCGTGGACTCGAGAAACGCGTAGAGCTCGCGCCCCTCGCCCTTGTCATCGACCCAAGCACGCCTGACTTCGTCGTAGTTGAAATGCACGGCAATCCCTTGGGCTGCGATCGCAAGCCAGAGCTGACGCACCGAGGGCTGCGTCGAGAGGATCGTTTTGCCGCGCTTTGAGACGAGCGAGAGTGTGCCCATGCCGGCTTCAACCTCAACCAGGTCAGGATCGACCGATTCAAAGGCGTGCTCGACGTGGGTGTAGACTCCCTTGACAAGCAGTCGGTAGGTTTTCTCGTCCATCATAGGCTCAGATCAATCCATCGCGCTTTAAGAGTGCATCGGGATCGGGTTCGCGACCGCGGAATTTTTTGTAAAGCTCCATGGGGTGCTCCGAGCCTCCCTTGGCGAGAATATTGTCCCGGTAGCTCCTCGCGACTTCCTCGTTGAAGAGACCCTTCTCTTTGAAATACGCGAAGGCGTCGGCATCCAGCACCTCGGCCCATTTGTAGCTGTAATAACCCGACGAATACCCGCCCGCAAAAATATGCGCAAAACTGGGGCTCGAAGCTGTTCCAGGAATTTTTTCGAGGATGCGCGTCGGAGCGAGCACTTCGTCCTCGAAAGCAAAAATGTCGTGCACCTTGCTGGGATCTTGCGCGTGCCAAGCCATATCGAGGAAGCCGAAGCTCACCTGGCGAATCGACATGTAGCCCGTCTGGAACTTGCGAGCCGCCTGGAGTTTTTGGATCAGGTCATGCGGCATCTTCTCGCCGGTCAGGTAGTGCACAGCAAAGAGATCGAGGACATCTTTCTCTAAGAGCCAGTTCTCCATGAACTGAGAAGGGAGTTCCACAAAATCCCAGAACACATTCGTGCCCGCGACTGAGCGGTAATTGCACTTCGACAAAAGTCCGTGCAGGGCGTGACCAAACTCATGGAAGAGAGTCTGCACTTCGTTGAAAGTCAGAAGCGAAGGCGTTGTCGATGTGGGCTTCGTGAAATTGCAAACGATCGAAACGTGGGGACGGCGAACCTTGCCTTGCATGAAGCCCTGCTCACGAAGCGCGGTCATCCAAGCCCCACCCTTTTTTGTCGGGCGAGGGAAATAGTCCGTGTAAAAGAGGCCCACAAAATCACCGGTCTTGAGATCGGTCGCACGGTAAGCCTTCACGTCGGGGTGATAAACAGGAAGGGATTCATCACGCGTGAACTTCAAGTCAAAAAGTTTTTCCGCCAAACGGAAGGCGCCCTCTGTCACGTTCTCGAGCTTGAAGTAAGGACGCACTTGGCCCTCATCGAAAGAGTACTTCTCCTCTTGAAGACGTTCCGAGTAGTACGCAAAATCCCAGGGCTTCAGATCTGCACCGTCGCCAAGTCGTTGTTTGAGTTTGCGCACATCCTCGACGTCCTTTTCGGCATGGGGTTTGGCCACATCCAGAATGCGGGTGAGGAAGCTAATCACAGTTTGTGGCGATCCCGCCATGCGCTCTGCGAGCACGTAATCGGCGTGAGTCGTGAAGCCCAGAAGTCGCGCGCGCTCAAAACGAAGCTGAGAGATGCGTTGAAGAATCTTGACGTTGTCGGTGTCGCCGCCAATCGAGCGAGCGGCATAGGAACGGTACATCTTCTCGCGCAGACTGCGGTTCTTTGAGAACTTCATAAAGGGAATAAAGATGGGCATGTCGAGAGACAAAGCCCAACGTTCTTTCACACCACGCTCTTTTGCGATAGCTTCCAGAGCTTCACACATCGAAGCAGGCAGTCCCTCGAGCTCTGACTCGTCGGCGATAGGATGCACAAATGAGTTTGTCGCCTTCAAGAGATTCTCGGAGAATTGAGGGCCAAGCGTTGAGAGTTCTTGATCGAGTTTGCGAAGCTCTGCCTTGGCTGCGTCGCCAAGAAGCGCTCCGTTGCGCACAAAACCCTTGTACTGCTTCTCGACGAGTTTGATTTGTTCGCCGCTCAAATTGAGTTGTGCCTTGCGATCGTGAAGAGCCTTCACTCGCGCAAAAACTTTTGCATCAAGCGAGATGTCGTTGGAGAACGCCGCAAGTTTTGGCGAAATCTCTTTGGCAAGTGCCTGGAACTCAGAGTCGGCCTCGGCACTGAAAAGGTTGAAGTAGGTTTCAGAAGCGAGATCGAGTTCCTCGGACATTGTCTCAAGGGCAAGGGCCGTATTCTCGAAAGTCACTTCTCCGGTTGCTGACTGGAGGGCCGCGAGCTTTTGCCTGGCCGATTCAATTCCCTTCTCAACTGCGGGCATAAAATGCTCTGTTTTCAGAAGGTTAAAGGGAATACATCCCTCAGGTCCCGAGAAAACTGAAAGAAGAGGATTGGCTTGAGTATCTTTCGAAATCATCCCCACAATCTAGGCCTTCAAGACTGTCCTTGAAAGCCCAACTCGTCTCGAATAGACGGGTTCCTCGCATGGCGTCAGTCACCTTTTTACCGCGCCGGGACCCCACCCGCAGCCATTTCTGGCAGAAGCCCGGCTGGCAAAAATGGCTCGGCCCCTGCGCGTCGCTCGTGTGCCTGGTCCACTGCTTTAGCTTGCCATTTGTCTTGCTCATGGCACCAGGCCTTCTTCAGGTGATCCCCTATCAGTTCCTCCACGAGCTTGAACTTGTTTTCTGGATCCTCGCCGTTGAGCTCGGCGTCTTTACCCTCGTCAAAGCTTCGGTCCCCCTGGGCTGGATCCGCCTTTTTGCGGCCCTCTCTCTCGTGGCGCCTCTCGGAACATTCTTATACCAGCCCCTCGTAACCCATCTGACTTTCATCGCGATGGCGCTTTTGCAATTTGTCCTCGTGTTTGTGGTCCATGCCCGCGCCCACGGCGCCCAAGAGGCTCCTCTTTGCTGTGAAGGTCATGAGCACTAAGCTTCCTGCCCCACCCTCTTTTGGCCAAGTCTCTCTCGATATCCCAATTCAGCGTGAGCGCGATCGCAACTTCCACCTCGGCGGTCGAAGTTTTTACTTCTTTGATTTCGATGACAACGTGGTGCACTTGCACACAAAAATTGTCGTCTTCCACAAAGTCACAGGGGCGGAGAAAGAGGTCTCGACGACCGACTTTCCCCAGGTGCATCCCCAGCTCGGCCGCACGGGAACGGAGTGGGAGCACTACGAGGCGCGTGAGTTGAGCGACTCAAACTCGTTCCGCAACTTCCGAGAAATGCCCGCACACTTGCTAGGCGGCCGTCCGCAGCCCCTCGTGGCCGACATGCTCTCCGCTCTCCAAAATCCCTTTCAGGATTGGCGTGGGCCGTCTTGGTCCTTCTTCGAAAAAGCCGTCAATAACAACCGCCCAATCTCGGTGATTACTGCGCGCGGACACCACCCCCACACCATCCGTCGTGGGATCGACCTGCTCGTGCTCTCTGGCGATTTGGCCGCGCACCCGAACTATCTTTCGGTTTATCCCGTCTCGAATCCAGAGATTCGTCGTCAGCTGGGCGACAACGAGATGAAAATGTCGACGGGCGATCTTAAGAAGATTGCGATCAAGGTCGCCGTGGCCGACGCCTTCGCCTGTTACGGCGAGAATCCGCACCACCGCTTCGGCATGTCTGACGATGACCCACATAACGTCGCGCTTATTATTGAGGCCATGCGCGAACTCAAAGAGCAGCATCCGGACAATGCCTTCTACGCTTTCAACACCTTTGGCGGGAAGATCGTCCGAGAAGAAGTACTTGTAGGTGGAACCGTTAAACGTGACGTCGTCGAATCCGACGACGCCAAATCTCAAATGAGTCTGTTCTAACCTTAGTAGCGGTAAGTTTCGGGCTTAAAGGGTCCTTCGACTGGAATGCTGAGGTACTCGGCTTGCTTCGAGCTGAGCTTGGTGAGCTTCACGCCGAGCTTGCCCAAGTGAAGCGCGGCGACTTTTTCGTCGAGCTTTTTGGGGAGCAAGTAGAGCTTGTTCTCGTACTTCTTGGTGCCGCGTTGCTGCCAGAGCTCGATCTGCGCCATCACCTGGTTGGTGAACGACGCGCTCATCACAAAACTTGGATGGCCCGAGGCGCATCCGAGGTTCACGAGACGGCCTTCGGCGAGCACGGTGAGGACCTTGCCACTGGGCCAGCGGAACTGATCGACTTGTGGCTTCACATTGATCTTCTCGAGAGTCTTATCTCCGTAGAGGCTTCCCACTTGAATTTCGGAATCAAAGTGACCAATGTTGCAGACGATCGCCTGATCTTTCATGCGGTCCATGTGCGCGCGTGTGATGACATCGACGTTACCCGTAGCAGTGACGAAGATATCGCCGTAAGCGGCTGCGTCGTCCATCGTGACAACCTCGAAGCCTTCCATCGCGGCCTGAAGGGCGCAGATGGGGTCGATCTCGGTGACCACGATACGAGCTCCGAGACCTTTAGCCGACTGAACGCAGCCTTTGCCCACATCACCGTAGCCCGCGACCACCACGACTTTGCCCGCAAACATCACGTCGGTTGCGCGCTTGACGGCATCGACGAAAGATTCGCGACATCCGTAAAGATTGTCGAACTTGCTCTTGGTGCAGGAATCGTTGACGTTGATCGCAGGGATCTTAAGAGTTCCATTAAGGACGCGTTGAGCGAGACGGTGCACACCCGTGGTGGTCTCTTCAGAGAGACCGTGGATGTCTTTGAGCATCGCGGGATACTGATCGTGAATCATATTGGTGAGATCACCGCCGTCATCAAGAATCAAATTCAGGCCCGAACCATCGGGCCACTTGAGTGTTTGCTCAATACACCAGTCAAACTCCTCGGCGTTCATGCCTTTCCAGGCAAAAACTGGAACACCGCTGGCGGCGATCGCAGCCGCAGCGTGATCTTGCGTTGAGAAGATATTGCAAGAGCTCCAACGAACTTCAGCTCCGAGATCCGTGAGCGTCTCGATGAGGACAGCCGTCTGAATGGTCATGTGCAAACAGCCCGCAATCTTGGCGCCTTTGAGGGGAAATTTTCCCTTGTACTCCTCACGCAGTGCCATCAGGCCAGGCATTTCACTTTCGGCGATGCCAATTTCTTTGCGGCCCCATTCGGCCAAAGAGAGATCTTTAACTTTGAAGTCGTTTTTTGCGCTCATAAGAAGAGGAACTTATCTGCTCACTTCAACGAGCGCAAGCCACTAGTGGGCAGTCAAAAAATCAGCCTAGATACGAATTGTCTCAGTCTCGGAGGCGACTTCCGCAGACCAACCCAGCTCCAATTTGATTCGAGCTTTGAGCGCGGCAGAGGCAGCAGGATCCCCATGGTTGAGAAAAATCCGACTCGGCGGGCGCCTTAATTTCTTCAGCCAATCGATCAGATCGTTGGCATCTCCGTGGGCCGAGAGAGCTGGGATCGTGCGGATTGCGGCCTTTACGGGGACCTCTTCATGGTGAATGCGCAGCGATCCATCGAGCTCGCCCTTGTCCTGAAGATAGCGACCTTTGGAGCCCTCGGCCTGGTAGCCCGCAAAAAGAACGGTGTTCTTTGCGTAGGGAAGTCGCGACTTCAGGTGATGGAGGATACGCCCTCCGCTGAGCATGCCTGCAGCAGAAATCACGATCAGCGGGCCGTCCTGCAGACACGCCATCATCGAATCGTCGGGGCTTTCGACTGTGCCGAACCCGGCCGGAAAAAAGTTCTCAGGGGTATTCTTAGAAAACTGGGCGTCGAGGCGATGGTCTTCAGGGTGAGCAAGATAAAGATCCGTGGCCTTCGAAGACATCGGACTATCGAGAATCACCGGGAGTCGAGGAATGCGTCCCTCGTCCTCCAGGAGTCGGAGCATGTAGAGAATTTCTTGAGCGCGCCCCACGGCAAAAGCGGGAATCACGAGCACACCACCCTTGGCTCGAGTTTCGAGAACGACCGCGGCTAGAGCATCCAAAGGATCCACTCGCTCGTGAGGTCTGTCGCCGTAGGTCGATTCCAGGATCAGGATGTCTGTTTCGGGGGGAGTCTCGGGACCTCGCAAAGTGCGCATCCTATCGTGACCCACGTCGCCCGAGAAGGTCACGAGTCGCGGTCCCCCATCGATATCAAAACCCAATTGTAAGCTCTTGGCCCCAACGATGTGCCCCGATCGGAAGACACGACACGAAAGGCCTGGAAGAATCGCCGTCCAACCCTGATCCGGCAAAATCTTAAGCTTCCGGAGCACATCCTCAACATCGTCTCGGGTATAGAGGGCCAGCGCAGGCCTGTGCCGCGAATGTTGGGTGCGGTTGGCAAAGTCTGCATCTTCTTCTTGAATCTTCGCCGAATCAACGAGCAGAATTTTCAGCAGATCGGCCGTCCCAGCGGAGCAAAAAATCGGCCCCGAAAAGCCACCCTTCACCAAACGAGGCAAGAAGCCCGAGTGATCCAAATGAGCATGGGTGAGGAGAACGGCTTCGATGCGATGGGGATCTTCAGGAAAGGCCTCCCAATTGCGCTCTCGAATCGAACGGGGCCCCTGAAAAAGACCACAATCCACCAACACGCGCGAGCCCCCGAAAGTCACGAGTGTGCGACTTCCGGTCACGGTGCCCGCAGCACCTAGAAACTGAATCTCGATGGAGTGTTTCACGCTTTGACGCGCTTCACTTCGTGAGGACGCCCTGTTTGTCGAGTTTTGCCAGGTGCAACCAGAGGGACCCGGCTGCGATCTCGGCGTTGACGCCGCGCTTTTGGTACTTTTTCATCCAGGTCACACTCGCAGCACCGCCCAGGCCCATCATCTGGGCGTTGAAGGGAGAAATCTTAGACCAATCAAAGCCCGCTTCTTTGTAGGAAGCATTGTGGCGAATGGCGCCGACGCGGATCAGGTCCTCAACACCCTTTTTCATCTTCTCAAGGAAAGCCTTGGGGTCCTTATTGAAAGCCGCATCTCCACCAAGAGCTTTGTAGGTTTTCCAGGTTTTTGGCTGATCGAGCTTGGCAGCCTCTTTCACATTGCCACCCTCACCCGCGATGCCGTGGCAAAAGAGGCAGGAGTTGCCGCCCTCTTGTTCATAGAGTCCTTGGCCCATCACCTGACTGGGCTCGAGCTTGGCGGAGGCCTCGCCCACGAAACCTAGGACGCCAAGAAGTAAAATCACGCGCTGGGAGATCTTGTTCATAGATGACCCTGTTTTAATCCCAGCTGCTAGGACGATCAAGGCGTTTCCAACCCCTTTAAAGGGATAGTGATCAAAAAAGTAGCCTAGATCTCGACAAAGAGATCGGCAAACACCGTCACCCGGAAACGACAAAGGCCCCCTCTATTCAGAGGGAGCCTTGTGATGAAAACCTTTGGTGATCTATCAGTCGGACTTAGTGCGAGGACTCGACGCGAGCGGGTTCGCTGACCGAAGCTTCAGCCTCTTGACCCGCTTCAAGTCGAGCCTTTACGACATCGACCTTGAGCTTGTTCTTGTTGTTCTTGTACATGAACCAGCCGATCAGGCCGACCACGACAACCGATGCGATTGCGACTGCGATGGTGTTGATATTCTTCTCGCTGAGAGCGTGAGAGGAAGGAACCACGAGGTCCCAGATCATGTTGAGAGAGAACCCCTCGGCTTTTGCAATAGGTTGGATGCGAGCGACGTTCTTCTCGACGCTTTCTTTCTCGTTCCAAGTGAAATCGAGGCCGTTGATCTTGAAGATCCCTTTGTCGAGATCGATGGGTTGGATCTTAATCGGATCGGCGCCCTTAACGTTGACCACGAAGACGGCTTTGTCGACCGTCACAGTGGGCATCTCTGAGGGGCTCAGACTCTTTGAGACGAAGGCTGCATCTTCTTTGTTGAAGACTTCCTCACCGAAAGCATTGATGAAGACGTTGATGTCTTGTTTCTTGGCCGCTTTCTTAGAAGCAGCAGCGTAGAGGCCTGCGATGTCTTTCATTTGCGGACGATAAAATCCTGAAGCGTTTGAGGCGGGAGCCAAAAAAGCCGTCGTGGAATATGCGACCAAAGTTAAAGTGCTTGCGATTCTCTTGAAAAAATTTTGTTGTGCCATAACCCTCTCCTGAAAAATGAGACCCCTGATGATTTTTTAACCCCTGGACTGGAACCTAAACCGACGCTCAAAGTGTGTACTAACCCCTATGGAGCAAGGCCCATACCAAATCGACTATCCCAACACTTAGGCTAAATCGCAGGGACGATCCTGTAACAATTTTCGTCCGATTGTCGAAAACTTCAACACCACGAGCAGCAGAAATCCGTCGGATTTAGCCTTTGATATCGTAACATTGAGTTAAGAATGGGTTAAGAAACGCCTAGAGATTGGACAGTTTTCTTTGAGAGGGAAGAATTTTGGAGGGAGCCACATCGCTTCAAAACGTGTGCCCCAAAGGGCAACTTTTGCCGCTGGGAAGGGGAGCCACATCGCTTCAAAACTTGCCCCAAAGGGCAACTTTTGCCGCGATGTGGTGCTCAGGGGCGGGATCGAACCGCCGACACGCGGCTCTTCAGGCCGCTGCTCTACCAGCTGAGCTACCTGAGCATGGGACTCGGTAGACTGACAAAGAGCTACCGAAGTGGGCTGGCCACGTCAACCTAAGCCGAAACTTTATTGGTCGCGAGGAGCAGCCCTAGGTCGCGATACGCGCCATCAGGCGCTCAAGGGAGTTCTCGGACATGGGTTCGTCCTTCAGAGACTTGGGAGCGACCAGAGGCTGTGTGCGCATGACGTGGATCCACTGAAAGACCGAGATCACGATCATAATGAAACAAAGCACCTGTCCCATGGAGAAGGGACCGAGCACTGTTCCGAGAGCGTTTGGATCATCGGCAAACTGCGCGTCGGGCTGGCGCGCAAACTCCACAAAGAAACGAAAGACCCCGTAGGCACCCACAAAAATCGCCGCGAGCATCCCGTTGCGAAGCTTTCCACGCTTCAGGAGACTCTTATGGGAGAGGCTCAGCACCAAGAGAAGCAGCAAGCCTTCTGTGAGCGCTTGATAGAGCTGCGAGGGGTGCCTGGGGAGCTGCTGAGGATCGGTCGGAAAGACCATCGCCCATGGCAAGTCTGTCACGCGCCCGTAGAGCTCGGCATTTATAAAATTTCCGATGCGGCCCACGCCCAGGCCGATGGGGGCGCAGATCGCGAGCGTGTCAAGCACACTCAGAAAGTTCACCTTGTAGCGACGCGCATAAAACCACGAGGCGATCATCATGCCGAGTGCGGCGCCGTGAAACGAAAGGCCCCCCGACCAAACCGCAAGAATCTCACTCGGATTCTCTGAGTAGTGCGGCCAGTTGTAGACAAACACGTAGACGAGGCGCGCCCCTAGAAGCATCCCAATCACCACATAGGTGACATAGGTGTCAGCGAATTCCATTTTCACTTTCATGAAACCCGCACGAATGCGCGCTTTAAGAATATGAAAACCAAACACAAAACCAATGACGTACATCAGCCCGTACCACCGGAGGTGGATCGGGCCGAAGCTGAATATTTCAGGCGAAATCTTTGGAAACGAAATCATTAAGGGTCAAGGATAGGACTCGAGAACCCATCCTGCAAGGCCTTGGGGGCGCTGCGCACGAAACGGCTATTAAACGGAGGCACATAGCCCGTCGGCACTTTTGCAATCGTCACGCCTGCCATTGCTCCTGCCTGAGCACGGTAGAGAGCTTCGTTCGCAAAGCGCACGAGATCAGCTGGATTGTCGGCGTGACTCGGGAACTCTGCCACTCCGGCCGAAACAGACGCCTTGATGTCGATCGCCGTGTCCTGACGCCCGAGCTTGAGATTCGACTCGCGCACCGCCTCAATCACCTGTTCAATCTTTTTTAGAGCGTCAACGAGCGCGGTGTGAGGCATCAGAATAGCAAAACCGTCTTGGCCAAATCTCGCCACGATATCCGATTTACGGAAATGACGATCCAGATGACGTGTGACATGCCGGAGAATGGCTTCCGAAACGGAGCTACCGTATTGCTTCACGTAGGCGGGCATGTGATCGATATCGATACGAACGACCGTGAGCGGGTGACGCAAACGACGCGCAATCAGGAAATTCTCCTGGAGGCGTTCTTGGAACATCTTGCGTGATTGAAGTCCCGTGACAGGGTCCTTCGCGGAGACATCGACCATTTTGGAGTGCAGCCGGATGTTTTCAACCGAACTCGCACTCTGCGCAAGAAAGATATCGACGAGATTGGCGTATTCACGGCGCTGGCAAACTGAACTCTCCTGAATCGCAAAGGCTCCCTGGGGAATGCCACGAACGTAGAAAGGAAACACGCGCCAAGCGGTTTGTGCGATCCACAACTGATCAGGATCGGCTTCAGCCTGGGAACGGGACTCGATGAGGCAAGAATCCCGCAGCAAACGTTGCAGCTCCCCATCTTTCACGAGGTTCGCGAAAATCGTACGAAGTTCTTCGGCTGCGATCGACTTGCCTGCGCCTTTCAGCGGCAAGAACATTTTGGGCTGGGTTCCAGCGAAGACATCAGGGCTTGAGCGGCTACCGACCATCAACGCGCGTTGAGGAGCCTGGTATTCCAGATAAACCACACGGGCTTTTCGCGAAAAGCCCGACAGCGCGCGGCAGGTTTTGTTGAGGATTTCGCCGACACTGGTCGCCTCCGTGAGCTGCCTCTGAAAGCTGGCGATCTCGCTTAGGTACTCTTCGTACATTTGGACAACCACGGCTTCAAGCGCAGTTCCGGAACTTAAGGGCTCATCGTTTGCAATCTTCTTGAGGGACGCCGCAACCCGACTGGACGGTGGCGGTGGAAGCACAGGCCTGGATTTTGGCGTCGGCGCAGTCACGGCTGGACCCTGACCCAAATCACGATCGAGGATCTTCAGCAGCAGGCTCTGAGGTTTTTCGGAACTTGAGGAGTCGCGCCGTTTGGCCTTAAGGGCGCCTTCGACAATTGCATCAGTGGCTCGTGTCCGCGCCCTGAGCCGACGAAGAAACCACTCGCGCATCGGCTGAGTCTTTTTCATCGCGTAATAGAGAACGGCCGCGGCGCAGAAGGACACCGCGGCAACCACACCTAAGAGAGACGGAATGGATTCAAGATTCATTGCACAGAGTCTACTCGATTTTGAATCGCGGGCGAAAATTGAAGTTTGACGCTCAAGGAGCCACGGCTCGACTCAATGACAAATTCGCGCTCACGATTCGCTTTCTGAGTAAAATCAACAATAAAGACCCGGTAGTACGGGAAGGCATAGGGATAAAGCGTTTGAATGAGAAACGAAGACGTCAACTCTTCGACGCTTAAGGAATAGTCGCCGTCGAGGCGAAAATGCATTTCGTCCCTCCAAAAGGGAACTCGGTTCTGGGACGACACAGCTACAATCACTTGATCATGACTGGGATCGAACTTGAATTCGAAACCGGGGCTCACCGTGGTCTGCAAGTCGTACATCTCTTTCGAGCCCGGCATCACCTTCATGGAAAGTCGTTGTTCACCACGAACAAAGAGCCTTTCCTCGCGGAGCTGTTTCTCAACCAAGGATTGGTATTGAGCGTTCTCAGAGCGGTAGGAATTGAAATAGGCGCAAGAACTCAGCAGAACAAGCGTTGCGAGCGAAGCGACAAAACAACCGCGAAGTTTCATGTGTCCTTTAGTACATCACGAATTCTGTAAAGGGCCAAGACAGGGAGCCCCAACTCCGTCGCGAGCTTTTCGACGCCACCCATCTCGCGGTCCAGAATGCAGGCGATGCCTTTGAGCGGAAAGCCGCCTTCCAGGAGGTGCTGAGCCGCAGAAAGCGAGGATCCACCGGTGCTGATCACATCCTCAAGCAGCCAAAGACTTTTAAGCTGAGATCGCAAATGCTTGCGCCCCTCAACGCGTCCGCCTTGGGTGGCGCCATGGCCCTTGGCTTCTTTACGAATGAGAAATGCATCGATCGACTCACCCTCGGCATAAGCTGCGAGCACAGCACTTGAGGCCAAGGGATCGCCTCCGAGACTCACGCCCGCGACGCAGTCTGGCCGCGGGGACTGGAGCTTAAGGAGTTTCCAAAATTCCTGGCCGATGAGTGCCAGCGAGGCCCCCTGCAAACTGATTTGCTTGGTGTCCACGTAATAGGACGAGCGCTGCCCGCTTGCCAGTACGATATCCACGCCGGTCTTGAGGGCATCTTGTTTAAGATATTCGAGAAGAGTTTTCATAAGAACCACTCCGCAATTGCGCGGTAAACATCGCGCTTGGAAATGTCGTTGATGATTTCGTGTTTGTTGCCTGGGAACTTGTAGAGGGCCTTGTGCGTACCTAGCTTTAGATAAAGATCCTCGATGGCTTTCGGGTCCACAATCGGATCATCTTCTCCTACCGCGAGAGCAAGGGGGATCTCAATGTCCGCAGGTCCAGCCATCACCTCTTCGGCCGCTGCCTGCAATGACAGGAAAAGTTCTGGGCTCGCAAATCCGTGGACGAGTGGGTCCTGGCGGAACGATCCCAAGTTGGCCGCCTCGATACTAAGATCATTCACGCCGATACCGCTCCCGATCTCAAAATGCGGAGCGATTTGAAGAAGCTTTTCGGCGAGTGTTTTCTTCCATTCGGGCACAGGAAGTCTCAGACGAAGCGGTGGCGCCGAAGCAAAAGCGGCTTGGGCAAAGTCTCCCTCAAAACCTTCTTCGCGAGCGTGCAAAATCCAACTGAGCATCAGAAGCGCCCCGAGGCTGTGGCCAAACATAAACCAAGGCTTCGAAGCGGCACCGGCTTTGGCGCGCGGACCTTGGACGCGCCAAAAGTCGAGAGCCGCCTTGAGGGACGAGCGCATCGCACGGAAGGAACGAAGCTCGGGTGAGGCGCCTGAGCTGCGACTCAGTCCGTGCCCGGGATGATCTGGAGCAAGAACGTCGAAACCGAGGAGTGTCAAAAAACTTGCGAGCTCGTCGTAGCGTGCTGCGTGTTCGCCGATGCCGTGCACGATCCAGATGTATCCGCGAGGTGGAACCTGGGTGCCGTATTTGTTGACCCACCAATGGAGACTCAGTTCAACGGACTTGCCGGAGGGATCGGTCCAGGGGTAGTTAAGAACGTCTTTCACGACTTTCAGATATACTCAAAAGCGAGAGGCGATGATAGACTCCTAAGGGAGATGTTAGGAATTCCTCTCTCCCGCCTTAAGGCGTTTCTTGTGCTGTCCCTTTTGACGCCAGCCTTTGCGCTTGCTCAGAGGTCGGGTGGCGGCGAGCTCAACGCAGACTATGCGGTCGAGATCATGCCCTTCGTCGGCAAGAACCTGCCTTATGATCTCTGGGGTGCAGACGACGGCCTTCTCAGTGTTTTTGGACTCCGGAGTAGCCTCCGTTTGCCCAATCCTACCGGCTCGATTGAAGTTTCCGCTTTCGCACACCACAAGATTCCCGACAAGGCCTACAGCGGAGAAATCGCCTACCGCCACGAAGTCTATTCCAATTTTCTCAACGGATTTTTCAATATTGGTTTTCACTATTCCTACTTCGATCTCGAAGCAGATCTTGAGGCTGACGGATCTTGCCGTCTCCCAGGATGCGCCACGGATTCTGGATCACACTCGGGCCTGAGTTACGGCGGAGGCATCATGCTCCCCGTGGGCGTTTATCCCATTAAGCTCGGCGTGCGCTTCTACCAGAATCCTCAGAGCTGGTTGCTCCTTGAAGCCGGCTACGGTTTCCGTTTTTAGGATTTAGAAAATCACCAACTCGCCATCGACCCAAAATGAGAGCGGATCGCAAACACTGCGAGATATCCCACGAGCCACACCCAGATCCTTAGATCCGAGAACACGGCAAGCGTAAGATCAAAATCAGGTCGAGTGGCATTGGTCGCGGCGACGCTCGAGGGAATCCATCGCCGCACGCGCTGGGCATAGCGAAGGTACCGAGTGCCGTGCCGAATCACGAGATTGCGCTCGTAAGAAATCGAAACAAAAGACATGTGAATGATGCAGACCAAGGCTACGACCGAGGTGTACCATCCGGGAAACCTCAGGAGGATGGCGGCTGCGGTGTAAGCAAGCACGCACGACAACTCAACGGGGTTTCGAACATAGCGGTAAGGCCCATTGACGATGAATTCCTTTTCGCGTCCATAGCCCATACTCCACCAACGGATCCCGAGGGCGCCCAGGGCTATAGGAATAGAGATCGCAAAATACAGAGCCAGCGAGGACTCGGAGCCTTGGATTGAATGAGGTCCAAAAAGAAAGATGAGGAGAATGGGAATTCCGAAATGCTGACTCACGCGACTCCATTTTGCCGCGGCGCCAACCAAGGGGGATTCCTTAAAAACTCGCCCTTCAAGAACCTCGTTGATACCGGAGTTGTGTTTGCCCATGACTCACGCTATTTCAGAATATCATGACTCCCCTCAAAGCCGAGATTCGTTTCAAAAAAATCACCTCCCTCGCTAAGCACAACGGCACAGGCACGCTCGTCGTTGCCTTCCACCAAGAAGCCAAGGCCGAGGGATCTCCGCATCTCTTGCTCGGTCTTCGCAAACTCAAGGAGCTTCAGCCGCTGACGACTGCTCTCAAGAAGCTTTCTCGTTTCAAGGCCGCAGCAGGCGAAGGCCTTGCCCTTTATCAACAAAGCTCCAGCCTTCTCAAAGAGATTCCAGCCTTCGAAGACCTGATGCTCTTTGGACTCGGAAAAATCGAGAAGCCCACCCTTCAGGACATTCTTGTTCTCGGAGCCAAGCTCGGACAAGAACTCCGCAACAACAAGATCACGTCTGCCGAAGTCTTTGTTGATTCGTTCCTCTTTGCGCCCACGGCGCCTGCTGTTGATTTCGCCGGCCGCAAAAATCTTGCGGGAAAGATCGAGAAAGAAGATCTTCTGGAGAAACTTCTCGTGGGTCTCCAACTGGGCCTCTACAGCTTCGACAATTACAAATCCAAAAAGAAAGATGGAAGCAAAGCCGAGGCCATCGAAATTCGTTTGCTGAGCTCTAGTCTCAGCGAAAGCCAAGCCAAACAGATCCTCGATCGCGTGCTCGTAGCGTCTGAGAGCACCTACATCGCACGCGACCTGATGAACACTCCCGCCAACGACTTGCGCCCGAGCGACCTCGCAAAGCGCGCCACGGAGCTCGGCAAAAAGGCCGGCTTCAGCACCACAGTGTGGGACGAGAAGAAACTCGAATCAGAACAGATGAACGGCATTCTTGCTGTCGGCAAAGGTTCTTCTGCGCCTCCTCGACTGATCGTCATGCAACACAACGCGAGCAAGAAGGGCGTCCCCACGCTCGTGCTTGTCGGCAAAGGCATCACCTTCGACAGTGGCGGCATCAGCATCAAGCCCGCAGCCGGTATGGAGTACATGAAGATGGACATGGGGGGCTCCGCATCCGTGATTGCCGCCATGTACGGGATTGGAAAATCCAAACTTCCGATCCGCGTGATCGGCATCGTCGCTTCTGCTGAAAACATGGTCAGTGGCGACGCCACTCGCCCGGGTGATATCTACAAAGCTTACGGCGGCAAGACCGTCGAAGTGCTCAACACCGACGCCGAAGGGCGACTCGTCCTTGCGGACGCCCTCGAGTACGCCAAGAGCTTCAAACCCAACGCTGTTGTCGATGTCGCAACTCTCACGGGAGCCGTTATGGTCGCTCTCGGAGGCGCTTGCTCTGGCATCATGGGCAACAACGCCGCCCTCATCAAAGCCTTCCACGAAGCCTCAGCCGCCCAAGGCGAGAGAACTTGGGAGCTCCCGCTCTTTGAAGTCTACGCCGACGACATGCGCTCCAAGATCGCCGACTTGCAGAACATCGGCTCGAGCCGCAATGCCGGCAGCCAAAAAGGTGGAGCCTTCTTGCACGCCTTTGTTGAGGACTCGTATCCGTGGCTTCACGTCGACATTGCGGGCGTGATGGATGCGACCAAAGAGCAAGGTGCTCACTGCCCCGGCGGCGGCACCGGCATGCCCACACGCTCACTCATCGAGCTCGCAGCGAATTTCAAAAAGTATTTTAAGAACTAACTATTGCCCAATAGATTCGACGATCGCCAGCCCGTCGTCTGATAGAGAGATCTCGACATCACTCGCATCGAGTTTGGCAATCTGCACGTCGCTGGGCCCCTTGACCTCCAACGTCACATCAACACTTTCGCCCACGGCAGTTTGAGATGTCGAAAGAGTCAGAAGGGATCGAGAATAATCTTGAAGTCTCCCAGAACTGCCGAGGACGACTTGCGAGTCTTGGCACGCGGCGAATCCGACCGCCAAACAGCCGAGCATCAACAAACGCGCGAGAGTTCGGAAGAAATCCACACCACTATTGTAACGACTCGCTCGTGAGAGCAATGTGAAGATCTGGCGAAAACAAGAATCCCTTCTCTGGCGCGAGCCGGAGAAGGGATTCTTGTTAAGAAACAGAGAAGAAAATTAGTCGCGCTGATCGGGGGGCAACAAGTCATCGGGTTGATCGATATCCTTGATTTCCCAACCATCGGGAAGACGGCAACGACGCTCCGCGATTTCTCTGAGCGCGATCACGGGAGGCTTGTTGTGGGGAGCATCCACCTGAGGACGTGAGCCCTTCATGAGTTGCTTGGTTCGCTTGGACGCCAAATGAACCAATGAAAAGCGATTGGGGACTTGGGTGAGACAGTCTTCTACGGTTACGCGTGCCATAAGTTGGATCTAACCTGCCAAAGAGCCAAGATCAAGGCCTGATAGGCAAGGAGTCGGGATCGATCCAGTCGCCATGGGGGTCTCGACCCGTGAAACGGCCCAAATTGGCCGGGTAGATCTTCAACTGGTCCTCGGAGAGCACTTGGAAGCGAAAGAGCTTCTCCCGCTTCTCCAAAGGATCAAAGAGGCCGATCTCGACGTAGCCGTACGGTGTTTTGGGCTCACGGTGGGGACCAAAAACCTCGATCTTACGAATATCCGTAAAACCCACCTCCCCTTGGTCGGGTGTCGAGAGATTCCACTGGGGACGATGTAAATAAAGAAGCTTCGCAGCCGCTTTATCAAAAACGAGCTTCAGTTCTTCCTTGCGAACACCAAAGACAAGGGCCCACACACCCAAGCCCGAAAGCGCGATCACCCACTTGAGCATCGCTTGCATGCGTAGGGCGTGGATGGTGGAAACCGTCCATTGGTTTTCGAAGAAAAACGCTGCAGGCACGGTCGTGAGATTCAGCGAGGCTGCAGCCAAAACCAATCCAAGAGCCAGGAGTCTTCCGCGAACGGGCCCCAAGGCCACGACCGGACGAGCCCACCGAGGGGCTTCGCCTTCCAGACGCAGCTCGAAAACGCCTTTTTCAACTTGAGCCGATGCGAGTTCCAACATGACATCGAAGCTAGCAAAGGTTATCTCCTCTGGACAATGCTCGTTTCCGAAAAGAAACTCAGTTCCGCAGACGGCGTCCTGCTTTGGCCTGCCACACGCGGAGTCTCCTACCAGACTGCTGGTGCCTTTCAGCGTTTAGGCGGACGTCTTTCAGGCGTCGTTTCGCCTCAAGAAATAAACAGCCTCCCCTCAAGTCTCCCCCTGAAGATCGTGGAGTTGCAGGCAGGCCGCTCCCCGCTCGAGATTTTTGGCGAGAAGCCCGCCTTTAGGACCCTGATCTGGACACCCCACCCCTGGTTAAGCTGGAACGAGACGCCCGAAGCTTCCGAAGCTCATTCCGTAATTGAAACAGTCCGCTATATGACTTCGCTCGACCCCGATTTCCACCCTATCTTTGTGGTGCCCCAACGCAGTGCCCGCTCACTTCTCTCCGATCTGCAAGCCTCCTCTCCCCGAGCCACCCTCTTGCTGTGCCCGATGGCTTTTGGATTCCGCGATGACGCACTTTTTGACCAAAGTCTGCAGTCCCTCAAACAAAATCCCGCCCAGCTTCGCCTTGCCTCTAAGGACGCCAGGCTTTCTCGCCCCATTCACGCGCTCTCGTTTTCTGACCTCGCTGCACACCTGATTGTCGCTCCTCAGAACGAGTCCCTGATGGGCAAAAATATTTGGATTCAAGGAGCCGAATGGACGCTCTCAGAATGGCTGCAAGAATTCTCGAGCGCCTTCCCCCGGAGCCCGGGTCGACTGGATCAGCTTCGAGCGTGGCTCCAGAGAATCGGACCCCTCCCCGAGGAACTTCTTGGCCGCCTCTTCGCCTCAAGCGAAAGTCTCGCCAAGTCCCCCACACCTTCGCTCGATTTCGTGGTCCACTCTGAAGCCGAATTCTTTCCGTCTCCAGCCCCTCAACTGCGCCGAGTTCTCGAGCAGCACTCTCAAGCCTTCACGCGTTTTCCTGAACTCGAACTCGTATTCACGCCCGGGCGCGGTCTCTAAAGGTCAGCAGATATGAATCGTTACTCGGAAGCTTTCGAGGAGCTGCGTCGCGAACAAGAAGGTCTCAAGGCCTCACAGCATCGCTCTCGTTTGTGGAACGATCTCGAGCTTCAGTACCACATTCCAACTCGCTCTCAGACTCTGAGTCTTGATCTGAAACAATCCATTCCCAACGAATTTCTCTCTTCACCTCTCGAAGTCGAGATCGGCCCCGGCAAGGGCGAGTTCATGGCTCGTCGGGCGGCGCGCTTCACGGATCGTTTCTTTATTGGAATCGATCGTCGCTCTGACCGCGTGAAATCAACTCAGAACAAGCTGGGTCGGCAAGCGATCGACAACTGGGTCATCCTCCGCGAAGATGCCTGCAGCTTCGACCCGAATTCTCTTCCACCGATCGATGTCCTGCACTTCTACCAGCCCGATCCCTGGCCGAAATTTCGGCACCACAAACACCGCTTCTTCCGCTCGCCCGAAGCAAGCGCTTTTGCCCACGCCGTTAAGCGCGGAGGCGAGTTCCGCCTCTCAACCGACCATCTGGGATATTTTTTGGAAATGCTCGATCTGATCAAAACTTGGGAGATTTTTGACCTCGTGACACTCTACGAAAAAAACTGGGCCATGAGCGAACCCATGACCCATTTCGAAGGTTTCTTTATGAAGAAAAAAGAAACCGTTTTTAAGGCAATTTTTCGAAGGCGCTAGCCCGCTTTTCGGAAACGCTTCCACCCATCGGTCGGAAGCTCGCCTTCGAGCTCGCTGTCGATGTCCAGATCGAGCTCCCCAAGTCTCTCAGCAGCGTTAGAAGCAAAAGCTTCATCCACGCTTCCAAGATCATCGACAAGCCCCATCGGTCGAGCTTTGCGGCGAGGAATGTCCTCGGCCACGGCTTTGAGATTGGCCCGGGGTTTTTGGTCTCCTTCGGACTTGCCCTTAAGGACACTCAGAAAATGCAGACGGCAAAAACCCCTATTTGAAGGAGATTCAAAACAGCCCTCGTGCTTACATACCGCTTTTTTTGGACTTAATATCTTTGCTGCCGACATGAGACTTGCCCCCGTAGCCCTCAATTATCCGCCAATTTCAAAGCCAGGCACGTTAAGTTTTGGTGATCACCCCTCAAGCATCCGATATCAGACCGGCCCCTGTCGCCCTTGTTTCCAACAAGAGCCTCCGCTACGAATAGGAAGCTATGAAGGGCGTTTTCGTACAAACCTTTGGCTGTCAGATGAATGCTTCGGATTCCGATCGCATGAAGGCCCTGCTTGCACCTCTAGGATACCTCGCTGTCGAGCGTCCCGAGGACGCCGAACTCGTCCTCATCAACACGTGCTCCATCCGCGAAAAAGCCGAACAGAAAATGAACGCTGTCGCGAACGATCTCAAGCGTCTCAAAGAACGTCGACCTGAGCTCGTTCTGGGAGTCACGGGCTGCGTCGCGCAACAAGAGAAAGAAGCTATCCGCAGGGAGCTCCCTTTTGTTGATATCGTTCTTGGACCCGACAACATCGACGAGCTCCCGTGGGCCCTCGAGCAGGTCTTGAGACCCAACTCGGAAGCCTATGTCAAAACCGAATTTGATCGCGAAGCGCGTGTCTGGAGCACCCGTACAGAACTCCTAAACCCCGGAGTAAGCGCCTTCGTCTCCGTCATGAAAGGCTGCGACCACTTCTGCAGCTACTGCATTGTGCCGCACGTGAGAGGACGTGAAAAATCTCGACCAATCCAAGACGTCATTAACGACGTAAAACTCCTCGTCGCCCAGGGTGTGAAAGAGGTCACGTTCCTAGGACAAAACATCAACACCTTCGGCAAAAGGGCCGGCGAGTCGTTGCACGAACTATTCTACCGCGCGCACGATATCGAGGGACTCGAGCGCATTCGCTTCACCACATCCCATCCCGGGGACCTCAAGGATGAGCTCATTCGATGTTTCCAGGAACTTCCCAAGCTCTGCAGCTACTTTCATCTTCCGGTGCAGTCAGGGTCCGACCGCATTCTGAAAACAATGCGCCGGTTCTACAGCATCGATCAGTACCGCGAACGTGTCAGCGCCCTTCGCCAGGCCCGCCGAGACATTGCGTTCTCCACTGATTTCATCGTTGGTTTCCCAGGTGAGACAGAGGAAGACTTTCTTCAAACTCTCGCGCTCGCCAAAGAGATCCGCTACGACAATGTCTACGCTTTTCTCTATTCTCCGCGCCCCGGCACATCGGCCGCGGAACGAGAAGATCTCACACCTGCTTCGGTTAAGCTCGAAAGACTATCTCGGCTTCAAAAACTGTCTCACCAAGAGAGCTGCGCCTTGCACGCGGCCGAGGTGGGTCAAATTCGTGAAATTTTGATCGAAGGACCTTCCAAGAAAGACCCGAGTCGCCTGACAGGACGCACGTCTCAGAACGTGCCCTGCCACGTCGATCCCGAAGACAGCCGGGGCCTGGGGAGAGGAGATTTGGTCGAAGTTTTGATTCTCGATTCCGCGCTCACCCACCTGAGCGGTCGTCTGGCGACTCAAGCTTCAAAAGCGGAAGTCCAATCCGAAACTCGTTGAGTAGTAGATCACCGAGCGCAAATGCACCCAGACGTTCCACGAAAGCCCGAGCGTGTCCCTCGGATAGTGGCGAAGCTCAAAGCCCGTCAGCCCCGGAAGAGCCGTATCAAAACGATTGTATTGGTCCTCAATCACACTGAATCCGATCCGAGGCCCCAAAAGTGTTTCGCCGCGATATCCCAAGCGGAACAGCCACAACAACTGGACCGGGACCTCCCAGAAGGACTGTGCCGGCTTGCTGTAAAGAGTACCGTCTCCCAGGAGTACGGGCTTGGGATCGGCGCCGACGTGGTATTTAAACCCACTCCCAAACTCGAGTTGGTCCACGTTGGAATCGAAGACCCCGCGTCGCAGAAGATTCAGGCTCACAAGGCCCTCAGCACCCACACCAAAGGGCAAGACACCGTAGCTCGCTCCCAAGTGGAAATTCCATCTTGAAGTGTAAGCTCTCTCTCGCATGAGGGCGTAGAAGTAGTCATCGTAGTCACTGCGATCCACCCGGTAGAGATCCGCGAGATTCACTTGGATCCAACCTGTCTCGCCATTCCTCTTAAGAACCTGCACAAAAGTTGTATCAACCGAGGTCCCAAGAACAAACACCGTCTCATCAGTTGTGACTTGGACAGAGGTGTCAGGCGAATCCGGAGAGGGTTGTGACTTTAAAAATACATTTTCACGGACGCGTGCATTGAGCTCGGAAAGAGCGAAGGCAGGTGCGCTCCAAAAAAAGGGCAATGTCAGAAAAACTATCAAGGCAAGTGTGCGCATGCGGTCCCCTCTAATTCCTTTCATCCTGGGACGGTCCTTCCGTCCTGAATCTGTCCGTAGCTCCAAACTCCGAGCAGGACGATGATCCAACACAACACCAGCGGCACTCCCGCAGTGTAAACAAAAATTCCAAGAGCCCAGCCGATCAACGCACTCACGAAAAAAATCTTTCGGTAGCGATTCAGTGGCAAGAAGGGCTGGAGGTCTTTCATGGGACTGAGCCACCATCCCAGCCAAAGCCCCTCAGCGAAAAATCCGAACACAGCCGCCGCCATCCAGTGACCTTCGCTTGGAGCGGCAACCTGAGAAAGTGACAGAAGACCCACAAACATCGAGACGCATCGACTTCCCGTGAGCGCTGCAAGCAAGAGCCCTGTAAGAAAAGCCTTGAGCATGAGAATGCTCCAACCCGCATCTACGATCATGACAGCATTCAGCCATTCCCAGCCGCCAGCCACAACGAAAACGAGAGGAAGCAACAACGTCCAGATGCTGCCGCCCCAAATGAGATGTTTGCTCTCGCGGGTGGCCACACGAATGTAGTCGAGTCGACTCCACATCCGGGTCGGAAGCGTCGGCACCACGTCAGGGTCTAAGGTCTCATCCTGATCCGCTGCTTTGACTTGGCCTCGGAACACGAGAGACATCAAGAACGAAACACCCACAAACCGAAAACAAAGCGAACCCAAATAAACTTTCCACCAAGCAGCCTGGGGACCCCACTCAGAAATTCTCGATGCTAAGAAAAGAAAAACAGGCTCCAGCAGCAGACTGACACCCATAAATCCCACAAGCGATCGATCACCCCAGCGACTCACTCCACGCCGAATCCACGGCCGCATCACAACGAGAAAGAGGAAAGAAAGAAGCGCCAAGCCTACGATCAGCATCTCGGGGCCAAGACTACGGGCACGCAACTCGCCCAAAAAAAGTCGAGATTCGTCCCAGAGATAGAACGGAACATCCAGCGGATTCCAACGGACCTGCCACAAAAGCATCACGAGCACGGTGAGCAAGGCGCCCGTTCGAACGGGCAAAGCAAAGAACACCAATATCAGCGCAACCCAAAACCCGAGCAGGAGTGCGTTGTTAGTGAAACGCGACTCATAACGAAAGACTCGAGGTTCGGAGTCGAGATTGGTTTGCCACTCGATACGTCCGCTCAGGTTTTTCTCTTTCTCGAAAAAGCTTCGAACCACTGGAACACCCGGAAGGTCAACGACCCGAAAATCTTTTTGCAACATCGACAAAAACAGATCCTCAAAAACACCCGAATCTCTTGATCTTTCGAAACGTAGTTCAGGACCCAGCTTCTTCAAATCCTGAAAATCTGGCGACAAGACCCATCCGCGGTAAACCTTGCGCAGCGCCTGGCGATTGACAGCATTGATGTCCAGACCGAGTCTCAAAATAAAAGGCAAAAAAGCCGCGAGAATCAAACACAACCACACCCAGCGTCGCTGTTTTTTGTTCTCACCCAAAGATGTGTGGCCCCGTGTCTGCATAGCGACTTCGAAAAAAAATTCTGTTATCCCTAACTGTATATGAAAACTTTGATCTGCGCTCCTCGCCGGACTCCCATCGGATCTTTCCAAGGCTCTTTGGCACAGTTTAATGCACCGTCCCTAGGCGCCGCAACCATCCGCGCTTCTCTTGCGAGTTCCGGCCTGTCCCCTTCCAAGGTCGATGAAGTTTACATGGGCTGCGTGCTTACGGCAGGCGTCGGGCAGGCACCGGCTCGCCAAGCTGCACTCGCCGCCGGTATTGATCGACACACTCCCTGCACCACGGTCGGAAAGGTCTGTGGTTCGGGCCTCAAGGCCGTCATGCTCGCTGACAGTGCCGTACGCGCGGGCCTCGTACGCTCCGCTGTCGCAGGTGGGATGGAATCCATGAGCCAATCTCCCTACCTTCTTCCCAAACTCCGAGACGGTCTGCGTATGGGAAACTCGGAGCTCATCGACTCCATGATCAAAGACGGTCTCTGGGACGTCTACAATGATTTTCATATGGGAAACGCCACAGAAATTTGCGTACGTGAATACAAACTCACGCGTGAAGAGCAAGATGCCTACGCTCACTTGTCTTATGAGCGAGCGATCCGAGCTCAGAAAGCCAAACTTTTCTCAGATGAGATTGTGCCTCTCACCCTTAAAAGCAAAAAGGGCGACACCCTCATCTCTGAAGACGAAGGCCCGTCCCGCTACAAGCCCGAAAAAGCAGCAAGTCTCAAGCCTGCCTTCGAAGCAAACGGCACAGTCACACCGTTCAATGCCAGCTCCCTCAACGACGGAGCGGCAGCGCTCATCGTGTGTTCCGAAGAATTCGCCGCTCAAGAAAAACTCGTCCCCATGGCTCGAATCGTGTCCCAAGGTCAAGCCGCCCAAGCTCCCGAATGGTTCACCACCGCGCCCACTCCTGCCATTCAGCAAGCACTAGGTCGTGCTCAACTTAAGGTTTCCGATATTGACCTCTGGGAAATCAACGAAGCTTTTGCGGCTGTTGCCATCGTCAATCAACGTCTGCTCGACATCGATCCCGCTCGAATCAATATCCGTGGTGGCGCAATTGCCCTGGGTCATCCCATAGGAGCCAGTGGCGCCCGCATCCTCGTGACCTTGCTCCATACCCTAACGCAAGAGAAGAAGCGCTATGGCTGCGCGAGTCTCTGCATCGGCGGCGGCGAAGGCGTTGCTCTGGTGGTCGAAAATCTTGCATGATGAATAAGTCAGAGCTTAACGCAGAGATTCAGCGGACCTTGGGTGAGGCCATGGCTGCGGATGCCGCCGACCTCTTTTTGTCTCCACACATTTCCACCGACCTTTTGTATGTTGCCACTTTTGAACCCGGACCCGCCATGTGGGTTGTCAACCGTAGCGACGTTTTCGACGAGACGCTTTCACATTTTCTCGGCCATCCAGATCGAGGCATCGCTCGACGGGCCCAAGACAAACTGAGCGCACGTCGCGCTCCACCCGAGACGCTCGCGAAGCCCGATCCTTTCATCGCAGGTGCTTCCGAGGTTCCCGATTTTGAAGTGGAGGAAGTGCTCGGACACCCCCGTGTCGAACTCGCCGCCATCCTCCACTTTAGTTACGCGCTCAAGGCAGAGCACCGGGCGAGTGCAGCCCTAGGCGCCACCCGACGTCTGCTTGAGTACCCTCCCGACTGGACGCGCGAAGATATCTCGCGTGAGCGCCTCGTTGAACGACTTGTCCAGATGCTGATCAATGACCCCTCCCCACTCGTGCGCTCGTATGCGACGCGCTTCCCTCTCTTTGAGACTGAAGTAATATCACAAGCCCTTCTCACAGAATCCAACGGCACTGTACGCGGGCGCCTGCTGCAGCATCCTCAACTCTCTCCAACGAGCCTTGCACATGCCGCGGAGAAATCGCTCTCCAGTGAGGAGGACGCGTTTGTAGACATCGTCTTGAGTCTGGATTCCCGTATTCCTCGAGAGCTTCGATCGAAACTTCTCGCCTCGCCACTCGAGCAAAAACTCCCCTATATGGCCGAGCTTTGTCACCTTTTTCAACTTTGAGCTTAAGTTTTAATCAAACGTATAAAAATTAACAGTATCTTAAACGACGGATGCCTGAGTTCAGTCCATAATCACTCTAAGAATGGGTAGCCCAGAGGTGTCTGTTATCGCTCTAGTCGTTTCCGACGAGAGACGTGCGATTGTCTTTGAGAAGATCTTTGCCGATCTTCTCCTCGACAAAACCAAAGCAACCTTGAAGAGCAAGCTAAGCCTTGAGCGCTTCCGAAGTGTCGGAGAGTTTATTCAGGCGCAACGTGACCGCAAGAATCTGAGCGGCACCGTAATTGATACAGGACTGATTTCGGACGCGAGTGACATTGAAAAGCGCGCGCTCATGCTCCTCGAAGAACTGCAGATCCCCACTCTGAAAGTTTCTGAAAAGGTGGTGGCAGGCGACGCTGTCGACCGCAAAATTCTCACCGGCAAATGGGCTCAGCTCATGGACCAGGTCGAAGCCTTTGCGCCACGCGGCCTTCGCGTTCACAGCCGCAAACTCTGCTATATCAAGATTCGTTATCATCGTGTGGGCGGACTTGCGGGTGAAGGCGGAGAAGAAGTCCACATGGAGTCGAAGGCAATCACCTACGACCTGAGCTATGGAGGATGCTTCATTGTTTCGACGTATGACTGGAGTGGCGTCGATCACATCTCCGTCTTTATAGGCGAACATCCGGAAGCTGTTCCATGTCGTATTGCTTGGCGACTGCCGTGGGGTGCAAGTCACCGGAAGATGCCCGGCATTGGCGTGGAGTTCATCAACAATGACGAGGCTCTTAAATCTTACCTCGCCGGCTTCGTGCGCGACAGCTAATCAGCTCCCTATCGCACCTTTGTATTCGAGACCCACGATGTAAACTTCGCGGCTACCCTGGCGAATGGCCTCAGGCTTGCTCACGTAGTTGCGTTTGAACTTGCGCTTGAAATCGACATAGAAATCACTAAACCCGGGCCCCTCAAAGACCTTGGCGACAAAAGACCCGCCCACTTTCAAAAGTCCCGACTCTGCGAGCTTTAGACTCGCTTCCACAAGAGCGATCGATTTCGCAACGTCGCTCTCGGGAATGCCCACGGTTTTTACCATCGCGTCACTTTGGATCATGTCGAAGGGAGCCCAAGGTTTAATGAAGGGAGTCTCCACGCTCACGTCGTAGAGACTCATCACGTAAGTCTCGACGTTGGCAAGATCAACTCGCACGGGATCGATGTCGATGCCCACGAGGTGCCCCTTCGCCCCCACCTTCTTGCTGGCGTACTGAAGCCACGACCCAGGCGCACAGCCAAGATCCAGGATCGTCATCCCGGGACGAAAGAACTTCCACCGCTGATCCATTTCTTCGAGCTTAAAAGCAGATCTAGCAACAAAACCCTCTTGCTTGGCCCGCTTAAAATAGGCGTCTTTCGGATCATAACGGAGGCCCTTACGCGTCTTACCCATGGGGGCACTATAGAGCCCTGCCAGGCTTTTCGACAAGAGGAGTCAGTGCAAGTAGCAATTGCAGAAATGCCTTCTTATCGGGCACTGTGAATCTCTCGCACGTGTTTCTCAACGAAATCGGTTCGACTCGTGTCGCTCGCATCTGCAATTCCATTCTCAGAGATCAGGATCGGCAGTTTGTAGCGAGCGTAGTCTTTCTTGAGAACAGGATAGAGCCCTTGCGGAAAAATCTCCCATCCCATATCCGTCTTCGGACCTGGCTCTTCAAAGAGCCTCACAAAAGGCGACTTGAAGATCGCCTGAATCATGCCACGAGCAACATCGACGTCTCAGTCGTTAAACTGTCTGTAGATCGCTCGCGAGAGGCCCGGAGCCACAAGGTATTCCATCCCGTAGCGAGAGAGCAGTGCCGCGACACCGCAACCCAAGCTGAAAGGTGGCGCAACCGTGAGGCTGCAGGCGCCGTTGGAGATCCAGTAGATCGATGCAGCACTGACTGGCACGAAATGCAGGCCATATTCTTTCTCGCCCCAAGCTTTTCCGGTGCGGCGATCCCCACCGGGACGCACAGCAACTGGAATGCCATAGTTAAAGATCTTCAGGTCATAGAGATTGAAAAGCTTGAGCCACTTGCGATCAACTCGCGACTCGAGACCACTGGAGAAGCCTGCGACCCATTGGCTCAAAGGAGCATGATCACCGAGATCGAGAGCTCCAAGACCATTCGATGAATAAAGAGAGAAGCTCGTGTTCCATTCGCGCTCTTTGCGAGCCGCATAGGAAGCGTGACCATCTTCACGTAGAACGAGCAGTGCCGCGCGCACTAGGACCTCAAGTCCTTGACGACTCACGCGCTCAATGCGTCCTTCGCGCAAATCCTCCTCGGCGCGAGATGCAGCCGCTTTTGAGACCTTTTGCTGTTCGAATGTCGCTTCTTTGGTTGATAACAGTGAAAGATTAGCTTTTGCGTGCGGAACCGCGACTACAAAAGTCGATACCCAAAGTGCCTTGAGAATCCCTTGATGCTTCATGTTTTATCTCCCCCGAGATCTGCTTGCTCTCTTTACAATTATCGTAGCAAGGCACACAAAATGCGAAGTGGAGAGCAAACAAACAGCACTTAGTTCAGTAATTGAAATACTGGAAGTCTTTCGAGCCCTTAAGGCGCACGGCACACCCGCAGTTAAGGCAATTCTTTGACGAAAAAGTAAAAAACCCTGCGATCTCAATATGAGACCGCAGGGTTCAACTAGAAAGCGAGGTACGAAAAACTTCTAAATTAGAAGTCCATTCCGCCCATGCCGCCCATTCCACCGCCCGCAGGCATGGAAGGAGCACCACCGTCGCGCTTAGGCTTTTCAGCGATCATCGCTTCGGTTGTGAGCAGGAGACCTGCCACAGAAGCGGCGTTCTGAAGCGCCGAGCGGGTGACCTTAACAGGGTCGATAACGCCGGCTGCGAGAAGGTTCTCGTAGACTTCAGTCGCAGCGTTGAATCCGTAGTAAGCGTCCTTAGATTCTTTGACTTTGTTCACAACGACAGCGCCGTCGAGACCACAGTTCCCAGAGATCTGGCGGAGGGGCTCTTCGGTGCAGCGAGCGATGATCTTCACGCCAGCAGCCTGCTCTTCGTTCGCGGTCTTGAGAGTCGCAAGAACAGAGGAGGCCTTGATGAGGGCGACGCCGCCACCAGCCACGATGCCTTCTTCGACAGCAGCGCGGGTTGCGTTGAGAGCGTCTTCCACGCGAGCTTTCTTCTCTTTCATTTCGATTTCAGTCGCTGCGCCAACTTGGATCACAGCAACGCCACCGACGAGCTTAGCAAGACGCTCTTGGAGCTTCTCACGGTCGTAGTCAGAAGTGGTTGCTTCGATCTGAGCGCGGATGGTCTTCACGCGACCTTCGATGACGTCTTTTTTGCCAGCGCCGTCGATGATCGTGGTGTTGTCCTTGTCGACAACGACGCGCTTAGCGACACCGAGGTCTTTCAGAGTGATGTTCTCGAGCTTCATGCCGAGATCTTCGGAGATGACTTGGCCACCGGTGAGGGTCGCGATGTCTTGGAGCATTTCTTTGCGGCGGTCGCCGAAGCCAGGCGCCTTGACGGCAGTGACTTTGAGCGTGCCACGGAGCTTGTTGACGACGAGGGTCGCGAGAGCTTCGCCTTCGATGTCTTCAGCGATAACGATGAAGGGACGCTGGGTCTGAGCGATCTTCTCGAGGACAGGGAGGATGTCCTTCATGGAGGAGATCTTCTTCTCGAAGAGAAGGACGTAAGCGTCGTCGAGAGCCGCTTCCATGCGCTCAGCGTCTGTGACGAAGTAGGGAGAGAGGTAACCGCGGTCGAATTGCATACCTTCGACGACTTCGAGAGTCGTTTCCATGGATTTTGCTTCTTCGACGGTGATCACGCCTTCTTTGCCCACTTTTTCCATTGCTTCAGCGATGATCTCGCCGATTTGAGCATCGCCGTTCGCGGAGATTGTTCCGACTTGAGCGATTTCTTTTTTGCCAGAAACAGGCTTCGCTTGCTTCTTCAGCTCCTGAACAAGAGCGGTGACAGCCATATCGACGCCACGCTTGAGGTCCATAGGGTTGTGACCCGCAGAGACCATCTTGATGCCTTCGCGGTAGATCGCTTGAGCAAGGATGGTTGCTGTCGTGGTTCCGTCACCAGCGTCATCGTTGGTCTTCGACGCGACTTCACGGACCATTTGAGCGCCCATGTTCTCGAACTTATCTTCGATTTCGATTTCTTTAGCGACGGTGACACCGTCTTTCGTGATCAGAGGAGCGCCGAAGCTCTTCTCGATGACGACGTTGCGGCCGCGAGGCCCGAGGGTGACTTTAACAGCGTCGGCGAGGATGTTGACACCGTTGAGGATAGATTTACGAGCGACTTCGTTGAACGTTACAATTTTTGCTGCCATTTTTTAATCTCCTAAAAACTTCTGAATTACTCGATGACGGCGACGATATCTTCTTCGCGAAGGAGCAGGTGCTCTTCACCGTCGATTTTGACTTCAGTACCGGCGTACTTGCCGAAGAGGACGCGGTCTCCGTTTTTCACGGCGAGAGGACGAACAGTACCGTTCTCTAGAGTGCGGCCGTTTCCGACTGCGATGATCTTGCCTTCGAGGGGCTTCTCTTTTGCAGTGTCAGGGATGATGATTCCACCCTTGGTTTTGGTTTCTTCTTCGATGCGTTTCACGATCACGCGGTCATGCAGGGGACGAATTGCCATTTTTAGTTTCCTCCTTAGTTACACTTAACAATTTAAAGACGGAACACCCGCCTTATAAAACCTATTCAGCGCTCTTCTCCGTAGCCTTGGGGCGCTTGTAATCCGTGGTGTACCAACCACTGCCTTTGAGTGCGAAGCTCGTGGCCGAGATCACCTTCTCAACATGAGGCAAAGAGCACTTGGGACACATTTCAGGAGCGGGGTCAGAGATCTTGGCCCAAACTTCGAAACGATGATCGCAGCTCTTGCAGCCGTATTCGTAGATCATTCCCAGTTCCCTCTCTCTATAACGAAGATTTGCTGGCCCTTTAGCTAGCACCATTTCCGATTCGATGCTTCACGCAAAGGCGTTCTTCGGGTGGAATTCTGGTGTCCGTCTCGTCAGAGTCAAGGAGTGAGGCAAAATTATTCTTCATGTATGAGTTTTTATCAAATAAATTCAAATACTTAATGAATTGGACCTGCAAAGAGCTTTGGGGCACCCGGCCGGTCATTTTGGAAAAGCGCATGTTGTAATATTGAGCGGGCGCCTCTAGAAGAGAGAGGTCATTTTTAAGTGAGGCGGCATAGCCAAGTGGTAAGGCAGAGCTCTGCAAAAGCTCCACCCCCAGTTCAAATCTGGGTGCCGCCTCCAAATTCTTTAGCAGCGAGATCTTAGAACGTGTCCGAGACAATACCCCCCGAAATTTATATTTGGCTTAAGTCCTCTGCGGGAATCGTGGTTCTCTTGTTCCTCGTGGTCGTACTCCAGGTGGGGATGCGCACTTACATCCGTAAAATTTTCCATCGTCTCGCGAGAGACAGTCGTAGCTGGGCTTCGGTGCTCCTGCGCGACGAAGCGGTCTCGAGAATCACGGCCTGGATACTTCCGCTTTTCATTGTGCACGAGAGCGTCGCACTCGTGCCGGGTCTTAGCGACAAGGCCATCCTATTTTCTCAGCGTCTCGTGCTGGCCACATTTGTTGTCCTCGCAGCGCGCTTTGTCGTGTGTTTGCTCGACGCCGCCCAAAGTATCTATTCGCAAAGTCCGGCGGGGCGTTCGCGCCCTATCAAGGGATATCTCCAAGGCTTCTCGATCCTAACTCACATCGTGATGGTTGTGGCCGTGATTTCGATCCTCATGGATAAGTCACCCTTCATCTTTTTGAGCGGACTCGGCGCGATGACCGCGATTCTCGTGCTGATCTTCAAAGACACGATCCTTTCACTTGTTGCAGGCATTCAACTCACCTCAAACCGACTCATCGAAGTCGGCGATTGGATCGAAATGCCACAGTTTGATGCGGACGGTGATGTCACCGAGATCGCACTTCATGCGGTCAAGGTTCAGAACTGGGATCACACGATCACGGTGATTCCGACGCACAAGTTCCTCGAGAACTCCTTCAAGAACTGGCGCGGCATGCACGAGTCCGGTGGCCGTCGCATCAAACGCTCCGTGCTCCTAGACCTCAGGTCGGTGCGCTTCCTCGAGGCCGCCGACATCGAATATTTCTCGAAATTCTACCTGCTCCAAGAATACATCGCGCGCAAACTCGAAGAGCTGCACGAGGATCAGATCCGCAAGGGACTCGACAAGAACGGCCTCATCTCAAATTTCCGGCGCCTCACCAACCTCGGGACCTTTCGGGCTTATCTCGTAAATTATCTGCGCCAACATCCGGGCATCCGCCAGGATATGACCTTCCTGGTGCGCCAATTACAGCCAACCTCGGAGGGCCTCCCTGTCGAGATCTATGTTTTCGCGAATGACACACGGCTTTCTAGCTTTGAGGACATCCAGTCCAACATCTTTGATCATGTGCTGGCGATCGCGCCGGAATTTGGTCTGCGAGTGTTTCAGAGTCCCTCTGGCGACGACATGCGAGCCCTCAGTAGAGAACCTTAGCGATAGAATTCAACACGTGTTTTAGATCCGTCGCGGAAAACCACATCGGCCCCCATCACAATGACATCACGGACCCTCTCGCTCGTCGGATCTGGATTAAATTTAATCGAGGCGATGGGGCGGCCCGCAAGCTCAGGATGCTGCGATTGGCGACAGCTCGTCTCCCTGGGCCCCGTCGCCACGAATTGTCCATTTTCGTCGAGGCCCATCCACCCGTCAGTCCAAAAATCAAACTGCGGATTTTGCACACCACAAAGCTCAGAGAATTCTTTTGCGCGCTGATGGAACTTAGGAAAGCCGATCGCGCCAGCCCAAAAGTGCGGGAGTATCCCTACGGAAACAATTTTTGAGCCCACCTCGATCGAAGGCTGGTAATGGGTGATCTTGTCGTCCCGGTAGCTTTTCACGATGAACGATCCATCGTTGCAGAGAAGCATGCGGAGCATGGACCCCTCGCTGTACTGAACGCTTCCATCCGGACACTGCATGAGGGACTCTGAGACCCGCCCTTCGCGCTGATTCCAGTACATCAAAAGACCCGTCTCATTTTGGATCATCCAAAGATCGGAACTCAGTGGTCCACCCATGGCATCACTGTAGCCCTTTTGGCCTGGATCCGACGCGACACCTTTTAGCGTAAAATCTTCGACACGATCCGGAAACGGATAGAGCGTGCCCTCTTTGGAGAGAACCATACGTTCACTACCGAGCACACTCATGAAGCGCTTAAGAGGAGGCTTGGGGCGATAACTCGAAGGCTTGAGGGAATACTTGCCGCTCAAGGGGCTGAGTTTAAGTGTGGACAACACATTGTCCGCACCCAGGACGTAGGGAATCAACTGTCCCGCGAGGAGCGCGCGATAGTCTCGCACACTGAGATTTGAAGCCCCCTCGATTTCTGCAAGTGGATTGGCAAAAGCATTCGCGCGCTTCCCGCAACGAAGTTGGCCATCAAAAGACACGCCACAAATCCTACCGAGCGTGGGCTCAATAAGTCGCATGAGACGATCCTCTCCTGAGAGAGAGGGACTGAGTTCAAGAGGCTCCATCGGCAATCGAACGAGCGGATGGAAAAGCCGAAGGCGACCATGGTTGTCGAGAGTTAGCAAAACATCGACCGATGGATTGTCGGCCGGAAGCGAGTTGAAACGATTGTCGAGGTAACTCACGCCTCGAGCGCGCGCATATTCACGGTCAGCCTCGCTGAAGTTGAGACCTCCCGCTGCGACAGCCAAAAGAAACTGCACAGACACAGCGTAGGCCCCCATGTCGGACCCTTGTGAATAGACCTCGTCACAGGCGTCCTTTTGGCCCACGAGTTCGCCTCGGCGACAGACGGTATGACCCGGATCCTCTGAATGAGAATGGCGAGCTTCGTGGACCATCACAGAAGCGCCGTCGAGGGGAGGAAACGTCAGAACTCGCGGTCCCACAAAAACGGCGCCATTGCTATTGAATGCCGCAACTCCGTCGACCTGACCAGCATCCGAGAATCCCTCGAAATTCACCGAATCCACAAGCCCTGCGATGTATTTCAGAGGGGACTGAGCGGCCAAAAAGCCACCGTAATCTGGAACTGCAGCTGCGACGATTTTTGATTCGTCCATGAAGCGCAAGAGTTTTCCGAGTTTCTCGTAGTCAGATCCATCCCCGCAAATCTGGCCTTTGGGAGCGGACCGGACCTTAAGCAGTTTCATGTAACGCTTCATACCCGCTTCATCAGCGCAGGGAAGCTTTGCGTAGTCGTTGCGAGAGTCTGCCTGAGTTTCGAGCAATTCTTCGGCTCGGGATTCGGACGAGGGGGCACGCACAAACTTCGCTACCGTTTGCGCGCTAAAGTAAGCGCATATCGACCCGATTGCTACAGAACCCAGTGCGAGTCCAAATTTTCGAAGCTGATCAGATCCATTCCCTGAGTGAATCATTCCTCACTCCCGAGCGCATCGATGTCGTCCATGACTGCGATCCGGTGGATTCTCGGGTCGATGCCCTGAAGAAATCGATCGCGCTCGAGCTCATCAGCCGCAATTCCCACCACCGCGAGATTCCTGAGCGACTGCGCTTTGAAGAAGACCGAATACTGGGGACTCTGAAGAAGTTTTTTATAGATCATTGTGAGGCTCGGAACGAGAATCTCCGCAATCCCGTGACTTGCGTGAGCTTTGTACAAAGCACGAACAATCGCGTAGCGAGCCGCGAGCTCCGCCTCGCGCGGATCCTCAAATTTCACGGATCCTTGGACGGGAAGTTCAGCCAGCAACCGAGTCTCAATCATTTCCACATCTGAAACCTCGAGCCCAAACTGGATACGTGGCGAGTAGAGATACTCAACGAATTTGGGGTCCATCGCGCTTGAGAGCAGACTCATGGGCTCAGTATCTATCTCCAAACTTTGAGGACCAGAGACTGCCCCTTGTGGAGATCCAGAGGCTTTTGCGGTGCTCTTGTTGAGATTGGCAAAGAGCGCATCTTCGTTCGAAGAAGCTGGAGTGAAGACCCAAGAGCTCACAAAAAAACTCAAGGCACCGAGCCCCACAAAAAGCAGTCCCCACAGAACGGGCTTCACGGCGTTTTTCACGCCTCAATTCTAGCGCCTCTGGCGAAGATCTTCCGTCAGAAACTTGTCCTTCGGACCTTAACATGAACTTAATTTGTGGGTGGCGCCGTCAAGCGACATAATGACATCATGAAGAGTCGTGGTCGTTTTTTGATTGCCTATATTGGACTCACCGGAGCTATCACTCCATTCACTTCGGACTCTTCGGCACAAACTTTAACTCATGATGGAAAACTCCCGTCTTTCGACAACTCGAGCGGCCAGATTCCAGGGATGATGTTGATGAACGGGACGGGCCAGATTGATGCCATTGTGGATCAAGCCCATCGAAGCAATCGTTGCAAAACCATTCAAGAAAAGAGCGGACAAGAAAGCGTTCCAGTAGATTTTCTAAAGGGCATGGGATACTCGCTTGTGAGGACAATGTGTGGACGAAGCGTGAGCAATCCCGTTGCTTCGGGACTGAGTTCCGGTCAAAAGGCTTCCAGCGTTAAGGGTCTCATGATGGCTCCCGCTGGACTTTATTCGAAGAAAGATGTCCTTGCCTCGGGACACTACAATCAGGGAATCGGCATTTCTGAAGGATCCAAGAACGCCTCCCACACCTATGCCATCCTCGCTGCACTTGCGATGCAGGAATCCGATGCCAATATCGTCGAGGGCGTCGATAAATCTAAAGACATTTCTCTGCATACAGAAACCGCAGAAGAAGCGGGAGCTTTTCAGGTTTCTGCCGATTCACAGAATTTGCTCGATAAAGGTGCTTACCAAGAGCTCTTGAGTTCCTACGTAACCTCTATCCAAGCGGCTGGCACTGATCCTTCGCAACTGGAAAAAATTTGCCGCGTCTCGAAGTTCTCCGGCGACGGTGCGAAGAACGGAAAAGAGTCTATTGACCCGAACGAGCTTCTCCAAAAAGTCCAGCAAGCCATCATGGGCGTGTCGGCAGTTCAGACGAAGCTCACCGACCAACAATTCCAAGATATCAACAAAACATGCCCCGCATTCGCGACGGAATACGCGGCCCTCGTAGCGAGAACAAACCTGGGGCACAATGGTCCCCTCGTCCGGGGTGAAGTCAAACCCTCTGAAGGATGCACCCAGATGTTCGAAGATCTTGCAGAGTTGGCGAACTCACAGTTTGTGTGCCGAGACGTCGGACTTCAAAGCGTTCCTTAGACTCAAAATTTTTGGCAAGGGCTGATTCAAAAATCTCGCGAGCGCCGCATTTTTTGGGCACTCAAAGTATCCTCATTTCTGTCCTCAGAAATCCACTTATCCACAGTCTCGGCGCACCAAAAATTTAAGAATTCTCCTAAGTAATTGTTTTAAAAAGATTTTTATATATATATGGTCACAGCACTACCATATGTAGCCATATATCGCCTTGAATCCACCTATATGTTGTGTCACCGTTAGAGAAGTAGCCCTTCTAGGGCGCTCCGCTTGGGGGAGTTGGAGCGTCTTGATCGAGATAGACCTTAGGGGGTCTCGAAGGGCACACACGGAGGGATAAATAAAATGGAACGCCAACTAGGAAACGGAACCGCTAGCGGTTCCCAAGGATTCGAATTGACTTCAGAGGTAGCAAACACAGTGGAAACAGCACCCAATATTACGACCGTCACAACTCCCCAAGGCGCCAAGATCGCCTTCAATGAGCGTGAGGTTGTTCAAATGATTCTCGAGGCCTGCGAAGGCTTCAAGGGCGTCGTCTCTCCCGAAGCCATCGTCAAGGAACTCAACAAGATCCTTTACGAAGGCATGCCCGCCAACAAGATCACCACCGCGACCATCATGGCCGCACGCGCTTTCATCGAACAAGACAACGCCTATTCCTTCGTAACAGCGCGCCTGCTGCTGCAAGACCTGTTCGAAGAAGTGATCTCACGCCGTGTGCCTCGCTCCGAACGCAAAGCGATGTACACAAACTATCTGCCCGATTATCTCACAAAGGGCATTGAGTCGGGACGCCTCGATCCTCGGCTCAAGACCGACTTCGACCTGAACGCCATCTCTGCAGCCATCAACCCTGGTCGCGACGAGCTGTTCACCTTCCTTGGCCTGCAAACTCTTTACGACCGCTACTTCATCCACATCGACAAGCGTCGCATTGAGATGCCCCAGATCTTCTGGATGCGCGTTGCCATGGGTCTAGCTCTCATCGAGAAGAACAAAGAGATCCGCACCGAGAAGGCAATCGAGTTCTACAACGTTCTCTCTCAGTTCCATTTCGTGAGCTCGACACCCACTCTCTTCAACGCGGGCACTCCCTACCCCCAGCTCTCGAGCTGCTTCCTCACCACGATCCCCGACGACCTCTATGACATTTACGGCGCGCTTCGCGACAACGCGATGCTGTCGAAGTTCTCGGGCGGCCTCGGCAACGACTGGACCCCGGTTCGTGGCCTCGGCTCCTACATCAAAGGAACCAACGGTCAGTCCCAAGGTGTGATTCCCTTCCTCAAAGTCGCCAACGACACCGCCGTCGCCGTGAATCAAGGTGGCAAACGCAAGGGCGCGGTCTGCGCGTACCTCGAAACCTGGCATATTGATGTTGAAGAGTATCTCGAGCTTCGCAAAAACACGGGCGACGACCGTCGTCGCTGCCACGACATGAACACCGCAAACTGGATTCCCGACTTCTTCATGAAGCGCGTCGAAGAGAACGGTCAGTGGACTCTCTTCACTCCTTCTGAATGCCCCGACCTCCACGACCTCTACGGCAAGGATTTCGAAAAAGCTTACGTCGAGTATGAAGCCAAAGCCGCCCGCGGTGAGATGAAAAACTTCCGCACCATCGAAGCCGTCAAACTCTGGCGCAAGATGCTCACGATGGTCTTCGAGACCGGCCACCCTTGGATCACCTTCAAAGATCCTTGCAATCTGCGCTCGCCCCAGCAACACGCGGGCGTCGTTCACAGCTCCAACCTCTGCACCGAAATCACGCTCAACACGTCTGCTGACGAAGTTGCAGTCTGTAATCTTGGTTCTGTGAACATCGTCGCCCACCTCAGCGAGAGGGGTCTTGACCTCGCGCTTCTCGAGCAAACAGTAATGACCGCGATGCGCATGCTCGACAATGTCATCGACCAGAACCTCTACCCTATCCCCCAGGCGAAGAACTCCAATCTTCGCCACCGTCCCGTGGGTCTGGGCATGATGGGCTTCCAAGACGCGCTCTACAAGCTGCGCATGCCCTACGACAGTGAGGCCGCAATGGAATTCGCGGACGAGTCGATGGAAGCGATTTCCTACTACGCGATCAAAGCTTCAACCGAACTTGCGCGCGAGCGCGGAACCTACTCGAGCTTTAAGGGCTCGCTCTGGGACCAAGGCATTCTCCCGATCGACTCGATCGCGAAGGTCGACATGGCCCGCGGCGAAGATGTTCAAGTGCCTCGCTCGTCGAAACTCGACTGGACCCCGATCCGCAACGCCGTAAAGCTCCATGGCATGCGCAACTCGAACTGTATGGCGATCGCTCCCACTGCGACGATCTCAAACATCTCGGGCGTCACGCAGTCGATCGAGCCGACATATAAGAACCTCTACGTGAAGTCGAACCTCTCGGGTGAGTTCACGATTGTGAACCCTTATCTCGTCGACGACCTCAAGGCGCGTGGTCTCTGGACTCAAGATATGATCAACTCCCTTAAGCGCGAAGACGGAGAGATCGCAAATATCAGTGCGATTCCTGCCGATCTGAAGGCTCTCTATAAGACTGCTTTCGACATCGAACCTAAATGGCTCATCGAAGCGGGTGCACGCCGTCAAAAGTGGATCGACCAAGGGCAAAGCCTGAATCTTTATATGGCTCAACCCAGCGGCAAGAAGCTCGACGACATGTACCGCCTCGCATGGAAGAAAGGTCTCAAGACGACCTATTATCTTCGCTCGCTTGGCGCGACTTCGATCGAGAAGTCCACAATCCACACCAAAGGCGAAAGCACGATCACTTCGATGAGCCCCGTGCGTGTCGAAGCTCGTGATAACTTCCAACCTCAAATGCCTAAAGTCGAAGCCAAAGTAGAAGCAAAAGTCTGCTCGATTCTCGATCCCGAATGCGAGGCCTGCCAATAAGCCCCCCCCTGGGAAGCCTAAAGGAGAAAAGACATGGCAAACACACTAAAGAACTCTTTCGCCCAGCAAACCAACCTCATCGACCCGCAGTCGATCCCTAGCCGCGTAAAGGTGGACCAAAAGCGCATCATCAACTGTCGCGCGGACGTGAACCAGCTCATGCCCATTAAGTACCAATGGGCATGGCAGAACTACATCGACTCATGCGCCAATCACTGGATGCCAACCGAGGTCCCCATGGCGCGCGATATCGAAGTCTGGAAAGCAAAAGACCTCCTCACCGAGGACGAGCGCCATATCATCATGCGCAACCTAGGCTTCTTTGCCACTGCAGAGTCCTTGGTCGCAAACAACATTGTGCTGGCAGTCTACAAGCACGTCACCAACCCTGAGTGCCGTCAGTACCTGCTCCGGCAAGCGTTCGAAGAAGCCATCCACACCCATACCTTCCACTACGTTGTGGAATCGCTGGGCCTCGACGAGGGTGAAATCTTCAACATGTACCACGAGATCCCAAGCGTGAATAAAAAGGACGCTTTTGTGCTTGAGCATACCAAAGCACTGAACGACGAGAAGTTTGACACTTCCACAGACGAGAAGAGCCAGCAGTTCCTCGAGAACCTGATCTCTTTCTACGTTATCATGGAGGGGATCTTCTTCTACTCGGGTTTTGCGATGATGCTCTCGTTCAAACGTCGCAACCTTATGGTCGGCGTTGCCGAACAGTTCGAGTACATCATGCGCGATGAGTCCAAGCATATGGGCTTTGGAGTCGACCTCATCAACCAGCTCAAGATTGAGAATCCCCATCTCTGGACTCGCGAACTTCAAGAGCGTCTCGTGCAAAATATCCGTCTCGCCGTGGAACTCGAAAGCGAATACGCTCGCGACTGCCTCCCCAACGGCATGCTCGGCATGAAGTCTGAACTCTTCGAGCAGTATGTGCGCTACATCGCAGACCGTCGCTGCGAGCGCATCGGCCTGCCGAGATTGTTTGGCGACGAGAACCCCTTCCCTTGGATGAGCGAAGTTGTCGATCTGCGCAAAGAGAAGAACTTCTTCGAAACCCGCGTGACCGAATACCAGACCGGTGGTGCTCTTAGCTGGGAGTAATCCTTAGCGTTGCCGACTAGCGACCGACTTCGGACTCAAGACTGCGCAGAACTTTGCGCAGTTGTTCGTCGTGCAGGTCGCGGTCATCAAGAGTCTCAAACGGCGTCATCGACAGAACACGCCTCAGATTATCACGGCTTCGAGCAAACTCTTTGGAGTCCTTGGGCAAGCTGCGCAGGGTCTCATCGAGCCCATCTCCTCCGCGTGACTTCTGATCCAGTTCCGCTGCGCGCATGAGCGGAAAAGTGGTGATTGTGGAGTGGCTGACTTTCTCAAGGACTGCGTTCGAGTCATTGCACACGCCGAGGTATCCGTAGCCATTTACTGGCATGTCGGGTGCGAGTGTATCGGACTCTTTCTGAATGCGTCGGTAGTAGCGCCCTGCATAGTCGAGCGCCTTCAGGATTTTTGGAGCTTCGCTGTTTGAGCTCAGTTTATAGGCCACTCTCGTGCCGGTCCAGGCCGGTCGCTCATCGATCTGAGCAAAGAAACCCACACCAGAAACACCGAGATAGAACATCACACTCGCCTTCACGAGCGGTCCCTCAACAGAGAAAGCGTGATGACTGTGCCCAACGGGAACGCTAACCGAATCTCCCTCGCGCGTCTTCAGGCCGGTGTCGAGCCAGACAGGCCAGATCACAGGTTCGTCGCCCCAGTTGAGCGAAAGAAAGTTGGCATAAGTGCGCTCGTTTCGCATCTCGATCGTGTGCCCTGTTTCAATGAGCGCCTCAAAGAAGCGTTGTGCACTTCTAGCCCGAATTGCACCGACCTTGACCTCCGAGCCATTCGCTGCAGTGAGCGAGTTTAGAATCCTAGCAATCTTAAGGCTGCGGTCTTGATCACAAAGACCCAATCCCGGATCCGGGAAGTGTCCATTGGTCACCATTGGCATGCTGGGACTCACTGGTTTTGGAAGAGGCGCTAGCTCGCGGCATTCACCTAGCACGTCTTCGAGAGTGCCCTTAAGTATCGCCACATCAACTTTCTCAGATTGAGCTCCGCGCCCTCCGATTGCGGGACGAAGTTTCTCGACTTGTTTGAGGGGTAGAGTTGGGAAGCGATCAAGTTTTTCAAAATCTTTCTTCCTTCGCATCTCTTCCCACTGATCCAAAAAAACTTTTCTGAGAACTGGATTCGGTACGAGAAGCTCAATCCGAGCCTTGATCAAGGGCTCCAGAGCATCCAGTTGTCCTGAGGCATCCAATTGCTTCATAAGCGCCGAGATCTTGATCTGAGGTCTTTTGGAGATCGAGGCGGGCTTGCGCCTAGGGAGCATCGAACTCGAGGCATCGGCGAGCGTTGAGGCCGCGCTAAACAACGCCATGAGACACAGAAGTACACGCGACATCAGGTCTTATCGGCAGGGGCCAAGACTTGGAATATTAAATCCCTGTTAAAAAACCCTAAATTCGTATTCCGGCGACCCCGCGCTCCTGTGTTAAAACATCACTGTGCCTACGCTCAACCTTCCCGTCGAAGCGCGCCTTCCGGAGATCCTCGAGGCTCTAGAATCGGCGCGAAGACTTGTCCTAAGCGCAGAACCTGGTGCTGGTAAAAGCACACTCGTCCCCAAAGCCCTACTCGAACACCTGGCTGGGAAGATTCTCATCCTTGAACCTCGTCGCGTGGCTGCAAAGATGCTTGCGAGCTACGTTGCTGAACTTGTCGGCACAACCTTGGGAGAGAAGGTTGGATATCATGTTCGCTTTGACCGTAAAGCCAGCGACCGCACGCGCCTTTGCTACCTCACCGAAGGTCTTTTGCGCCGCTACATCCAAACCGATCCCTTCCTAAGCGGGGTGGACGCCGTCGTGATCGACGAATTCCACGAACGCTCGCTCAGTGGCGATGTGGGGCTCATGCTCCTGCGCAAGATCCAAAACGAGCTTCGTCCGGATCTGCGCATTCTTGTCATGTCCGCGACGCTCGATGCCGGAAAGGCATCAGACTATCTCGGGCAGGCACCTGTGATCTCAGTTCCCGGCCGCGGGTTTCCAGTTCAGATCACCTATGCAACAAAGATTCAGGATGTTTTTGATCTCGAAGAAATCTCCACCAAAGCCGTACGGGCCATCGGCCAACTTCTTGGCCAACCCAACGACGATGGCGGCCACATCCTGGTCTTTCTTCCGGGACAACGTGAGATCCGCGCCGTGGAAGCACTCGCCCTGAATACACTCTCAACATGGCCCGGCTCTGAGACGCGACCCCTTCGAGTTCTGCCTCTTTATAGCCAACTTCCAGAGAGTGAAATTCGCCGCGCGCTTGAGTCACGCCGCGATGAGCGTAAAATCCTTCTCGCAACAAACATCGCAGAGAGTTCGCTCACTCTCGACGGACTCACGGCCGTTGTTGATTCGGGTTTGCAGCGCAGGTCCAACGTGTCGAGCTCCCATCTGGTGCCCTTTCTCGAAGTGACGCGAATCAGCCGCGCCTCTAGCGACCAACGCGCCGGTCGGGCCGGACGCCAATCTCCGGGCCGGGCCATCCGACTTTGGACCGAAAGTGAACACCGTTTTCTCGATGAATTCGAAGTACCTGAAGTGCTCCGCTCCGATCCCTCGGCCGAGGTCCTTTCGCTTCTCGACGTGGGATTCGGTTCTGTCTCAACACTGCCCTGGATCGACGCACCTCGCAGAGAAGTGATCGCAACAATTTCGGACCGACTGCACTGCCTAGACCTCATCAAGAAAGATGCCGCCACACAGACCGATCAACTCACGACGCTCGGGCGAGCAGTGCTTGAAACCTCCCTCGAAATGCGTTGGGCACTTTTCTTGGAACACCTGCTCGTTGAAGTGGGCTTTGTTGACGAGAGGTCCCTGCTGCGCGCTTGCTTACCCGAGTTAGGTCCCCGCGATCGAGACGGCGACCTCGAATCTTTGATCGAGACCAAGGCGCAGCTTCTCAAGGCAAGCGCAAGCCACCGTGCCCTCGTAAGTGCGCTTGGAAAACACTACAAGACCCAAGAGAGAATTTCCGACGAAAAAATTCTGCGAGCCCTTAGCCGGTCCTTCTTGGACCGCGTGGCGCGAGTGCGGAACAACTCTGATTCCGACAAGGCCCTTATGTGGGGCAATCGTGGCCTCCGACTTCCTCAGCGAGCCCGCGATGAGATCCACCGGGAAGACTTTCTCATCGCATTTGATCTCGACGACTCACAACACTCCAACGAGGACTCGAGGCTGCGCGTCTATCGTTGGCTCCCCCGAAAAGTCTTAGAGACGGTCTTCTCTACGAGGATTCGCGAGAAGAATTGGGCCGAGAAAGAAAGCAAATCAGGCTCTCTGCGTTTTTGGCGTGCCAAATTTCTTGATGACTTTCCTCTCCAAGATCCGATTCCGAGCGCTGCTGACCCTATCCTCGTGAAGCGGCATCGTTGCCATGAGATTTTCGAAGCGTGGCCAGAACTCGAAAAATCCGAATCACGCCTCGGACAGTTTTTGAGGCGCCTAAAGCTCTGGAACCGTGCCCCCACAGAGACCGAGATCACGGAGACACTTGAATCACTGAGCACACTCCCCGCCTCTCTCGCCGAAGTTGCCGAATCGGACACATTACTCCAAGGACTTGAAGGCCTTTTTTCTTATCGAGAAATTTCTGAGTTTCAGCGCCTGTTTCCAAAGACCTTACAACTCCCTCGGGGTCGAGTGCGTAACCTCGACTACCAGCCCGACGGTCGCGTTTTTTTGCGTGTCCGCCTGGCAGATCTATTTGGCCTCGACACTCATCCAACACTCGCTGATGGACGCATCAAGATTCACATTGAGATGCTTTCTCCAGCCGGCAGGTCGTGGCAGATCACACAGGACCTGCCCAATTTCTGGAAAACCAGCTACCTGGAAATTCGCAAAGAAATGCGCGCGCGCTACCCTCGTCAGCCCTGGCCAGAGGACCCCCTTCGCGGTCTCGACTGAGGGTGCAATAGTCTTGAGGCCAAAGCGACATTGTATTAGCCCTAGTTCCATCTCATGTGCAAAAACAACGCTCGCGACGCCGAGATGTCCGAGTATTTTGATGACGTCCTGAGTGGCCCAGGTCGTGGGGATGCGGAGACTCCAACTTCTGCGCCCGCACTTTCCGCACACAATACGACTAGAACGCGGAGTATCACGCCATGTCTCAGCCGTATCGCGTGATCTTCGAAGACACCCACCTTGTTGTTCTCGACAAGAGCGCAGGCCTGCTGAGCCAGGGCGGTGACTCGGACGATCCCAATCTCGTCGATCTTCTGCGTGAATACTTCGGCCGCAACTACGTGGGCCTTGTGCATCGCCTCGACAGAAACACCTCAGGACTTATGATCGTCGGCAAACGCTCAAAATCTGCGGATCGCCTCACGCAAGCCCTTCAGTCCGGCAAGCTCACCCGCGAGTACCTGGCCTTCATGAGCGGCAAGATCGTAGAGGAAACCCACTGGCGGGACTGGCTCACAAAAAATGAAAGCACCAACACCGTCCGCTGTGCGACCCAAGAGAGCGTCGGGGCAAAGCTCGCGGTTCTTGGGCTTGTGCCTCTCTCGCATCACCGCGAGGGCACGCTCTGCCGCGTGCGACTCCAGACGGGACGAGGTCATCAGATTCGCGCGCAGGCGGCTTTCCACGGACATCCGCTCGCGGGCGACCCAAAGTACGCACCTTCGGATGTGGCCCGTCTGGCACCCCGTCAGGCCCTTCACTCAGCCTTCCTAAGTTTTCCTCATCCCATGACCCAGGAGCTCATGAATTTTGAATCACCCTGGCCCCAAGACCTCGCCCACCTAAGGACTTGAGCCCACGGGCTAAAACCTTTATGACTCTGAACGTGGAAGACGAAGCCCTCCCCTACGAGCTCCTGGACAGTGGCCTCGGCCGTAAACTCGAAAACATCGGCCCTGTCCGCATCGACCGTCAGGCCTCCCTCGCGCTCTGGACACCCAAGCGTCCTAAAGGCGAGTGGAAAGATCTTCACGCGCTGCACGTTCGCTCCGACAAGGGCGGCGGCCACTGGGAGACCAAGAAGAAATTTCCAGAAACCTGGGTCACCGATGTCGGCCCGTTCCTTTTGCACACCAAGCTCACGAGCTTTGGTCACACGGGTTTTTTTGTAGAGCAAGCTCAAGAATGGACTTGGTTTCAGCAAGCCTTGCCCGTTTTCGCGAAGAAATTGGGGCGCGCTCCACGTATTTTAAATCTCTTTGGATACACGGGCTGCAGCTCGCTAGCCATGGCCCTCGCAGGCGCCGAAGTCACACACGTCGATGCCGCCAAAGGAATCGTCGACTGGGGCAAAGACAACCAAAAGCTCAATTCGAAGATTCCCCAAGATTCAATCCGATGGATCGTCGACGACTGCCAAGCCTTTGTGGAACGCGAAGCCCGTCGTGGAAATCTCTATGACGGCGTGGTCCTGGATCCCCCTTCGTACGGACGAGGACCCAAAGGTCAAATTTTCAAAATCGAAGAAAACATCATGCCGCTTCTTCAAGCGATCGCACCGGTCCTCGCGCCAGAGACGAGCCTCATTCATTTTTCCTGCCACACACCAGGTTTTACGGGCCGCGTTCTAGAAAATCTCCTCAGGGACTGCTTCCCAAAACGCGAGGGCTCGAGTTTTGAGTCCCTCGAGATGATCATCCCATGCCACTCAAACCCCGCTCGCTCTCTCCCAAGTGGAGTTTGTGTGCGCAGTGTCCCGCTTTAATTTTTCAGACCTTTTAGAAAATACTCCGCCCAATAGTCCGGTGCTGGCGCCTCAACCCTCAGAATCTTGCCGCTCAGTGGATGAGGAAACTCGAGCGAGCGCGCATGCAGCGCCATCGGATAACCCCGTTTGTCGGCGCGACCGTAGGTCCGGTCGCCAAGGATCGTGTGCTGCTTCTCGAGGCAGTGCAGACGGATCTGGTGAGTGCGCCCGGTCTCAAGCTTAACCTCGAGCCAGGAGCGCTCGCCATTCGAAGCTAGAACCTTGAAGAGAGATTTCGCAAACGCGCCGCTCTTACCCTTTGGGACATTGCCCCACTTTCCGCCCGGAAGTTTTTTGATATACGTCACTACCTCGGTCCACGACTCAAGCCAGCGGCCGTCGACCACAGCCCAGTAGATCTTTTCAATCTCGCGATCTCGGAAAATGTCTGTCATGGCTTTGTTCACATCAGGCCGATCGTGACCAAACACAAGCACTCCCGTGGTCTCAAGATCGAGACGATGATGGAGTACGAGTTTGTGCGCGAGCTGCTTTTCAAGAAGACCTTGCACGTGCGCGCGCAAAGGATCGCTTGTTTCGTGCACGGGAAGTCCCGCGGGCTTGTTCACAATCACAAGCGACTCGTCCTGAAACAACACTTCGATCTTAGGGACAGAACTCATGCGCGCCTCACAAAAAAAAACGGTCGAGGACCACAATGTCCTCGACCGCCATCGATTCAAAAATTCCTAAAGACTTATTCAGCCGCAGGCGCTTCGGTTGTCGTCGCAGCAAAGTTGCGGGGACCGAAGCCACCCTTCACGCTGCCTTTGATATAGAGATAGCCGTTCTTAGCTCCAGGAACCGCGCCCTTGATCATGACGACGTTCTTGTCGGCTTCAATGGCGACGATCTCGAGGTTCTGGTTGGTGACTTCTTCATTACCCATTTGACCAGGCATTTTCTTGTTCTTGAAAACGCGTCCAGGAGTCGAACGCATACCGATCGAACCACCGTGACGGAAGAACTCGTGACAGCCGTGAGTCGAGGGCTTGGAGCGGAAGTTGTGACGTTTCAAAACGCCTTGGAAACCTTTACCGATCGAAGTGCCTGTGACGTCGACTTTGTCTCCGGGTTGAAGGAGAGAGGCGCTGAGTTCTTGACCCACTTCGTAGTCGCCGATGTTTTTGTCATCGAGACGAAGTTCTTTGACGAAGCGCTTAACGGGAGAGTTCGACTTCGCGAAGTGTCCTGCTTCAGGCTTGAGGATGCGGGATTTTTTCTTGTCGTCGAAACCAATTTGAATGGCTGTATAGCCATCGGTTTCAACAGTCTTCTTTTGGAGGACTTTGCAGGGACCGACTTGAACAACAGTGCAAGGGACGATGTCGCCGTTTGCATTGTAAACCTGGATCATGCCGATCTTTTTGCCGAGAATTGCGAAGGGAATGGAAGCTTGTTTTTTGGGCATCGTGTTCTTTCTCTTTCATCCATCATGCTCTTTTGTTTTTGTTTCCCTAGAGGAAACAGGAGAGCACTGGCAATTAATTGAATTCCATGAGGATCTAGTGCGGCGAGGCTCCCGTGGTCAAGCCCGAATCCTAGTGCTTTCGGGTGTCCAAAGACTCGACACCGACTGGCGCGAACCGAGCACCCCCCAGGGTGGGCTCCTGAGACCACTATAAACACTTTAAATTTCATATGTTTGGGCCATGGATCACCTGGCACCTGTCTTGCTTCTACCCCTTCCAAGTATGTGTGTGTCTTTTAGACAGCTAGGACTTAAGAGCTTGGCCCTAGGAAGCCTGATCATGAGCCTCCCGGTTCAGGCCGAGCCACGTAGCAAAAGCAAAAAGATCGACCTTGATACCCCCCACTTTCTCAAAAAGACGAAAGCAAAATCAGGGCGGGGCGGAAAGTCCATCGTGATCGCCCATCCGATGCTCGACTCACCCGAAAGCGCAGGGCGCGATCTCGAAACCTATCTGATGCCCGCAGAGCTGATCGAGCAAATGGAGGGCAAGTACTACTTCAAGATCAAAGAATACTCCCTCAAGCAAAGTCTTTCCCTGCACAGCCGCGATTCGAAGCTCCAGCGCAACTATCTCGGCACACCCGCCGAAGAGCAGGCGACCCGCCAGGAAATGGCGACCTTCATGAAGCGGTACATGATCCGCAAAGGACTCCCCAAATATCTCAGCTCAAAGAAGGCCACGAGGGTCATTGGTGACAGCTACCAAAAAGCCGAGACCTTCGTGCAAAATGCGGGTCGCATCGAGATCAAAAGCGAAGATGAATCTTGGAAATTTGCGAGCGGCATCAACCCCTTCACGACAAAAGTTTGGCTCAAATACAGCAGTCCCACCAGCTCCATCGAGCTCTTCAACGTCTTTGAGCAGAAAGATTCTCTAGGTATTCAGATCTTTCGCCAAGAGGGGCGCTATGTGCCCATGGCTCAGTATCTCATTCTTCAAAATGCTTTCGAGACGGGTCTCAAATTTCGTTATTCGCCGCTGCTAGACTCCGAGCTCAAGACCACGCTTCCGCTCTACGAGCGCGACGTGTGGAACCACGCCGTGACTTCAATTTCTTCGACTTATCGTTTTTGAGCGACGCTTAAGAGAATCTTTTTCTTCGCACGCGTCTTGGAGCTCACGACCTGCGCGGCGAAAACGTTTTCGCCTTGGGCGAGCTCAACATAGACCGAGCCAATCGGAGAGCCCGACTCGTTCCAAACAAGAGAAACCTGCTCCCAAGTCCCCTCGGGGCCCTTGCGCTCGATGCCGGCAAGTCGCCATTCTTCAGAGGATTCTGAACCTAAGGCCCACTCGAAGCGAACCTGACGTGCTTCGGACTCCAAATTCTCGCTCCACTCGTCTTTTCCGACGATATTTTTTCGGAAACTCGATCCAGGGATCGTGATCACGCGTGAAGTGATACTCGTCGGACGGCGCTCGGCTCCAAGGTCATCATCGAGGTATTTGATTTTCTTGAATCTTTCGCTCAAAGATCCCGGCGTAGGGCGAATCCAAATCGGCATAAAGAGAATCGCAAGCAGCGCAAGACATTGCAAAAGCACCCAGGCCGCTTCCACGAATTTACGCTTTTGAAATTTCCAACCCGACAAACGACAAACCCTCTCAAAGAGGCTTATCGGCATAATTAGCTGAAACTTTTAGGTAAAAATTTGGCTAAGGCCCAAACAGGCTTCCCAAACTTAAAAACGCTTAAATGCCCCTACATGAAAGGGAATTTCATTTGGAGATCCAGAGCCTCTTTGTTAGATCCCTCCAAGTTGGCACGTAGCGTTGTAACGAAACAAAGGATTGTAAATTATGAACAAGCGCAAACTATCCCTCGCCCTTCTCGCAGTCATCGGAGCTTGCTCCAAGGCACCCACCCCGAACGTGGCTGAGCACATTCGCGTCGAAGAAAAAGCTCTGAATGTCTCGCAAGCGGTGCGAGTCCAGCTCGACACGATCAAGGAAACTGTCCCCGCTAAGGGACTTCAAGTTTGGATGAATAAAGAATTCTGGCTCGGGCGCACGATCTGGGTGAGTCTCGGCGTTGAACGCGCTTCCGTGACCGGACTTGCGATGTCGGTCGACGGCTACCACCCCGCTAAGCTTTCGCGCGCAGGCTCCTTCCTCGTGCTGACGCGTGACAACTCTGGTCTCTACGGCGGTACCGTCCTCGGACCTGACCTGCCTTTGAACGCCTACCCCATCGTGGGAGAAAGCGCTTCGGAGATTCTCGTTGATCTGTCTTCGCCTAAGACTCCTTATGGTCTCACGCTTTCGAACTTCAACGCCGGAACTTACTCCGACACCGAACTCGCGCCTCGTTTTGAATACGTGCGCGACGTGCAAACCTCGGAGAACTCTCTGAATTTCACGACTGTCACCACCACGAAGAGTCCCACCCCTCTCTTTACGGCTGAAGATCGCACGGCAGAAGTGCTTGCGGGACAAGATCCCTTCCTACTCAGCATGACGCTGCGGACGGATTGGATCATTCCCACTGAGAACGAAGGCTTCCAGAAAAAGGTCGCAGACGAATCCACTCTCGGATTCTTCCTCAGTCCCAAGCGCGTGATCGACAATGGCCTTGGCACACAGGAACTCGTGCAAAAAATCGCAACCAACAAGCCTTTCGTTTGGGAAATCAGCGCCAACACTCCTGATGAGTTCCGTCCCGCGATCGAACAAGCCATTCTCGGTTGGAACCCCAGCCTCGGTGGCGATGTGCTGAAAGTTAGCTACGCAACCGAGATGGGCTCAAACACCAAGACCAACGTCTCCAACCTCGTGTGGGATGACAACATGGCGGTGGGTTTTGCCTTCGCCAACTGGAGATCCAACCCTGCCACGGGCGAAATCGTCCAAGCTCAAGTCTACATGTCCGGATCGATGTGGGCACAAGGCGCGAAGACCTCCTTCCAGCTGCGCGATATCGAACGACAGATTCGTGAGTCGAGTGCCGTCAAACGCGAAACCCAACCCGGTTCCCCAGAGCGCGCAAAAGCGATAGCTGCCCTCAACAAGGCTCGCGTTGAGCTTCGCAAAATCGCCAAGCAGACTTCGAAGCTCGCCCAAACGCCCGCCTTCAACAAGCGGATGTTCATCGGCCTCAACTCGGCCCTTGCCGCGAACCGTGCCCGTAGCAACGACTTCTGTTTCCGTCCTTCTGACACGAACCAGAACGCAACTCTACTAGCGGCCATCGACGCTGATCTCGACAAAGCCTTGAAGGATCTCGAAAAAGAAACGACCCCCGATCGCCAAGATGATGTCGTGAGCTCGGAGCATGACTTCCCCACACACATGCCTTATCCCGTCGCTGGCATGGATGCAGAGGCCTTCTCGAGATCTGTCGTGCGCGCCGTCGTGATGCATGAAGTAGGTCACACGCTTGGACTGCGCCACAATTTCATGGGCTCGCTGGGCACCTCTAAAGACGGAGCGGTCCAGTCCGCTTCGATCATGGACTACAACGATGAAGTGATCGACGCTCAGTTCGAAGAACCCGGATCCTACGACCAAGCGATCGTGGCTTCTGAGTACCAAAACAAGCCGATCGTGGAAGAGTTCAAGTTCTGCACCGATGAGTTCGCATCTGCAGGTCTACCGACCTGCGCTCCCTTCGACTTCTCTGCCAACCCTCTCCAGGGCCAACAGGTCTCGGAAGAAAGCAGCCTGACGATCGCCCAGCTCTTCATGCAATACGGACAAGCTGACATGGCGATCGCCCTGATCCAACGTGGTCTTGGAACGAACATACAGAAAATGCGCCATGCGCTCTTCTCGGCCGAGGTCGCTTCGCAGTTCCTGCAAGACCCCGCATTCGCGGATTCACAAAAGAACGCCTGGAAACTCCTCGGGCAGTCGATGTCGATGCAAGATCTTGGCTACCCTTCGGAACTTGTGCAGTCCTATAAAGAGATTCTCGTCTCTTACTTGGCTCAACTCACGACACCCGACGCAGCCGCATCAGCTGTCGCAGGAGAAATCACAAACTTCTACAAAGAAGTTGTCGTGAGCCCCGAGAGTTCCTACTCGTTCTCAGTCCGTAAGGCGGCCATCCTAGGACTTCAGAACTTCCAATCGGCTGGCGGTCGCCTCGCGCTTTCGCAAGGCCTTGACGAGCTGACTCGCAAGCTCGAGGCCGGTGGCGTTGCTGCCTCCGCCGAAGATCAAGAAGTTCTTCTCGCAATAAAAAAGATCCTTCTGCAAGACGGTTACTACAAAGTCGCTCTCAACTGAGAACGACAGTTCGGAAAACGAGAAAAGCGCCTGGAATCCGAGGGGGATCCAGGCGCTTTTCTCATTTTTAATCTTCGTAGATGTATTCTTTGTTTTTGTAGTTGCGAAGGACCCAGCGATTGCCGACGTGACTCTTCACGTACTCTGGAAGAAGCGGGATCTTGCCGCCACCACCGGGAGCATCGACCACAAAATGAGGCACAGCCATGCCCGACGTATGGCCGCGCAGATGCTCAATGATGTTGAGTCCCGTAGAAATTGGCGTGCGGAAATGGCTGATACCTTGGCTCATATCGCACTGGAAGATGTAGTACGGACGCACACGCATCATCAGCAGCATGTGATTGAGCTTTTTGACGAGCTCGGGCTCTTCATTGACGCCCTTCAGAAGAACCATCTGGTTGTTAATTGGAATGCCGGCTTCTGCGATCTTAAGGCACGCTTCAAAAGCTTCAGCTGTGCATTCTAGCGGATGGTTAAAGTGGGTGTGCACGTACATCGGCGCGTGCTTTTTGATGATTCGCACAAAGTCGTCGGTGATGCGGTGAGGAAGCGTCACGAGGTTGCGTGTGCCCAAGCGGAAGACCTCGACGTGAGGAATCGCACGCAGCGAACCCATGATGTAGTCGAGGCGCTCGTCGGAGTTTGAGAGCGGGTCGCCACCAGAAATCACGACGTCACGAATCGAGGGCGTGCGCTTGATATAGGCGATGCCCTCTTCGATCTGTTGTTTTTGAGCGGCAGAGCTGGGGTCTGCGACTTTGCGCTTGCGCGTGCAGTGACGACAAAACACGGGGCAGTGGTGGGTCGTGTAGAAGAGCACGCGGTCCGGATAGCGGTGCGTGATGCCAGGGACGGGCATGTCGGTCTCTTCGCCGAGAGGATCTTCCATTTCGCCGGGAGCAATCGTGAGCTCGCCCATCTTGGGAACCGACTGCAAGCGAATCGGACAGTCAGGGTTCAGGGGATCCATGAGTGAGGCGTAGTAAGGCGTCACGGCCATGTTAAAGAGCTCTGACGATTTGTCGAAAGCGTCGCGCTCCTCTTGGGTGACGTCGACACAGGCCTCGAGGTGGTCCATCCGACGCACGCGGTTTTGCTGCTGCCAGATCCAGCTGTTCCAAAGTTCATCGGGGGTGTCGACCCAGGGGCGGCCGCGCGGAGCCATTTTGAATTCTTGCTGGCCCACGTTGTAGAGGGGTTTGGGATTGAAGCCCAGATCCTTTTTAGTCATTCCCGTAGTTTACACTCACACTATCCCCCCTTGTCGAGCCGTGCTAAGTGGAAACTGAATGCCGTCATCGAAGTTGCGCACCTCGTTTTGGGAGCACCACCACTCCGTTCCACTTTCCAAGGACTTAGCACCTGCGTCGATTTTTGAGCGTTACAAGGACTATCTGGTCTTTGACATCGAAACCAAAGAACTCGCCCCCAAGGATTTCTCTTTAGAGAATTTGGCGCGCCTTGGCGTGAGCGTGGCCTGCGCCTGGGATTCCCGCAGCCAGAAAATGCTGACCTTCTTTGAAGAGGACATGCCCAAGCTCATCGAGCTTTGCTACGAGCGGCTTGTGATCGGCTACAACATCCGCCGCTTCGATTTGCCTGTGATGACGGGCTACGGTCTCAAAATGGAGGGCCTCGAGGTCCTGGACCTTATGGACGAAGTGGAGCGAGGCCTCGGAAGGCGCTTCATCAAGCTTGAGTACGTGGCCCAGGGGTGTCTGGGCGAGGGCAAGTCCGGCGACGGCAAGATGGCCGTCGAATGGTACAAGCAAGGCAAAATGAAAGAGTTAGCTGAGTACTGCGCCGTTGACGTCGAAGTCACGCGCAAGGTGTTCCGGCATGGCCTCGACAAACGTTTCCTTGCGGTCGAGTGGCCCGACAAGACCCGCAAGGAATTCGCTGTGGACTGGACCTAAACGGTCGAAGTTTTACTTACTTACGAAGGACGTCGCGCAGAGGACGGTCTTTTTTGGGATTGGCCCATTTCACAGGCTGATACTGAACTTCAGAAACTTTGCCCGCAGCGCCATCGGCACCACCTCCGTTTGCGGCAAAGCCGCCACCCCCGAAGCCACCACCTGAGCCACCTCTGCCGGTGCCGCCGCCAGAAGCCTGGAAGCTACCCGAGCCTTTTCCAGAGCTGGCTGCAGCGGCGGCGTTGCGAGCGCTGCCGCCCGTAGAACTTGTCGATGCACTGCCACTGCTTTTGGCTTTGTTCTTGGCAAGTTTTTCGGCGAGCGTTTCTTCATCTTTTTTATTGGGGTCTTCGCCAACAATGGGATCGGGAGATCCTACAGCGATCGTGTTGCCACCGGTGCCATTCGAGATGCACTCACCCAACTCGTTCTCGCTGAATCCCGACGAACAGGAGCTCTTTTTACAAACTTTGTTGACGGTGTCGTAGTCGTAACCTGTCTGACAGAGTGAGCTCGTGGACACGCAGACGCCCTTGCTGTCGCGCACTTTGGATTTGTCTTCGGTCTTGCCGTCTGCGGCGTAGCAGGTGTCGTCTTCGGATTTCACAACACAAAGGCCGGCGGCGTTCTTCTCAGCGTTTGCGCCGCAAGAATCTTCCGCAGGAGCGGCAGGTGCTGCACCGGCAGCCGCCGGGGTTTCTTCTTTGGCATCGTCGGTTTTTTCATCGTCGCCACCGCTGGATTTGCCCATCATGAAACCACCGAGCGCGCCAGCCGCGAGAGCTGCGAGCGGGATTGCGGCTTTGCTGAGGCCGGACATGATGCCACCGTTGTCGGAAACATGCTTTTGGCAGGTTGCTTTCAAGCCCGAGGCCCTGCCGATATCAAGAGGACTAGGCTGAATAGTACACTGAGCCTGTTTGGAGACTGACATCAGCGCCTCGTAAGTACGAGCTGCCGTCTCGGCCGATCCAGCAGCAGTGATGCATGCGGTGGAAGGGGCGTTGGCCTGCGCAATACTTGCTCCAGCGGCAGCATTGCTCGCTCCACCTGTTTCACTCGCACCGCCTTGCGCGTTGGCAAGTGTTCCGGCCGCCTGTGCCGCCGCTGCTCCTTGAAAGGATTTGGCCTGAGCTTCTTGGGTGGTCGCGATCCCCATTTGCTCTGAATACTGGGTTGCGCAAGCCTGCGCAGAGGCTTCAATTGCATTGCAGGCCGCTATGTTCTGCGGCTGTCCTACTGGCACGCTTCCCTCCACCGGAGCACAGGCGGCAGCTCTGGCAGCAACGGGCGCCAGGATGCTTAAGGTGCAGATAATGGAGCTAATTTTCAGAAACACATTGCCCATAGAAGGACTCCCTTTAGTTCAGTGTAGCAAGGTCGGGGATAGCGGCGCATGAATATATGATTAAGATTCAATAACTTAACGGAGTCTTTACAAAGACCTTTGCCAGTGCAAATTGAGTATGTTATGCAGTGCGTCATGAAATTGAACCTTGTTGCTGTCCTTCTCTTAACGGCTTCACTTCCTACCCTGGCTTGCGAAATGACTTTGAGCCGCTTTGATCTCAAAGATGAGCGCGGACGCCTTCTTGGAGACGCCAAGGTTCGTGAATACACGCCCGAGGGACCGGCCCGCCCCGGTAGCGTGCTGGTGCTGCCCACCACCGGCGGAGAGACGCCGCTTGACCGCCTCTGGGGACGCGAGATGTGCCGCTCGGGTTTTAGGACCCAGATTCTCGTCTCATGGCCCGAGACCGAATACGACTTCTATGATCCCCGCATGCACAATGATTTTTTCAATCGCGTGCGCCTTGCGGCTAAAGCCGTCCTCTCCAAGAGCCGCGGCCCCGTCGCCCTGATCGGAACAAGCCTAGGTGGCATCGTGGGCTCGAGCCTGGTCGCCCTCGAACCTCGCATTAAGGTCGCTGCACTCATCGCAACGGGTGCTCACGTTTCGGAAATCCTGTCTGAGAGCAATCATCCTCGCGCGCGCAGGCAAACTCGCGGAAGCATGAAACGCCACGGTATCAAGACGGTTGCCGAATACGAAGCTTTCCTGAAGCGACACGTCAGCATCGACCCTGCAGATCTTCTGAGACGCGCCAAAGATCTCCCCGAGACGCTGCACGTTCTCACCACGAACGACGTCACCGTGCCCACCCGAAATCAACTCGATCTGATCAACCTCTTTCCAAGCCCCAGCGTCATCAAGATTCACGCGAATCACTTTCTTGGAATTATCAGCGCCTCGAAGAGTCACCGCCATGAGATTCGCGATTTCCTGAGCGAGCGCATGCCGACTCGCTAATCGAGAGGCAAACGCAATCCGGCTCGCAGGGGGGCCCCGCTCACTCGCCCGGGGTACATTGCAAAAGTGGCTTGGTAGGTCGAGCCCGAAGTCCACATCTATCAAGCCTCTTTTGGCATGTAGCTAGTGCACCCCATTCTCCCGAAGGGCTACAAATCGCGGGCCAAACCTGCCGCATGGGACCCACGCGTCTCGGAGAACTCGGATTCTTGCCCAAGCTCCGCCAGAACTCTCTGTATGCAGCCCGCCACACCCCTCGGGCTGGCCGAGCTTCGAGTCGCAATTTGCTCGCGGAGTTCGCAAAAGTTTGGGACGTCGATGGGAATAGGTATGTACGCTAAGCGGCACGCGTAGCCTCGCAAAACTTTGCGCAGCGACTCGAGGCGCAGGGTGCCTGCGATCTCGCTACGCTCCAAGCGCGACAGCTCTGAGCGGCTGCAGCCCACCCGCGCGGCCGCATCTTTCAATGTCAGTCCGAGCGCCCGCCGCAAGCTTCGCAAGCAAGCGCGATCTAAAGCGCCTCGGCGAAGCTCGCCCCATTTGAGGCGCGTCTCGACATAACGCTCCCATCTTTGGGCGAGGACTAAAGTACGGGATTTTTTGAAACGCAGGGTGTTTTTCATACTCGGGCGCCAAGCAAGGGGCACGCCACGTGAAAGCACTGCGGCAAAGTTGAAGTTTACGGGCCGAAGTTCCGAAAACAAAGCCCATGAGCTCTTCCGCGAAACTGACCGAGCTGGTCGACAAGCTGCGCGACATCCCAACTCTCTCGGTGGTCGTGCAGCGCGTGATGGAGCTCGTCAACAATCCCAAAACAAGCGCAACGCAGATCGCAGAGGTTCTCAAACGAGACCAAGTGCTCACGGCGAAGGTGCTTCGACTCGTCAACTCGAGCTTCTACAATCTCAGCACTGAGGTCACCGATGTGAGCCGGGCGCTGGCGTTTCTTGGATTCAATTCGATTTCGATGCTCGTTCTGGGCACAAGTGTTTTCTCGAGTTTTGAGATCAAGGCTGCTCCGTATTTCAACGTTCTCGAGTTCTGGCGCCATTCGCTGGCGTCGGCGATTGCGGCCGAGATGATTGCTAAACAATTGCGGGTCGCTAAACCCGAGGACGCCTTCACCTGCGGACTGCTGCACGATGTGGGCAAGATTGCGCTTTTTAAAGTGGCTCCTGAAGATATAAAGCGCGTTGTCACCAAAGCGAAACTCGAAAACAAGAGTTTCCTGGATGCTGAAACCGAACTCGAACTGCCAGGCCACACGGTGCTCGGTGAGCGACTTGCTGACAAGTGGCAGCTGCCGGTCGTGATCCGCAAAACCATTCGCTACCACCACCGCGACATCGAAAAGATGGAGAGCATCTATCCTCAGATGAAGCCCGTGATCATGATGGCGACTTTGGGCGATATTATGGCCAAGCGCTTTTCCGTAGGCGAGTCGGGCGACAACATTCAGCCCGAGTACCCCGAGAACTATCTGAAATTTTTAAACCTCGCCCCAAAGGCCCTTAAAGAGCTGGAAACAAAGATGGAAAGTGAGATGGAACGCGCTTCGTCATTCCTCTCGGCTTCCCTCAACACTTAGGCCCATTAAGCCGATAAGTCGTCTGTGAGCTCGACGGCACTTTTTCAGGCGTTTTTTGAGGAGTCGAGCGACGCCTTGCTCGCCGTACGCCTGAGGGACTCGAGCATCCACCGCGCCAACAAAACCCTCACAGCACTTTTTGGTGTGAACCGCGAAGAGATCGAAGGCGAGCGCATGACTGTGCTCCAAAACTCCGCACCTTCGGGCTTTGAGCGCGAGCGCTCACTCTCGCACGAAGTTGTGGAGAACGAGGGCTACTACAACGACATTCTCATCGTTACAAAATCGGGAGAGCCTCGCTTTGCATCGGTGCGCGTTCGCCATCTCACAATCGATTCGGAGCACTATGCGCTGATCGTTTTATCAGACGATACTGAGCGCCAGCTGATGATGCGCGATCTTGTGGCCAAGCACCAGTCGATGGAACTTGCCTACCAGGAGCTCGAACGCGTTCACTACCAACTGAAAGAAACTCAAGAAAAAATGTCGCAAGCCTCGAAGCTTGTCGCACTCGGGGAACTAGCGGCGGGCATGAGCCATGAGCTCAATCAGCCCCTCACAGGTATTCGCGGTTTCGCTCAAGAGCTGCACGATATTGTCACCACAGTTAAGAAACCCAAGCGCAGCCAACTCGCAGAACTCAGCCATGACGTGATCCTCAACGCGGACAAGATGGCCGAGCTTCTCTCGCACTTGCGCGATTTCGCCCGCAAAGAGCGCAATCACTTTGAAACTTCAAATGCACAGGCGCCAGAAGCTGTTGCGGTGCGCACGCTCGCCACCAATGTTCTCAAACTTCTCCAAAAGCAATTCGAGGATCGTGAGATCTATGTGGATGTCGCAGCGATTCCGGAATCGCTCGCCGTTCTCGCGCAAATTCATCCCGTCGAACAGGTGCTCATCAACCTGCTCACCAACAGCCGCGACGCGATCCTGGATAAGCGCAACACTCAGCCTGGTCATCGAGGGCGTATCAGCTTCGAGGCTTATGTTGAAAATGGCATGGTCTGCATGCGCATCCGTGACAACGGGCCAGGTGTCTCAGCCTCCACACGCGAACGAATCTTTGACCCCTTCTTCTCCACCAAAGAGCAAGGCAAGGGTTTGGGACTAGGCCTCTCAATCAGCTTCAGCATTGCGCACAATTTTGGGGGAGAACTTTTCCTAGAAGAAAGCGGTCCCCAAGGAAGCTCCTTCATCTTGAAGCTCCCTCTTGCAGCAGCTTCAAAAGAGGCCAAGGCGGCATGAGCAGTCAGGCGCCATATTTTAGAGTCCTTGTCGTCGACGATGACGAAGTCGTGCGCAAGGTTCTCGTGAGCCGCCTCGAGCGCAAGGGCCATAGCGTGCGCGTGGCGACTAGCGGCCCCGAAGCGATAGAGATTCAAAAAGAATTTGATGCAGAAGTTCTCGTGAGTGATCTCCGTATGCCCGAGATGAACGGTTTCGAAGTGATCTCAAAGTTCCACGTGCCCGCGATTATAGTTACAGGCCACGGAGACAAAGAATCTGCGATTCGCGCGGTCGCAGCGGGAGCCTTCGCCTTCTTCGAAAAACCCTTTGATCTGGATGCTATCGAGGTGAGCGTCCAGCGAGCTGGCGAGCGGCACCACATGATCAAAGAACGCGAACAGCTCTTGCGTCGCCTCGACCACTTGTGCCGACTGCAGGACCGCGAACTTGAGACCCTGAGGCCCCTGCGCCTCTCCGAGCCCCGCCTTGTAGGAAACTCCAAGGCGCTCCGAGAAATCCGCGAGGTTCTCCAGCAGCTCGCCAAGAAGCCGCACTCCACACTCCTCATCCAAGGAGAAACAGGCACCGGCAAAGAAGTCCTCGCCCAAGAACTTCATCACCTGACATACGCTGACGCAGACAAGGTTCCTTTCATGGCGCTCAACTGTGCCACTGTTCCGCAGGAGCTTTTTGAGAGTGAACTTTTTGGTCACGAAAAGGGAAGCTTCAGCGGGGCACTTGCAAGTCGCATGGGTCTTGCTGAAGCGGTCCAGACAGGCACGCTCTTCCTCGATGAGATCGGCGACATGGCGCCTCAACACCAGACCAAGCTTTTGCGCTTCTTGCAGGAGAGACGTTTTAGGCGCGTGGGCTCGAACAAAGAAATTCCCTTCCGAGGCCGCATCGTGGCGGCATCGCACAAGAACCTACTGGAGCTCGTGAAGAAGAACCTCTTCCGAGAAGACCTCTACTACCGCCTCAATGTGATCACACTAGAGCTGCCGCCCTTGCGCGAGCGCCGGGACGACTTGCCCACACTCTCAACGCATATCGCGGGTCGCTTTGAACTCCATGGAGTGCGCGACCCCGAAAGGCTGGGATACTACCCGTGGCCGGGAAACATCCGAGAACTCCACAACTGGATAGAGCGCGCCTCAATTCTCGAGGAATACGATGACTCGCGGCTCATCGTCTCTCCCCTGCCCGACCACGTCGCAATTGAAGTCAAATCTGAGTCCGTCGAGGTGAAGAGCAGCTCACTCTCCGAGATGAAGCAGCAGGTGCTCGATCATTTCGAGTCTGAGTGGATTTCGAGAGCTCTCGACACTCACGATGGCAATATTAGTGCCGCAGCCCGCGAGCTCGGCATCGACCGCAAGAACTTGGCTCGTCGTATGAAAGAACTCTCGCTCGGATCCAACGACAAAGCACCTCTCAAAAAAGCTTCTTAACCAAGCCTTCATTCCTGCTTAGATCCCAGCCCGCCCCTGAGGTCTCGTCGCCGCATCCCAGGGGTGCGATCGCCCCAGCTTTTTTGCGGTCTACCCACCCCAATTTCAGCTCAGACCCCACTCCATGGCTTCGCCACAACTGGCACGCATCTTGGATTTCATAAGTTAGCAGAACGTAAGAGTCCGGGATCCTCAGGGAAACTTCACACACACAACACAACCCTGGGGATCTCGGCACTCACTGTAGGAGGGATCGATATGATTCTTGCAAACGAAATCCAAACCCAAATCCGCTACGAAGACCTTCTCAAAAAACACGTCGAACAAATCGAAAATCTCCGTCGCGAAGTCTCTGTCTGGAGAGAACGCGCCGAGCGCGACGGCCTCACTCAGTGTCTGCGCCGCGAAGCCTTCGTGGAACTCATCGAGAGCCGCCGGAACTTTGGGCTCTTGCCCCAGCAAACGACTCTTGTGATCATCGACATCGATCACTTCAAAAAGGTGAACGACACCCACGGCCACCAGGCCGGCGACGAAGCCTTAAAGCACGTCGCACGCATCCTTAAAACTAATACGCCCGAAGGGGGCCTCGTCTGCCGAATGGGAGGAGAAGAGTTCGTGATGGTCCTGCCTCAAGGAGTCGAGGCAAATCGCAACTTCCTAGAAGCGCTTCGCCTGCAGCTCGCAACGACACCGTGCCGAATCAACCAAGGGGAAAAGATCTCACTCACAGCAAGTTTCGGAGCGGTGACTTGGAACACGGACACTTCAATGATGAGGGCTTCGGCCGATGCAGATGCGCTCCTCTACCGAGCCAAACATGAAGGGAGGAACCGACTGGTAGCAGCTTAATAATAAAGAGAAGCAAGCAGGCCTTAAGTCCAGGACCGTCGAAACATCAAAATGCAGCCGTCCCTTAGTAAAAGTCCGTGATTTTAATTAATTTTGAAGAGTCAGGCTGGGGAGCGCTGACAAATTCAACACAATGCGTGATTTACGGAAAACCTCGCGCCGACTAAGACCATATCATGTCTCTGAACTCCATCGATGAGCTCCTACCGCTTTCGCAGCTAGGTTTCGGCAAATACTACGGAAAATACATGATCGAGGCCACCCACAAAGATGGCCAGTGGCAGCCCTGGGCCCTCACAGAGCTCCACAAATTCGAGATGCACCCTGGCTCAAAAACTCTGCACTACGCTCAAGAGATTTTTGAAGGCCTCAAGGCCTACAAACAGGCCGGCGGCATTTCGATGTTCCGTCCCGACGCGAACATCACCCGTATGTCCCTGTCGGCGGAGTATCTCGCCATGCCCCCCTATCCCGAAGCGGAATTCATGGCAGGCCTCAAAGCTCTTGTGCACAAACTCGCTCACCTCACTCCCGAGCTCCCAGGTTCACTTTATTTGCGCCCCACGATGATCGGAAACTCCAACTCGCTCGGCGTGGCTCCTGCGAGTGAGTACCTCTTCTACATTCTTGCTTGCCCTGTGGGCGGCTATTTCGGTGATGTCTCAAGCGACAAGCCCGCAACAATCAGCATTTGGATTTCTGACAAGCACGTGCGCGCGGCCCACGGCGGACTGGGTGCCGCCAAAACAGGCGCCAACTACGCAGCAAGTCTTCGAGCTGTGGCCGAATCCAAAAAGCTTGGTTTCACGAACGTCATGTTCCTCGACGCCGTCGAGCGCCGCTACCTGGAAGAACTCAGCGGCATGAACGTCTTTGTGGTGGACCGCGGAGTTCTCAAAACTCCTCCGCTTGGCGACACGATTCTCGCGGGCGTCACGCGTGACAGCCTTATTAAAATCGCTAGGCACCTCAAGATCGAGGTCCAGGAAACTCCTATTGCCGTCGACGAAATGCTCAAGAGCATCGCCTCGGGCAGCGTGAGTGAAGTCTTTGCGTGTGGCACGGCTAGCGTGATCACAAGCATCGCAGAGCTAGGCTGGCGAGGTGAGCGCATTCGTGTGGCAAACGGCCAGGCAGGGCCTGTTGCAACAAAGCTCTACCAAAATCTTTGCGGCATGCACGCTGGCACCACGACCCCGATTGCGCCCGAGTGGCTAGTGAAGTGCAAGTAGCTCAACGTCTTTGACAGTTTCTGGTGTTCGTAGACTGTCTCTTAGAGGCAGCACCGTTCCATTTTCGTGGGAGTTTTTTAGAGCCTCCATATCCAGCTCCCCCACGATCATCATCTCGTGATTTGCCTGTCCTTCTGCCAGAATTCCATCGCGGGCAAAAGCGTAGTCGCTTGGAGTGAGAAGACTCGCTTGCCCGTAGTTGAGCGCGCACGAGGGAACACGAGGCAATCCTCCGACAGTCGAAGAATGAATCACATAAATCTGATTCTCCACCGTGCGCGCTTGCGCACAGTAACGCACTCGGAGCCAACCCTGACGATCGTCGGTGCAACTCGGCACAATAAGAATACGCGCTCCTTGGTGAACAGCCGCTCGCACGAGCTCGGGAAATTCCACGTCGTAGCAGATCGCAATAGCAACCTTGGCGAAAGGAGTTTCAATCACCTTCAGTCCGCGAGCCGCGTGAACAATCCAGTCTTCGGACTCGAAGCGAGTCATGTGCAATTTTCCCTGCGCAAGAGACTGACCACTCGGCGCCACGAGGTGGCAGTGATTCTCAATGTTCTGCGTCTCTCCGTTGAGAACGGGCACCGTGCCTGCGGCTATAAATAAATTGTGTTTTCTGGCGAGCTCCTGAAAGAGTTGCAGGCTTGGAGCTGCGTAGTCGAGAGCGAGACGGCGAATCTGATCGTGCATCGGCAGAGACAAAACGCCAGCGTGCAAAAGTCCGATAGAAAAATATTCAGGAAACACGAGAAGCTTCGCGCGGTAATCGGCGGCTGAGGCGACGTGGTCGGCAACGCGTGAGCGGAAGTGATCGAAGGAGTCGCAGGGGGAGATCTTAAATTGGAGAGAGGCAACCCGAAGTTTCATTGCGCCTTTTTTGAAAAAAGAAAAGCCCGGATGCAGAGGGGAGGGCAAGGGGACTGCAGTCCGGGCTTTTACAAATCAACCGGGCCCGTTAGGGGACAGGACCGGTGACATTTTGCCAATTTTCGTGGCCTGAGGAGAGTTTTATGAGGTTATCCACATATCGTCAAGTGGGGTTGTAAAGAATTTTGTGAATAATCGCGTAAGAGTCGGTCCGGTCTTTACAGGGGCCAAGAAAATGACGCTTTCCTCACACCAGCCCTTGCAAAGACCCCCCGAGACCACTAAAGCTATCAGCACTTCGACGCGGGAGTAGCTCAGCTGATAGAGCGTTGCCTTGCCAAGGCAAAGGTCGCGGGTTTGAATCCCGTCTCCCGCTCCATT